>JAUNTP010000253.1 GCA_030538585.1 Mobilicoccus sp.
GGTCGATGTCGAGACGCTCCGCTCCTCAATCCGGCGGAGGAGCGAGCGAAGCGAGTGTCTCGAGACCATTGGTGAGTTGATGGATGACGTCGCCGATGGTCTCGAGACGTCGCTTCGCTCCTCCTCGACCAACGAGATTCCGCCCGCGACGCGGGGCTCAGGGGTGCGGCCTCCCTATGACAGGCAGGAGGCGCCGAGGAGGGCCTTGAGGTCGCCGAACAACGCCGGGGAGGCCGTCACCCGGAGGCCGTCGTCGAGCTTCATGACGACGTTGCGGCCCGGCTGCGTCAGGCGCAAATGCACCTCGGTCGCCCCCGGGTGCTCGTGCAACACACCCTTGAGACGCTGCGCCAACGTGTTCGTCGCCTTCGCCGCCGGCATCGACACGATCACCGGACCCCGCGGGCCCTCCGTGATGTCCGGCAACGTCAACTCCTGCGCGTACAACGACACCTGATCGTCACGCCGGTTGATCCGCCCCCGCACCGCGCACACCAAGTCGGTCGCGAGCATCGTGCTCACCGTCATGTACGTGCTCGGGAAGAACAAGCACTCCACCGCACCCTCGAGGTCCTCGACCGTGACGATCGCCCACAAGTCGCCCTTCTTCGTGCGCTTGAGCTGCAACCCCGTGATCAGACCCGCGACCGTCACCGTCGCCCCATCAGCCCGGCCACCCTCCTCCACCGACGCCGACACCGACGCGATCGAGGTGTCACTGTGCTGCGACAAGATGTGCTCGATCCCGAACAGCGGGTGATCGCTCACGTACAGGCCCAGCATCTCCCGCTCGTAGGTGAGCAGCGTGTGCTTGTCCCACTCCTGCGTCGGGATCGGCGGCAGACCGTCCAACCCTCCCGAGGCGCCGTCGGCATCGTCCTCGTCGTCACCGAACCCGAACGCCCCGAACAGGGAGTCCTGCCCGATCGCCTCCTTGCGCTTGATGTCGACCAGGGCATCGACGTAGCTCTCGTGCACCCGCACTAGCCCCGACCGCGCATGGTCGAGGGAGTCGAACGCGCCCGCCTTGATGAGCGACTCGATGGTCCGCTTGTTGCACACCACCGCCGGCACCTTGGAGAGAAAATCGGAGAAGCTTGTGAACTCCCCCTTCTCCTCACGGGCCGCGACGATGGCGTCAACGACGTTCTGACCCACGTTCCGGATCGCGGCCATACCGAAGCGGATGTCCTCCCCGACAGCGGCGAAGTTGCCGATGGAGGAGTTGACGTCTGGCGGCAACACCTTGATGCGCATGTGCCGGCACTCGTTGAGGTACAGCGCCGACTTGTCCTTGTCATCGCGCACGCTCGTGAGCAGCGCCGCCATGTACTCGGCCGGATAGTTGGCCTTGAGATACCCCGTCCAGTACGAGACGAGCCCGTAGGCCGCCGTGTGGGCCTTGTTGAACGCGTAGTCCGAGAACGGCAGCAGGATGTTCCAGAGCGTGGAGATCGACTCCTTGCTGTACCCGTTGTCGATCATGCCCTTCTCGAAGTTGACGAACTCCGCGTCCAGCACTTCCTTCTTCTTCTTGCCCATCGCACGCCGCAGCAGGTCGGCGTTACCGAGGGTGTACCCGGCGAGCTTCTGCGCGATCTCCATGACCTGCTCCTGATAGATGATCAGGCCGTAGGTCGTGCCGAGAATGGGTTCGAGCGCCTCCGCGAGCTCGGGGTGGATCGGGGTGATCTCCTGGCGCCCGGTCTTGCGGTAGGCGTAATTGGTGTGCGAGTTGGCACCCATCGGGCCGGGCCGGTACAGCGCGAGAGCAGCGGAGATATCCTCGAAGTTGTCCGGCTGCATCTGGCGCAGCAGCGTGCGCATGCCGCCACCGTCGAGCTGGAACACGCCCAGGGTGTCACCGCGGGCCAACAAGTCGTAGGTCGCCTTGTCGTCGAGGGTCTTGGACAACTCGTCGAGGTCCAGCTCGAGGCCCCGGTTCATTGTCACGTTCTCGATGGCGTCGTCGAGGATCGTGAGGTTGCGCAGCCCGAGGAAGTCCATCTTGACCAGCCCGAGCGTCTCGCACGTCGGGTAGTCGAACTGCGTGATGATCTGGCCGTCCTGCTCACGGCGCATGATGGGGATGACGTCGATGAGCGGCTCCGAGCTCATGATGACGCCGGCCGCGTGCACCCCCCACTGCCGCTTGAGGCCCTCCAGACCGAGCGCGGTCTTGACGATCTCCTGAGCTTGCGGGTCCTCGTCGTGCATCGCGCGAAAGTCGACGGCCTCGGCGTACCGCTTGTGCTCCGGGTCGAACACGCCGGCCAGCGGGATGCCCTTGCCCATGACGTCCGGCGGCATCGCCTTGGTGAGCTTCTCGCCCATCGCGAAGGGGAAACCCATGACACGGCTCGCGTCTTTGAGAGCCTGCTTGGCCTTGATCGTGCCGTACGTGACGATCTGCGCGACGCGCTCGCTGCCGTACTTCTCGGTGACGTACTTGATGACCTCGCCGCGACGACGCTCGTCGAAGTCGACGTCGAAGTCGGGCATCGACTTGCGCTCAGGGTTGAGGAACCGCTCGAAGATGAGCCCGTGCGGAATCGGGTCGAGGTCGGTGATCTTCATCGCGTACGCGCACATCGACCCCGCACCCGAGCCACGCCCCGGCCCGACCCGGATGCCCTGGGACTTGGCCCACTGGATGAAGTCGGCAACGACGAGGAAGTACCCCGGGTAGCCCTTGCCGACGATGACGTCGGTCTCGAACTTGGCCTGCTTGCGCGCGTAGTCCGGCACACCCCCGGGGAATCGCTCTTGAAGGCCTTTCTCGACCTCCTTGATGAACCAGCTCGTCTCGTCTTCACCCTCGGGGCAGGGGAAGCGCGGCATGTACCGGCCCTCGCCCTCGACGAAGTCGACCTCGCACCGTTCGGCGATGAGCAGGGTGTTGTCGCACGCCTCCGGCAGCTCGCGCCACAGGTGGCGCATCTCCTGCGGGGATTTGAGGTAGAAGTCGTCGGAGTCGAACTTGAACCGGTTGGGGTCCATGAGCGTCGAGCCCGACTGCACGCACAACAGCGCCGAGTGCGCCGTCGCGTCCTCCGGCTTGGTGTAGTGCAGGTCGTTCGTGGCGAGCAGGGGAATGTCGAGCTCGCGCGCCAGACGCAGCAGGTCCTTCTGGACCCGGCGCTCGATGTCGAGGCCGTGATCCATGAGCTCGCAGAAGTAGTTCTCGGGCCCGAACAGCTCGCGCATCTCGCCGGCGTAGCGGCGGGCCTCGTCGTACTGGCCCAGGCGCAACCGGGTCTGGACCTCGCTGGAGGGACAGCCCGTCGTCGCGATGAGGCCCTGACCGTAGGTTTCGAGCAGCTCACGGTCCATGCGCGGCTTGAAGTAGTAGCCCTCGAGCGAGGCCAGCGAGCACATGCGGAACAGGTTGTGCATGCCCGCGGTGTTCTCGGCCAGCAACGTCATGTGCGTGTACGCACCCGAACCTGACACGTCGTCACGGCCGCCGTCGCCGTACTTGACCCGCGTCTTGTCGGTGCGGTGCGTGCCCGGCGTGACGTAGCCCTCGATGCCGATGATGGGCTTGACCCCGTACTTCTGCCCCTTCTTCCAGAACTCGTAGGCGCCGAAGATCGACCCGTGGTCGGTGGTCGCCACCGCCGGCATCTCCATTCGGGCGGCCTCGGCGAAGAGGTCGTCGAT
>JAUNTP010000254.1 GCA_030538585.1 Mobilicoccus sp.
GCAGCCGCGTCAGCGGCCCGACCGCGAGCTCGTCCAGGACACGGTCGACCAGTGAGGGGTCGCCGCCCACGACCAACCCACGCACCCGGTCGCGCGAGCGCTCCTCCCCCTGCCCGGGCGGCTCACCGATCAGCAGCACCCGCTGCGCCAGCGTCTCCTCCCCCTCGGCCAGCACCCGCCTGGCGTGCCCCACCACCGCGCCGACCAGCACGTCGACCTGCCCCTCCCGGCGCCGCGCGAACCGCTGCTGGCTCCATCCCCCCGCGGCCGTCCGCCCCTGCACGTGCCGCGTCCCCACCTTGTGCGCCACCAGCTCACCGGCCTCGGTGGTGACGGCCACGGCATACCCTCCCTTGCGGACCAGGACCACGAGCAAGGGGCCCGGGGGTCGCATCCAGGGCGCGGACGGCTCGAGCGTCGACGTCGAGAACTCGCCCGAGACCGCACCCCACCCCTGCAGCGTGGCCCACGAGCCGTCCGCCGCGGCGCCCGCCCACGCGGCGGGCCGACCGTCCTCGCCGCGCACGACCGACCAGGTCACCTCCCCGTGGGAGGCGGCGAAGCGCTGCACCCAGCCCGCGACCCGGTACGGGTCGACCGCGACGCGGCGGGGCTGGGTCATCAGCGGATCACGACCGGGGCGCGGGCCCGTCGCTCAGACGTTGAAGCCGAGGGCGCGCAGCTGCTCGCGGCCGTCGTCGGTGATCTTGTCCGGGCCCCACGGCGGCATCCACACCCAGTTGATGCGGTGTGTCGATACAAGACCCTCGATGGCCTGGGCCGTCTGGTCCTCGATGACGTCGGTGAGGGGGCACGCGGCGCTCGTCAGGGTCATGTCGATGACGGCGTTGTTGCTCGCGTCGACGTGTACCCCGTACACGAGACCGAGGTCGACGATGTTGATGCCGAGCTCGGGGTCGACGACGTCGCGCAAGGCCTCCTCGACGTCTGCCGCGCTGGTGGGCATCGGCTGGGCGGTGTCGGTCATGACGTCTCCATCTGGTCGGCGGGACTCGTGTCGTTCGTGCTGCTGATGTCGGCGCCGGCCCGGGCGAGGGCGTCGAGGTACGCCGACCACCCGAGCAGGGCGCACTTGACGCGCGCTGGGTACTTGGCGACACCGGCCAGCGCCACGCCGTCGCCGATGACCTCCTCGTCGCCGGCATCCTGGCCGCGGCTCGTGAGCATGGCCTTCATGGCCTCGTAGGTCTCGAGGGTCTCGGCCACGGTGTAGCCGATGGACTCCTCGGCGAGGATCGAGGTCGACGCAACCGAGATCGAGCAGCCGATCGCGTCGTAGCTGATGTCCTCGACGACCTGCTCACCGTCCTTGCTACCCAACTGCACCCGCAGGGTGAGCTCGTCACCGCAGCTGGTGTTGACGTGGTGCACCTCGGCGTCGAACGGGTCGCGCAGACCCGCGTGCTGGGGTCGCTTGCTGTGGTCGAGGATGAGCTGCTGGTACAGGTCCATCACGCCACCCCGAAGATCTCGGGCACGCGGTCGAGGGCCTCGACGAAGGTGTCGATCTCGTCGCGGGTCGTGTACACGTGAAAGCTCACCCGCGAGGAGGCCGGTACGCGCAGAGCGCGGTGCAGCGGCCACGCGCAGTGGTGTCCGGTGCGCACGGCGACGCCGGAGTCGTCAAGCACCTGCCCCACGTCGTGTGGGTGGACCCCGTCGATCACGAACGAGACGGCACCGACGCGACGGTCGGGGTCGGTCGGGCCGAGCACCCGCACCCACGGCCGCTCGGCGAGCCGGTCGAGGGTGTAGGCGACCAGGTCGCGGTCGTGCGCGGCGACGCGCTCCATGCCGATGGCATCGAGGTAGTCGCAGGCAGCCGCGAGCCCGACGGCCTGCGCCGTCATCGGCACCCCGGCCTCGAAACGCGCGGGCGGCGGGGCGTAGGTGGAGCCCTCCATGCGGACGATCTCGATCATCGAGCCGCCCGTCACGTAGGGGGGCAGCGCGGCGAGGAGGTCGTAGCGACCCCACAGCACCCCGATACCCGACGGACCGACGACCTTGTGCCCGGTGAAGGCGAGGAAGTCGACCCCGAGGGCGCTCACGTCGACCGGCAGGTGCGGCACCGACTGGCAGGCATCCAGCACCGTCAACGCGCCGACCTCGCGGGCGCGGGCGACGACGGCGGGGACGTCGACGAGCGTGCCGAGCACGTTCGAGACGTGCGTGAAGGCGACGACCTTGGTCTTCTCGGTGATCGCCGACAGGCTCTCATCGAGGTAGCCGTTCTCGTCGACCTCCAGCCAGCGCAACGTGGCGCCGGTGCGGCGGCAGAACTCCTGCCACGGCACCAGGTTGGCGTGGTGCTCCATGACGGTGACGCACACCTCGTCGCCGGGCCCGATCCGCAGGCGCCGCGCGAGGTCCTCGTCGACGCCGTCGAGAGCACCGGGAACCTGCGCGTTCGACAGGGCGTAGGCGACGAGGTTGATCGCCTCGGTGCCGTTGCGGGTGAAGACGATCTCGCGGGCCGGGGCGCCGATGAACGCCCCGATCCGCTCGCGCGCCGACTCGAACGCATCGGTGGCCTCTTCACCGAGCTGGTGGGAGCCCCGGTGCACGGCGGCGTTGTGCTGCTCGTAGTAGTCGCGTTCGGCGTCGAGCACCACCCGCGGCTTCTGCGAGGTCGCGCCCGAGTCGAGGTAGACGAGCGGTTTTCCGTCGCGCACGGTGCGCGAGAGGATCGGGAAGTCCGCGCGCACCGCCGCGACCTCCGCGGAGGTCAGCCCGTCACCGCGCGAGGCGTGGCTCCCGCTCGTGGCGGCGGTCGTGGTCGTCATCAGGCGTTCGCGCCCTGGGTGAAGCGGTCGTAGCCCTCGGCCTCGAGACGGTCGGCGAGCTCGGGGCCGCCCTCTTCGGCGATGCGGCCGTCGACGAAGACGTGGACGTAGTCCGGGGTGATGTAGCGCAGGATGCGGGTGTAGTGCGTGATGAGCAGCACCCCCATGTCGTTGGCCTCCTTGGCGCGGTTGACGCCGTCGGCGACGATGCGCAGCGCGTCGACGTCGAGGCCGGAGTCGGTCTCGTCGAGGACGGCGAAGCGCGGCTTGAGCAGCTCCATCTGCAGGATCTCGTGGCGCTTCTTCTCACCGCCGGAGAAGCCGACGTTGACGTCGCGCTCGGCGAAGCCGGCGTCCATCTTGAGCTCGGCCATGGCGTTCTTGACGTCCTTGACCCAGTGGCGCAGCTTGGGCGCCTCGCCGTCGACGGCGGTCTTGGCGGTGCGCAGGAAGTTGCTCACCGACACGCCGGTCACCTCGACCGGGTACTGCATGGCGAGGAACAGGCCGGCGCGGGCGCGCTCGTCGACCTCCATCGCGAGCACGTCCTCACCGTCGAGGGTGATCGTGCCGCCGGTGACGGTGTACTTGGGGTGGCCGGCAATGCTGTAGGCCAGCGTCGACTTGCCGGAGCCGTTGGGGCCCATGATCGCGTGCGTCTCCCCCGACCGGATGGTCAGGTCGACGCCGCGCAGGATCTCCTTGGGGCCGTTCTCGGTCTCGACGCTGACGTGCAGGTCGCGGATTTCGAGCGTGGACATCGCTACTCGCTTTCTAGGTCAGAGGTTGGTGGGCGACTCGACGTCGACGTACACGTCGTCACCGTCGATCT
>JAUNTP010000255.1 GCA_030538585.1 Mobilicoccus sp.
CAAGGCCATCCAGCTTCACCCTCTGGTCTGCGCCGCGTTCAACGCCGACTTCGACGGCGACCAGATGGCAGTGCACCTGCCGCTGTCGGTGGAGGCCCAGGCCGAGGCCCGCATCCTGATGCTCGCCTCGAACAACATCCTGAAGCCGTCGGACGGCCGCCCGGTGACCCTGCCCTCGCAGGACATGATCATCGGTCTGCACCACCTGACCACGGTCAAGGACGGCGCTCTCGGCGAGGGCCGCGCGTTCGGCTCCGTCGGCGAGGCGACTCTGGCGAAGGACGAGGGCACCCTCGACCTGCAGGCCAAGGTCCGCATCCGCATCCCGGGTCTGACCTTCCTCGAGGGCGAGGCTCCCGAGGGCTACGAGCAGCACGGCCTGGTGGACGCGTCGCTCGGTCAGGCGATCTTCAACGACGCGCTGCCGAAGGGCTACCCCTTCGTGCGCGAGGTCGCCGACAAGGGCAAGCTGTCGCAGATCGTGAACAAGCTGGCCGAGGAGTACCCGAAGGTCGAGACGGCCGCCACGCTGGACCGCATCAAGGATGCCGGCTTCCACTGGGCGACCCGTTCGGGCGTGACCGTCGCGCTGAGCGACATCCTCACCCCGCCGAACAAGAGCGAGATCGTCGCGAAGTACGAGAAGCAGGCCGCGAAGGTCCAGTCGCAGTACGACAAGGGTCTGACCACCGACGCCGAGCGTCGTCAGGAGCTCATCCAGATCTGGACCGAGGCGACCGACGAGGTGCAGGCCGCGATGAAGGCGCACTTCCCGGAGGACAACACCATCAACCGCATGGTGTCCTCGGGCGCCCGTGGTAACTGGCTGCAGATCCGCAACATCGCGGGTATGCGCGGTCTGGTGAACAACCCCAAGGGTGAGATCATCCCGCGTCCGATCATCTCCTCGTACCGCGAGGGCCTGTCGGTGGCGGAGTACTTCATCGCGACGCACGGTACCCGCAAGGGCCTGGCCGACACCGCTCTGCGCACCGCCGACTCGGGCTACCTGACCCGTCGTCTGGTGGACGTCTCGCAGGACGTCATCATCCGCGAGCAGGACTGCGGCACGTCGAAGGGTCTGGAGCTGCCGATCGCGGCGCCGAACTCGGCCGGCGAGCTGGTCCGCGACGCGAACGTCGAGAACTCGGTGTTCGCCCGCACGCTGGCCGCCGACGTCGTCAGCGAGTCGGGCGAGGTCCTGGCCGCGGCCGGAGACGACGTGGGCGACGTGCTGATCGACAAGCTGGTGGACGCCGGTGTCGAGACCATCAAGGTCCGCTCGGTCCTCACCTGCGACTCGGCAGTCGGCGTCTGCGCTCAGTGCTACGGCCGTTCGCTCGCGACCGGCAAGACCGTGGACATCGGCGAGGCCGTCGGCATCATCGCCGCGCAGTCCATCGGTGAGCCCGGCACCCAGCTGACGATGCGTACCTTCCACACCGGTGGCTCGGCCTCGGCCGACGACATCACCCAGGGTCTGCCGCGCGTGCAGGAGCTCTTCGAGGCCCGCACGCCGAAGGGCGCCTCCCCGATCGCCGAGGCCGACGGCCGCATCACGATCGAGGAGACCGACAAGGCCAAGAAGGTCATCCTCACGCCCGACAACGGCGACGAGGAAGTGGTCTACCCGGTGCTGAAGCGTGCGACGCTCCTCGTCGAGGACGGCCAGCACGTCTCGGTCGGTCAGCCGCTGCAGGTCGGAACGCTCGACCCCAAGGAGGTCATGCGCGTGCAGGGCGCCCGCGAGGTGCAGAAGTACCTCGTCGGCGGCGTGCAGGGCGTGTACCGCTCGCAGGGCGTGCCGATCCACGACAAGCACATCGAGGTCATCGTGCGCCAGATGCTGCGCAAGGTCACGGTCGTCGACCACGGCGACACGAACCTGCTGCCGGGTGAGATGGTCGACCTGAAGCGCTACCAGCAGATCAACCGCGAGGCCGTGTCCGAGGGCAAGCGCCCCGCGTCCGGCCGCCCGGAGCTGATGGGTATCACCAAGGCGTCGCTGGCGACCGAGTCCTGGCTGTCGGCAGCCTCCTTCCAGGAGACGACCCGCGTGCTCACGCAGGCCGCCAGGGAGGGCAAGCGCGACCCGCTGGTCGGTCTCAAGGAGACCGTCATCATCGGTAAGCTCATCCCGGCCGGAACCGGTCTCAACAAGTACCGTGACATCACGGTCGAGGCGACCGAGGAGGCCAAGAGCGAGCGCTACCCGAACCGGATCTTCGCATCCGACGGGGCGTACGCCGACGGCGACTTCGGCTACGTCGACTTCGACGCGTTCTCGACCGACGACATCACCCCCGGCACGTACAACTGATTGAGGCGAGAGCAGAGCGAGCTTGCTCGCTCTGCCGAGCCGATTGAAGTTGTTGAGCGTAGCGACAACTGATGTGACCGCGTGATGAGGCCCCGGCCCTCCTTCGGGAGGCCGGGGCCTTCGTCGTACCCGGATGGGTCCCCCTGAGCCCCCGGATGGGTCCCTGAGCCTGTCGAAGGGCCCGCTCAGTCGTCCCAGATGCTCGTGATGATCGCGCTGGTGTATCCGGACGGGGCGAGGTTCGAGTAGCGGGTGTCGATCAGGATGTCGTCGCGCCAGAACAGCGTGCGGCCGTCGGTCACCGGATAGGTCTCGTTCTGCCAGGTCTTCTCGCAGCGGGTGCCGCCGTCGGGTGTGAAGCAGCTGTAGTCCTCGTCGTCGGCCAGCTCGCCCCGCAGGTCGAGGGCGGGGCCGCGGTTCATCTGCGAGATGGTCGTGCTCAGGCCGGTCGTGTCGGCGCGAGGGTCGCCCCAGGTGCAGATCAGGGATCCGTCGTCCTGCACGCCGCTGGGGCCGAAGGCCGGATCGTTGAGCGGGGTCTCGCCGAGTTCGGCGAGCACGGCGTCGGTGAGGATCTCCCGGCAGTCGTCGGGGATCGAGGCGGGTGTCGCGGTCGGCGTGGGCGTGGGCGTCGCGGTCTCGATCGGGGGGTCGGATGCCGTCGGCGTCTCGCTGCGCTCGGGGCTCGGGCCGGGCTGCGGCGCGCAGCCGGCGACGAGGAGCACGCTCAGCATCACCAGGGGCAGTGCCGTGCGCCGGTTCATGCGGCCAGGGTAGACCCGGGCGCGGGGATGGGAGCGTCCGCCGCGCCGTCGCGGTATCCTCAGCGGGTGAGCACAGAAGCCCAGAGGGTGGTCGTCATCGGCGACGCGTTGATCGATGAGATCCGGGATGCCGGCGGCGTCCGCGAGCTGGTGGGGGGAGCGGCGCTGAACGTGGCGGTCGGCCTGCGCCGGCTGGGCGTGCCGACCACGCTGATCGCGATGGTGGGCGACGACGAGCCGGGTGACCACATCCGGGAGTATCTCGCCGATCACGACGTCGAGCTGATCTCGAGCCACGCGCCGCTCGGGTCGTCCCGCGCGGTGGTGACCCGTTCGGCGACGGGCGAGCCGCAGTACGTCTTCAACGAGGCGGCGCAGAAGCGCACCATCCACTACGGCGAGGAGGCGCGTGCGGCGATCGCGGCGTCGACGGCGGTCGCGATCAGCTGCTTCCCGTTCGACGTGCCCGCCGAGGTCGACGCCCTGGTCGACGCGCTGGGCGATGACGCGCGCGTCGCGGTCGATCCGAATCCGCGTG
>JAUNTP010000035.1 GCA_030538585.1 Mobilicoccus sp.
ACCGGGGAGGGTCATCGTCCACGCCGACGCCCCCGAATGGCGCGAGTACGTGCACGGCCCGTTCGCGCGCGACGAGCCCGACCCGGCCATGCACGAGCACGCGGTGGGGGTTCTCGTCGACTGGCGCAGTCACTGGCGCCGACGCCCCGACGCAGTGGTGGCGCTCCCTGCGGCCGGTCGCGTCCGCACCACCGAAGCCCTCGCTGCCCACCTCTCCGACGTCGGCCGGTTGGACCGGATCGGGATCACCCTGACCCCGGGGGACGGTGCGGGTGAGCGCGCGGGGGGCGGCACCGAAGCGGCGAGCTGGGCGAGCCGGTTGTCGGTGGACGCGCAGGACGCCGAGCGGCTCGTCGGACGCTGCGTGCTGCTCGTCGTCGACGAGTCGTCCTCGGGGTGGGTCGTCACCGTCGCCGGAGCTCTCCTGCGGTCCCACGGAGCGGACACCGTGCTGCCACTCCTGGTGCACCGTCGCCCCTGACCTCGTGCGATGCCCCGCGAATCCACCTGTGGCGCAACCTCACCCAGATCGCCTCAGATTTCTTCGTCCTGGGGGGTTTGGAGGCGTGAACGCTCGGGCATTGAGGACGGCGTAGCACGCTTCGGCTTTCCGCTCCCACCACGGGAGAGGTTCTCGCCCCGGATTCGTCCGGTGGTCGGGCAGGCCGAATCCCCACGCAGGGGCACGCGGACGGACCGTCTGCCGCCTCAATGACGAGAGGAATCCAGATGTTCGGTAACGACATGACCCAGGACCAGATCAGCGCTCTTCACGACGCGAACGTGGTCGACCAGAACGGCGACAAGGTCGGCTCCGTCGGCCAGATCTACCTCGACGACCAGACCAACCGCCCGACCTGGGTCACGGTCAAGGCCGGGTTCTTCGGCACCAACGAGACCTTCGTGCCCCTGAACGAGGCCAGCCGCGACGGTGACGACATCCGCGTGCCGTACACGAAGGACTTCATCAAGGACGCTCCGAACATGGACGCGGACCACCACATCTCCGAGCAGGAAGAGGACGAGCTCTACCGCTACTACAACCTCTCCCAGGACTCGACCCACCAGGGCGAGCGTCGTGACGACGCCGCTGTGGGTGCTGCCGGTACCGCTGGTGCCGCCGGCGAGCGTCGTGACCACGTCGAAGGCGACCGCCGCGACCACGTGGACGCCGACCGTCGCGACGAGCGTCGTGACCACGTCGACGGTGACCGTCGTGACGACGCCGGTTCGGTCGTGCGTCACGAGGAGGAGCTGAACGTCGGCAAGGAGCGCGTCGAGACCGGCAAGGTGCGTCTGCGCAAGCACGTCGTCACCGAAAAGCAGTCGGTGGACGTCCCCGTCGAGCGCGAAGAGGTTCACGTGACCCGTGAGCCCGTCCGCGACGGCGAGACCGGCGGCCGCATCGCCGACGGCGACGAGAACGTCGAGGTCACGCTGCACGCCGACCGCGCCGTCGTCGACAAGGAGACCGTCGCCAAGGAGCGCGTCGGCCTCGACAAGGACGTCGTCCGCGACACCGAGACCGTCACCGACGAGGTTCGCAAGGAGCAGGTCGAGGTCGAGCGTGACGGCGACGTCGTGCGCGAGGACCGCGACGGCCGCACGGACCGCGACGACCGCGTCTGAGATACCCGATCCGGGGTCCTCGCGACTCCGATCACGGCAAGGGCCCGCAGGCATCACGCCTGCGGGCCCTTCCGCGTTCTCAGGTGGGGTTCTGCATGAACTGCCAAGCGTCGGCGACGATGTCGTGCAATCCCAGCTCCGGGGTCCAGCCGAGGTGGTCGGCGGCGCGCTGGGAGGAGGCGATGAGCGTCGTGGGGTCGCCGGCCCGGCGGGGCTTGACCTCGGCGGGGATGGGGTGGCCGGTCACCTCGCGACAGGCGTCGAGCACCTGGCGCACCGTGAAGCCGGTGCCGGAGCCGAGGTTGAAGATGCGGTGGCTGCCGGGCTCGCTGCTGTCGAGGGCCAGGAGGTGCGCACGCCCGAGGTCGACGACGTGGAGGTAGTCGCGGACGGCGGTGCCGTCGATCGTGTCGTAGTCGTCGCCGAAGATCGACATGGCCTCGCGCTCACCGGCGGGCACCTTGAGCACGTTGGGGATGAGGTGGGTCTCGACGGCGTGCCGCTCACCGAAGCGGCCGCGGGCGCCGCCGACGTTGAAGTACCGCAGCGACGTGGCGCCGATCCCGTGGGCCTTCGCGTAGTCGGTGAGGAGCATGTCGATGGCCAGCTTGGAGTGGCCGTAGGGGTTGATGGGGGAGGGCGTGACGTCCTCGGTGATGGGGGACACGTCCGGCTCGCCGTAGACCGCCGCCGTGGACGAGAACACGACGCGGGGGATACCCGCGGCCCGCACGGCGTCGAAGAGGCGGTAGGAGCCGACGACGTTGTTCTCCCAGTACAGCTCGGGCCGCTCGACCGATTCGCCGACCAACGACTTGGCGGCGAAGTGGAGCACACCGTCGTAGGCGCCGCCCGCGAGCACCTCACCGATGTCGTGGATACGGCTGCGAACGAGGGTGGCTCCCTCGGGCACGGCGTCCTCGTGGCCGGTCGACAGGTCATCGACGACGGTGACGTCGTGACCTGCTTCGACGAGCTGTGATGTCACGACCGAACCGATGTATCCGGCGCCCCCGGTGACGATGAGTTTCACGAGTTTCCCCTCCTCGATAGCGAGCCCGACGCTCGGGCCCGTGACAACTCTACGGGCGGGCGTGGGGGGCTCACGGCCCGGTGCTCACGACCCCTCAGCACGGCTCGCCGACGGCCGATGGACGGGGGTGACCACCGAGAGGAGACGCCCGTGCGGAGACCCAATCGTCGGCCGGCGCTGAGCACACGTGACCTGACGGTGCTGGAGATCGAACGGCGCTGGGGACCCTCACCCTCCTGTCTGGACCTGAAGCTGGAGGAAGCGTGGGATCGGTTGCGCCTCGACGCGCGCGCCTACGCGATGGTGCTCAACTCGCTCATGGAGGACCCGGTCGCTGCGGCCGCTGATCGGCGCACGATCGAGCGACTCCGGGCCCAGCGGGATCAGCGTCGAGCCGATCGCGGCCTGTGAGCCTGACCGTTTCGCGTCGCACCGGGGGCTCATGCTAGTGTTCCGGAGGTCGCGGGGCCGCTTCAGGCTCACCGCGAACACCCTGTCCGGGTGGCGGAATGGCAGACGCGCTAGCTTGAGGTGCTAGTGCCCTTTATCGGGCGTGGGGGTTCAAGTCCCCCTCCGGACACCACCAGATAAGGCCCCGAACGAGGATGGTTCGGGGCCTTTGTCGTGGAGTTCCTCGGCCCGACACAGAGTCGCGACGCTGCTCAGCGGGGGACGCGGATGATCTTGCGGCGCAGCCAGATACGGCGTGCTCCGCCGATGAACACGCGAACCCGGGCCAGCTCCCATTGGCCGTACTCGGCCTCTGCCGCCAGCAGGGCGCGCGCCTCGGCACGCTCGACGCGCGGGGGCAGGGTGAAGACCCGGTACTCGTACTCGACCATCCCCTGCAGTCTCGCATCCTCGGGCGGTGGGCCTCATCCGCACGGGCCGCGCAGCACAATCCATCCGACACGGGGGGCCGACACCGCATTTCGGGTGCCGTGGAGGGCCCTTTAGCGGTAGCGTCGAGACATGAGTGCAGACCCGCGGGCCGCCCTGGTCACCTTCGTCACCGCCCTCGAGAGGCATCTCGAAGCGGCGTCCTCCCGTCGTGGTGAGAACGACCCGGCGGTCGTCGCGGCCTACCAGGCTGTCGCCGAGGCCTTCGACGCCTACGAGGACGCCCTCATGGACGCCTTCGAGGAGGTCACGCCGCTCGAGATCTTCGCCGACGACGACTACGACGACGAGTCCGACGACAGGTAGGGGTCGATCCTGCACTCCGGACTGATCCTCCCGCCCGACACGCACTCCACCCCCTCAGGCGACATCGCACTCGTCCACGCCTGCCAGGAGGCCGGACTCGACCTGGTCTGGGTCGGGGAGCGCCGCACCGAACACTCCGCCGGTCGCGTCGCGGCCCTCGCCGCGGCCACCTCCGACATCGCCCTCGGGGCCGGGCTCGTTCCCCTCGGCAATCCCGACGATCTGCGGCACGTCCTCGCCACCCTCGGCCTCGTCGCCCGGGACCGCGCCCGCGTCGGGTTCACCCTGCCCACCACGCTCGCCGGACCGTCGACGCCGCCGTGGCTCTCCCGCCTCGACGCACACGTGACGGCGGCACGCAGCGCCACCGGAACCGCGAGCGCGGCCGTCGGCGACCGCGCAGGGGCCGTCCTCGCGAGCGGACGGGTCGATCACCTCATCCTGCGCAGCCCTGACCCCGATCTCGCCGCCGACATCGTCGCCACGGCGAGCGCCGCCGACACGACGGTGGAGGTGTGGCTCGACCTCGCCGTCGACGCCGACGGGCGAGAGCGTCTCCGCGCCGACCTGGCCCAACGGCTCGCGGTGCCCGGCGGGGTCGGCCACGAGACGCTGCGCGATGTGACGCGACGCCTCGGCCTCTCCTCGCTCCGGGGCGACGTCGAGACGGCCTACGCCCGCGGCCGCGTCGAGGATTCGGCCCGCAGCGTGCCCGACGAGCTCCTCGACGCCGTCACGGTATGCGTCGACGACCTCCCACGACGCGTCCGCGCCTACGCCGACGCCGGCGTGGCGGGCCTCACGGTCCGCCTCGCCGGCGACGAGAACGCCGCTCCCGAGGTCATCACCGCCCTCGCCACCGCCGCCCGGAGCGCCACGCCGTGACGCCCCCGGCGCGGCCCTAAGCTGGAGCACGTGCCCACCGTTCTCCTCGTCCGTCACGGCCGCACCGCCGCCAACGCCTCCGGAACGCTGGCCGGGTGGAGCCCGGGGGTCGAGCTCGACGACACCGGCGCCGAGCAGGCCCGCGCTCTCGCGGCACGGGTGGCGGGCCTACCCGTCGTCGCGCTCCACTCCAGCCCTCTGACCCGGTGCCTGCAGACCGCCGACGCCCTCGCCGCCGTCTGGGACACTCCCGTCACCGACCAGGTCGACCTGGGGGAGTGCCGGTACGGCGCCTGGACGGGCCGACCCCTGGCCGAACTGGCCACCGAGCCGCTGTGGAGCGCGGTGCAGCAGCATCCAAGCTCCGTCACCTTTCCGGCGTCCCCGGATTTCGGGCACGAGTCCCTCGCGGCCATGTCGACGCGAGCGGTCGCGATCGTGCGCGCCCTCGACCATCAGATCGAGCAGGAGCACGGCGCCGATGCCCTGTGGGCCGCGGTGTCTCACGGTGACGTCATCAAGGCCGTGCTCGCCGACGCCACCGGGGCCCACCTCGACGCCTTTCAACGGTTCACGGTCGGCCCCGCCTCCCTGTCGGTGGTGCGGTACACGCCCGAGCGGCCATACCTGTTGCGCGTCAACGACACCGGGACCCTCGACGGGTTCGCCGCGACGACATCGGCGCCGGCGCAGGGGTCTGCCGGCGTGGTCGGCGGCGGCGTCTGACGCGCCCGAGAGCCTCACCGGCGGCACCCGGCTACGGTGGTGCCATGCCCGTCATCGACTTCGACCCACCGGAACGCTTCGTCGCCGGCACCGTCGGCCCCCCGGGGCAGCGGCAGTTCTACCTGCAGGCCAGCGTGGACGGGCGGGTGAGCACCGTCGCTCTCGAGAAGGAGCAGGTGAGCGTCCTCGCCGAGCGCATGGACAGCCTCATCGAGGAGTACGCCCCCGAAGACACCCGCGAGCTGCTCGCCGACAACGCGCCGCTCGACATGCCCGTCGACGAGGAGTTCACCGTCGGGGCCATGCGGTTGGACTGGAACCCGGGCGGGCGTCGTCTCGTGATCCACCTCGTCCCCGTCGGTGAGGAGGTCGACGAGGACACCGATCTCGCGCACCTCGACGTCGCGTGCCTGCGGATCAGCCTGTCGGTGGCCGCCGCCCGCTCGTTCGCGCGCCGCAGTCACCAGGTCGTCGCCGCCGGTCGACCGCCCTGCCCGTTCTGCGGTGCCCCACTCGATCCCACGGGGCACATCTGCCCGCGGGCCAACGGTTACAAGCGGTGACCAAGGCCGGGGTGCCCCACGTCCCCGGCGAGTCGCACCTCACGGAGCCGGTCCACCTCGTCGGCCGGGTGATGGACGCCTCGAACGCCGTGTTCCTCGGCCGGTGCGGGTCGCTTCCGGTGGCCTACAAGCCGATCGCCGGTGAACGCCCCCTGTGGGACTTCCCCGACGGCTGCCTGGCCCATCGGGAACGCGCCGCCTATCTCATCGACGCAGCCGCAGGGTTCGGGATCGTCCCGCCCACCGTGCTGCTCGACGGTCCCGCCGGGCCGGGCGCGGTGCAATGGTGGGTCACCGACGTGCCGGTCGGCCCCGAGGATGAACCCGATGAGGGGCCTGACGATGTCGACGAAGAGGGTGAGTTGTTCCTCCTCCTGCCGCCCGAGGAGGTCGGCCCACCCTGGCTGCCGGTGTTCACCGGCGAACTCCCCGACGGCCGGCCGGTGACCCTGGCGCACGCCGACACCCCCGAGTTGCGGTCGGTGGCGGTGCTCGACGCGGTCCTCAACAACAGCGACCGCAAGGGCTCGCACCTGCTGCGGGGCGTCGACGGGTCCCTGTGGGGGATCGATCACGGCGTGTCCCTGCACGAGGACGACAAGCTCCGCACGGTGCTCTGGGGATGGGCGGGGGAGCCCCTCGCCGAGGCCGACCTCGCCCGCATCGAGACGTTGGATGCGGCGCTGCGCGACGGCCCCCTGCTCGACCAGTGCCGTGAGCTGCTCACCGAGGCCGAGGTGTCGGCGTTGTCCGCGCGGGTCGACCGGCTGCTCCGGACCCGGGTGCACCCGCTGCCGCAGCCGGGCTGGCCGTCCGTCCCCTGGCCCGCCCTCTGAGAGCCGAAGCCCTCGCGGTTACGATCACACGCGTGATCGCCTGGCCCGCTCCCACCGTGCCCGACCTGCCTCGTCAGGCGGGTCGGACCGTCTCCGTCCACGACACCGCGACCGACGCCCTGCGGCCGGTCGCGACGCAGCGCGACACTGCGGGCGTGTACGTCTGCGGCATCACCCCCTACGACGCGACCCACCTCGGGCACGCCGCGACCTACCTCATGGTCGACCTCCTCGTGCGGACGTTGCGCGATTCCGGGCGCGAGGTGACGTTCGTGCAGAACGTCACCGACGTCGACGATCCCCTCATCGAGCGGGCCCGGCGCGACGGCCTCGACTGGCGCGACCTCGCCACCCGCGAGATCCAGTTGTTCCGCGACGACATGGAGGCGCTGCGCGTCATCCCGCCGCAGCACTACGTCGGGGTCGTCGAGAGCGTCGAGCTCATCGCCGCGGATGTGGCGGAGTTGCTCGCCTCCGGTGCGGCGTACCGCATCGGGACGGCCGAGTCCGACGGTGAGGGTGCCGACGACGTCTACCTCGATCTGCAGCAGCGGGACGACTTCGGTCGCACGAGCCGCTTCACGCACGCCGACATGGACGAGGTCTTCGCCGACCGCGGCGGGGACCCCGACCGAGAGGGCAAGCGCACCCGCTTCGACCCCCTCCTCTGGCGCGCTGCCCGCGACGGTGAGCCCGCGTGGGAGGTCGACGGTCTCCCGCAGGGGCGTCCGGGCTGGCACATCGAGTGCTCGGCCATCGCCGCGGCCCACCTCGGTGAGCGGTTCGACGTGCAGGCCGGGGGCACCGACCTCGTCTTTCCCCACCACGAGATGAGCGCCGTGCAAGCCGCCGCCCTCCACGGCGACGGCGCGTTCGCGGACGCGTACCTCCACCAGGCGATGGTGGCGCTCGACGGCGAGAAGATGAGCAAGTCCAAGGGCAACCTCGTGCTCGTCTCGAAGCTGCGCCGCGAGGGGGTCGATCCGGCGGCGATCCGCCTGGCGGTGCTGGCCCATCACTACGCGACCCCGTGGGAGTGGACCGACGAGGTCCTGGACGAGGCGAAGACACGGCTGGGCCGCTGGCGGGAGGCCGCGGTCACCCCGGCGGCCGGCGGCCCGGAGTGCGGCGCCGTGGGGACGGGCCTGTTGGCCCGGATGCGCGGATGCCTCGACGACGACCTCGACGGCCCCGGTGCCATCGCGCACGTGGATCGGTGGATCGAGGCCGGCGCCGACGCCGGCGAGTTGGGCGGTGCCGCACTCGCCGACATCGTCGATGCGACCCTCGGCGTGCAGCTCTGAGGCTGCGCTGAGGTCGGGCGGTCAGCCCTGCTCGTCGCCTCGGCGGCGCAGGTAGCGCTCGAACTCCCGCGCGATGGCATCCCCGGAGGCCTCCGGGCGGTCGGCGGTGTCCTGCGCCGACTCGAGCGCCTGGACGTACTCGGCGATCTCGTCGTCGGACGCGGCGAGTTCGTCGACGCCGCGCTCCCACGCGCGCGACAGCTCATCGAGGTCCCCGTGGGGCAGGACCGTGTCGAGCACCTCCTCCAGCGCCCGCAGCAGCGCCAGGGTGGCCTTGGGGGAGTTGTGCCCGCCCGCGTAGTGCGGCACCGAAGCCCAGGCGGACACGCACGGCAGGTCGGACTGGGTCGCCGCGTCGGCGAGCACACCGACGATGCCGGTGTGGCCCTCGTACGTGCTCGGCTCGAGGTCGAGGCGGTCGGTGAGCTCGGGGTCCTCGGAGGTGAGGAACACCGGGCAGGGCCGCGTGTGCGGGACGTCTGCGAGCAGCGCGCCGAGGCAGATCACCATCTCGGCGTCGACCTCGTGCGCGAGGGTGAGGATTTCGACGACGAACGAGCGCCACCGCATGGAGGGCTCGATGCCCTCGACAAGCAGGACGTCGCGACCGAGACCGGTGCGGCGGGCGAGCAGGATCCGGGTCGTCGGCCACGTGATGCGGCGCACTCCCTCGTGGGGTCCGACGCGGGGCCGGTTGACCTGAAAGTCGTAGTAGTCCTCCGGGTCGACGGCGGCCACGGGTTCGGCGCCCCACACCTCGGCCAGATGAGCGATGACCGACGAGGCGGCCTCGCCCGCGTCGTTCCAGCCCTCGAAGGCAGCCACGACGACGGGACGACGCAGCTCCGGCAGGTCCTCCACCTCGATCACATGCAGCTCCTCGTCCTCATCCGTCCAGACTACGGGGCGCACCGGGGTTGTCGGCGGCGGCCACTAGCATGGAGGCGAATCCCGCGCGGTGCATCGCCCCGATCGTCCCGTGCTCCCCGACCGTGAGGCCCAAATTCCGTGAGCAGCCGCTCTGATCAGTTCCGTGCACTCTTGTCGAGCCGCGTCATCGTCGCCGACGGCGCCATGGGCACCATGCTCCAGGACGCCGACCCGAGCATGGAGGACTTCCAGCAGCTCGAGGGCTGCAACGAGATCCTCAACGTGACGCGTCCCGACATCGTCGCCGGGGTGCACCGGGCTTATCTCGACGTGGGGGTCGACGCGATCGAGACCAACACGTTCGGCGCCAACCTGCCCAACCTCGCCGAGTACGACATTCCCGACCGCATCGAGGAGTTGGCCGAGGCCGGGGCGCGCATCGCCCGCGAGGTGTGTGACGAGTACGCGACGGAGGACAAGCCGCGGTTCGTGCTGGGCTCGATGGGCCCGGGCACCAAGCTGCCCTCGCTGCTGCACGCCCCCTACGCCCAGTTGCGCGACGCGTACGAGACGTGCGCGCGCGGCCTCATCAACGGTGGCGCCGACGCGCTGCTCATCGAGACCTGCCAGGACCTGCTGCAGGTCAAGGCGGCCGTCGTCGGCTCCAAGCGGGCGCTGGCCGCCGTGGACGAGAACCTGCCGATCATCGTGTCGGTCACGGTCGAAACCACGGGCACGATGCTCATGGGCACCGAGATCGGGGCCGCGCTCGTGGCGCTCGAGCCGCTCGGCATCGACATGATCTCGCTCAACTGCGCCACCGGTCCCGCCGAGATGAGCGAGCACCTGCGCCACCTCGCCCAGAACGCCACCATCGCCGTCGGGTGCCTGCCGAACGCCGGCCTGCCGCAGCTCGGCAAGGATGGCGCGGTCTACCCGCTGTCGCCGGCCGAGCTGGCGAAGGCGCACACGACGTTCGTCAAGGACTACGGGCTCTCGCTCGTCGGGGGCTGCTGCGGCACGACCCCGGAGCACCTCAAGGCGGTCGTCGAGGCGGTCGGCGGCATGCCGGTCACTCCGCGCGAGCCGCGCCCGGAGCCGAGCGTCGCCTCCCTGTACACGGCGGTGCCGTTCCGGCAGGACGCGAGCTTCCTTTCGATCGGGGAGCGCACCAACGCCAACGGCTCCAAGGCGTTCCGCGAGGCGATGCTGGCGCAGGATTGGGAGAACTGCGTCGAGATCGCCAAGAACCAGACCCGCGAGGGCGCCCACCTGCTCGACGTGTGCGTCGACTACGTCGGCCGCGACGGCGTGGCGGACATGAGCGAGATGGTCAGCCGCTTCGCGACCTCCAGCACGCTGCCGCTAGTGCTCGACTCGACCGAGCCCGCCGTCATCGAGGCCGGTCTGGAGCGCATGGGCGGCCGGGCGGTCATCAACTCCGTCAACTACGAAGACGGCGACGGCCCCGACTCTCGTTTCACGCGCATGATGCGCCTCGTGCAGGAGCACGGCGCCGCGGTCGTCGCCCTCACCATCGACGAGACCGGCCAGGCCCGCACCCGCGAGCACAAGGTCGAGATCGCCTCGCGCCTCATCGACGCCCTCACGGAGCAGTGGGGCATGAAGGTCGAGGACATCATCGTCGACGCTCTCACCTTCCCGATCGCCACCGGGCAGGAGGAGACCCGCCGCGACGGCATCGAGACGATGGGGGCGATCCGCGAGATCACCACCACGTACCCGGGGGTGCAGACCACCCTCGGTGTCTCGAACGTGAGCTTCGGTCTCAAGCCGGCGGCGCGCGTCGTGCTCAACTCCGTCTTCCTCGACGAGTGCGTCAAAGCGGGTCTGACCAGCGCGATCGTCAACGCCGCCAAGATCTTGCCGATCGCCCGCATCGACGAAGAGCAGTACAAGGTGGCGCTCGACCTCATCCACGACCGCCGCGAATGGGCCGGTGAGCCGGGGAACAGCGAGTGCACCTACGACCCCCTGCAGACGATGCTCGAACTCTTCGAGGGCGTCGACTCCAGCTCGCTCAAGGAGTCGCGTCTGGAAGAGCTCATGGCGATGCCGGTGGGGGAGCGGCTCTCCCAGCGCATCATCGACGGCGAACGGCAGGGGCTGCCCGAAGACCTCGACGAGGCCGTCGACTCCGGCACCCCGGCGCTGCAGATCATCAACGATCACCTGCTCGCGGGCATGAAGGTCGTCGGCGACCGCTTCGGTGCGGGCACCATGCAGTTGCCGTTCGTGCTGCAAAGCGCCGAGACGATGAAGGCTGCCGTCGCGCACCTGGAGCCGGTCATCGAGGAGCAGGTCGCCGCCGAGGGCGGGGGCGGGCGCCAGGCCAAGGCCAAGGTGCTGCTCGCCACGGTCAAGGGTGACGTGCACGACATCGGCAAGAACCTCGTCGACATCATCCTGAGCAACAACGGCTACGACGTCGTCAACATCGGCATCAAGAAGACGGTCAACGAGATCATCGACGCCGCCACCGAACACGACGTCGACGCCATCGGCATGAGCGGTCTCCTCGTCAAGTCGACGGTTGTCATGAAGGACAACCTCGAGGAGTTCAACGCTCGCGGGTTCGCGCAGCAGTGGCCTGTCCTGCTGGGTGGTGCGGCACTGACCAGGGCGTTCGTCGAGCAGGATCTCGCCGAGATCTACGACGGGCACGTGCGCTACGCCAAGGACGCGTTCGAGGGCCTGCGGCTCATGGACGCCATCGCCAAGGCCAAGGACTCCGGCATCGACCTGGGCGACGCGCTGCCGGAGCTGCGGCAGCGTCGCGTCCGCGCCAAGGCGGGGGCAGGCGCGAGCGACGGCCCCTCGACCGACGACACCACCCGCTCGGACGTCGCCCGCCTCGACGCGGTGCCCACGCCGCCGTTCTGGGGGACGCGCATCGTCAAGGGCATCGCGCTGGCCGACTACGCCGCCTACCTCGACGAGCGCGCCACGTTCCTCGGCCAATGGGGGCTCAAGCCCACCCGGGGCGGCGAGGGGCCGGACTACGAGGAGCTCGTCGAGACCGAGGGTCGTCCGCGGCTGCGCATGTGGCTGGACCGCATCAAGACCGAGGAGATCATGCGCCCGGCGGTCGTCTACGGCTACTTCCCGTGCTACAGCGAGGGCAACGACCTCGTCGTCCTGTGGCACGAGGGCAACGAGCACGGGCACGAGGCGGGTACCGAGCGGGAGCGGTTCACGTTCCCGCGGCAGACGCGCGACCGCCGGCTCAACCTTGCCGACTTCTTCAAGGACAAGGCCGCGTACGAGGCCGACGGCGTCCCCGACGTGCTGCCGTTCCAGCTCGTGACCATGGGAGAGCACGTCAGCGACGTCACCGCCAAGATCTACGCGGACAACGCCTACCGCGACTACCTCGAACTGCACGGCCTGTCGGTGCAGCTCACCGAGGCCCTCGCCGAGATGTGGCACGCCCGGGTCCGCGAAGAGCTGGGCATCGGGGACCCCGACTCCCTCGGGCTCGACGCGATCCTCGACGTCAAGTTCCAGGGGTGCCGGTACTCCTTCGGCTACCCCGCCTGCCCCGACCTCGAACACCGCGCCGGGATGGTGCGTCTGCTCGAACCCGAGTGCATCGGCGTCGAGCTGTCCGAGGAGCTGCAGTTGCACCCCGAGCAGTCCACCGACGCCCTGGTGGTGCACCACCCCGAAGCCTCCTACTTCAAGGTGTGAGCATGAACGCGCAGACGGCAGCTCGGAGCCTTCCCGCAGCGGTGTTGTGGGACATGGACGGCACGCTCATCGACACCGAGCCGTATTGGGCCGAGAACGAGACGGCCCTGGTGGAGAGCTTCGGGGGCACGTGGACCGAGCAGGACAAGCTCGCCCTCGTCGGCAACCCCCTGGAGGTCTCGGCGCAGTACATCCTCGACCACACGCCCGTCGACCTGCCGCCGCGTGAGATCACCGAGCGGATGCAGGCCGGGGTCATCGCCTCGATGCGGGAGGTCATGCCGTGGCGGCCCGGTGCCCGGGAACTGCTGAGCGGGCTGCGCGAGCGCGGCGTGCCGTGTGCGCTCGTGACGATGTCGTGGCGGCCCATGGTCGACGTGCTGCTGGAGGCGCTGCCGGGCGACACGTTCGCTTCGGTCGTCACCGGTGACGCCGTCACCCACGGCAAACCGCACCCGGAGGCGTACCTCACCGCGATCGCCGATCTGGGCGTCGAGGCGGGGAAGTGTGTCGCGCTGGAGGATTCGACGACGGGCACCCGGTCGGCCCTGGCCTCGGGGGCGCGCACGATCGCTGTGCCGCACCTGGTCGAGATCCCCGACCTGCCCGGTCTGAGCCGCGTCGCCACCCTGGAGGGTGTCACCCCGGAGGACTTGTGGTCGCTGACCGACGGCTGAGCGTCCGTCGTCGCCTCGAGAGCGGCCAGTTGTCCGACGTCGTCGGGCACGTCGTCGCCGACGCCGCGGACGTCCTGGTGATCCAGCCCGAGGACGGGCCGACCGTGCGGATCGAGCGGCGCGACGTGACGGCGGCGCGGGAGGTGCCGCCGCCGCCGGTGAGGCCCGCGAGCTCGCCCGAGAAGCTCCGCAGGATGCTCGGCGAGCATTGGCCCGGGGTCGAGACCGCGCGCCTCGGCGGCTGGGTGCTGCACGCGGGTCACGGGTTCACCCGGCGCGCCAACTCGACGCTCATCGCGGGAGATCCGGGCGTGAACGAGGACGACGGCCTCGCGCAGGTGCGGGCCTGGTACGCCGCTCGCGGCCTCGACGCGACGCTGCAGCGGCTCGGTCCCGCTCCCGCCGGCCACGAGGACGGGGAGACGGTGACCTTGGTCGGCGACCTGCGCTCGATGGTCTTGGACGCCGAGCAGGTCGACCCCACCTGGACCGACGAACCCACCGCCGACTGGCTCGCCGTCTGGCGTGGCGGCGGGCACCACGGGGTGCACGAACGCGCAGTCCTCACCGCCGCACCCGGCCGGTATGGCGTGGTCTGCTCCGACGGCGTCCCCGTGGGGTGTGTACGGGTGGATCTGGACCGCCGATGGGCGCACGTCTCCTGCGTCGAGATCGCCCCGCGGGCCCGTCGGCGGGGCGTGGGGCGGGCCATCACGGTCGCGGCGTTGCAGGCGGCGCGCGTCTGGGAGCCGGCGACATCGTTCGCCGCCGTCGAGTGCCTCACGTCGAACGCCCCGGCGATCGCGCTCTACGAGTCGTTGGCGATGCGCGAGCACCACCGCTACCACTACGTGCCGCTGGAGCTCTCGTGACCACCGTCCCGGAGGGCGGCCCGTCCCGAGCCTTGCGTCTCGGCGCGCCGGGTGGGGTGCCGGTCTACATGTCGTGGACGTGGCCGCTGTTCGCGGTGCTCATCATCTGGTACTTCGCGCCGCGCATCGACGCCGCCCTGGGGGTCGGTGCGATCGTCGCGGGCATCGTGGCGGCGGCGTACGCGGTGCTGTTGCTGTTCTCGGTCCTCGTTCACGAGGCGGCGCACGCGCTGGTGGCTCGGGCCACAGGGGCGCGGGTGGGACGCATCGTCGTCGACCTGTTCGGCGGGCACACGACGTTCGAGAACCGCACCTTGACCCCGGCCCGGTCTGCCGCGATCGCGGTGGTCGGGCCGCTCGCCAACGGAGTGCTGGCGCTGCTGGGCTGGCTGGTGCTGCCGTACGTCGGGCAGGGCGTGCCGTGGCTGCTGGCCGTCGCGTTCGTCGTGACGAACGGCCTGGTCGCGGTGTTCAACCTGCTGCCCGGTCACCCGCTGGATGGCGGCCACATTCTCGACGCGGCGGTGTGGGGCGCCACGGGCAAGCGGCACCTGGGCCTGCTGGCCTCGGGGTGGGCGGGGCGCGGCCTGGTCGTCGTCGTGGTGGGGTGGCTGGTCGTGTGGCCGCTCGCTCAGGGGCAGGCGCCGTCGTTCTTCCTCATGGCCTGGGCAGGGCTCATCGGCGCGTTGTTGTGGTCGGGCGCCTCCCAGGCGGTGCGGGCGGGGCGGGCGATGGGGGCTCGGCGTCGGGTGACGATGGAGCGGGTGTTGGCCCCTGCGGTCGTGGTGGACGCGTCGTGGACGCTGGGGCAGGCTGCGGCACGCATCGAGGAGGTGCGGCGGGCGAGCGGCCGCGAACCGGTGGCGCTGGTCGACACCGGCGGCCATCTGGGCGTGCTGCTGCGGGCCGAGCACCCGGGGGTCGGCCCGGACACGCCGGTCTCGGCGTTGACGGCCCGCTTGGACGAGCGCTGGTTCATGACGGTCGACGGCCTCCCGCCGATCACCGACGTCATCGACCGCATGCACGCCACCGCAGCCCCGCTCATCGTCCTCATGACAGGCGACCACCCGAGCGGCGTCGTCACCGCCACCGCCGTCCGGGCTGCTGAGGGCGATCAGAGCGCTGGTCGATGAGGACCCGGTGATCCTGCCGCCGCCTACCCACGGGTGTGGCCCGCGCGGGGTCCTCGGTGGCGGCCCCTAGACTCAGGCACCATGACGGACGCGACGATGCAGCCCACCGGTGCCGCCCTGCGGCGAGGTGCCTTCGCGGCGGGTGACCGGGTGCAGCTCACCGACCCCAAGGGGCGGCTGCACACCATCACCCTCGTGGCGGGTAACCAGTTCTTCACCCACCGGGGCAGCGTCGCGCACGACGACATCATCAGCTCACCCGACGGGTCCACCGTCACCAACACCGCCGGCGTCGAGTACCTGGTGCTCCGGCCCCTGCTGAGCGACTACGTCATGTCGATGCCGCGCGGCGCCGCCGTGGTCTACCCCAAGGACTCGGGGCAGATCGTGCAGATGGCCGACATCTTTCCCGGCGCCCGCGTCGTCGAAGCCGGCGTCGGCAGCGGCGCCCTCTCGATGTCGCTGCTGCGCGCCGTCGGCGACTGCGGCCGGCTCTACTCCTTCGAGCGGCGCGAAGACTTCGCCGACATCGCCCGCGGCAACGTCGAAGCCTTCTTCGGCAGCCCCCACCCCGCCTGGTCGGTGACCGTCGGTGACCTCGTCGAGGCCCTCCCGGAGACCGTCGAGGCGGGCAGCATCGACCGGGTCGTGCTCGACATGCTCGCCCCCTGGGAATGCCTCGACGTCGTCGCTGACGCCCTCATCCCCGGCGGCGTCATCATCTGCTACGTCGCCACCGCCACCCAACTCTCCCGCGTCGCCGAAGACCTGCGCGACCACGGCGGCTTCACCGAACCCCAAGCCTGGGAATCGCTCGTGCGCGGCTGGCACCTCGAAGGGCTTGCTGTCCGCCCCGAACACCGCATGCACGGCCACACCGGGTTCCTCATCACGAGCCGCCGCCTCGCGCCCGACACCACTCCGCCGCTGCGCAAACGCCGCCCCGCCAAGGGCGCCTACGGCGAGGAGGGTACCGGCGCCGAGAGCCCCGCCCTCACCGAGCAGGACTGGACCCCCGACGACGTGGGGGAGCGGCCCGTCAGCGAGAAGAAGATCCGCCGGTTGCGTCGCGCCGCTCAAGAGAAGACCGCGCAGCAGGGGACCGACGATGAGTGAGACACCCCGCCCACCTGGCAGCTCCGGCCGTCCCGGCAGCGCCGGCCGTCCCGTCGAAGGCTCGTTCCGCTCCGGAGAGATCGCGGCCCTCTCGCGCCGCAACGACGAACTCACCCGCACCCTCGCCTACGCGCGCGACCAGCTCTCGACGCTCAAGGCCCAGGTCGAGGCGCTCGCCACGCCGCCGCTCACCTACGGGGTCGTCATGCGCGAGGCCCGCGAAGGCACCGTGCAGGTGCTCACCGGCGGGCGCACGATGCTCGTCACCATCTCGCCCGACGTGCCCGAGAAGCACCTCGTCCCGGGCCGCGGGGTGCGCCTCAACGAATCCCTCGCCGTCGTCGCCGCCGACGACTACGAGGACGTCGGCCAGGTGGCCTCCGTCGTCGACGTGCTCGACGGTCTGCGTGTCGTCATCACCCTCCAGGGTGAGGACCAGCGGGTGTGCCGCCTCGCGGACCCGCTACGCGGGGAGCACCTGCGCGCCGGCGACACCGTGCTGTACGACTCCCGTGCCCACTTCGTCCACGAGGTCATCCCCAAGGCCGAGGTCGAAGACCTCGTGCTCGAAGAGGTGCCCGACATCAGCTACGACGACATCGGGGGTCTCGCGGGCCAGATCGAGGCGATCCGCGACTCCGTCGAGCTGCCCTATCTGCACCCCGAGCTGTTCCGCGAGCACCACCTGCGCCCGCCCAAGGGTGTGCTGCTCTACGGGCCGCCCGGGTGCGGCAAGACCCTCATCGCCAAGGCTGTCGCCGCCTCCTTGGCTCGCCAGAGCGCCGAGCTGGCCGGGCGCACGGAGACGCGCAGCTTCTTCCTCAACATCAAGGGCCCGGAGCTGCTCAACAAGTACGTCGGGGAGACCGAGCGGCAGATCCGCCTCATCTTTCAACGCGCTCGCGACCA
The DNA here is from genome assembly GCA_030538585.1 of Mobilicoccus sp. Taxonomy (GTDB): domain Bacteria; phylum Actinomycetota; class Actinomycetes; order Actinomycetales; family Dermatophilaceae; genus Mobilicoccus. Next base: position 17,474 of record JAUNTP010000035.1, read on the forward strand.
CGCGAGTAGCGGCGCCCCCGTCGTCGTGTTCTTCGACGAGATGGACTCCCTCTTCCGCACCCGCGGCTCGGGCCTGTCGAGTGACGTGGAGACGACGATCGTGCCGCAGCTCCTCGCCGAGATCGACGGAGTCGAGCGGCTCGACAACGTCATCATCATCGGCGCCAGCAACCGCGAGGACATGATCGACCCGGCCATCCTGCGCCCGGGCCGTCTCGACGCGAAGATCCGGATCGACCGCCCCGACGAGGCCGCGGCTCGCGACATCTTCGCCAAGTACCTCACCCCCGACCTGCCGCTGGCGCAGGCCGAACTCGACGCGCACGACGGCTCGCCCGAGGCCACCGTGGCCGCGCTCATCGCCGATGTCGTGGCCCGCATGTTCGCGCGCACCCCGGAGAACCGGTACCTCGAGCTGGTCTACACCGACGGGCGCACCGAGGTGCTGCACTTCGGCGACTTCGCCTCCGGCGCCATGATCGGCAACATCGTCGACCGCGCCAAGCGGGCCGCGATCAAGGATCTCCTCGACGGTGGCTCGCGGGGCATCACCGGGCGCCACCTCACCGAGGCACTCGCCGCGGAGTTCGTCGAGAACGAGGACCTGCCCGGCACGACCAACCCCGACGACTGGGCCCGTGTCTCAGGGCGTCGGGGTGGCACGGTCGCACAGATCCGCACGCTCGCCCGGGAGCGCGCCGACGGCGGCCCGAGCGTGCGGGGTGTCGTCGACGTGGAAACCTCCGAGACCTACCTCTGATTCTCGGGACGGCTTAAAGTCGTCGGGCCTTGGGCCTCATGGCGCCTGCTCCCGCGCACTAGCGTGGGCGGGGAACCCGATCGCACAGGAGAGGTCGCTATGCCCGCACCCGAGAAGATCGTCGTCGTCGACGGAGCCCGTACCCCCGTCGGTTCCTTCGGAGGAGCCTTCAAGGACGTTCCCGCCCACGTCCTCGGCGCCCATGCCGTCCGTGAGGCCCTCAGCCGTTCCGGCGTCGCCGCCGAGGACGTGCAGGAGGTCGTCATGGGCTGTATCGGCCAGGTCGGCCCCGACGCCTACAACGCCCGCCGCGTCACCATCGAGGCCGGGCTGCCGGTCAGCACGCCCGCGTTCACCGTCAACCGTCTCTGCGGCAGCGGCCTGCAGGCCATCTGGTCGGCGGCGCAGCAGATGCGGTGGAACGGCCTCGACATCAGCGTCGCCGGCGGCGACGAGAACATGTCGCGGATGCCGTACTACGACTTCGGTGCCCGCAACGGCTACAAGCTGGGTAACCGCCCCCTCGTCGACGGCACGATGGCCATGCTCACCGACCCGTTCCACGACATCGGCATGGGTGTCACCGCCGAGAACGTCGCCAAGAAGTACGACATCTCGCGCGAGGCCCAGGACGAGTTCGCCCTGGAGTCCCAGCGCCGCGCCGCCTCGGAGGAGGCGCAGTCCGCGTTCGCCGAGGAGATCGTCGCCGTCGAGACCGGTGGCCGTCGCTCCAAGACCATCGAGAAGGACGAGCACCCCAAGCCCGACACGACGATGGAGACCCTCGCCGGGTTGCGGCCGGCGTTCGCGAAGGACGGCACGGTGACGGCCGGCAACGCCTCCGGCATCAACGACGGCGCCGCCGCCGTCGTCCTCGCGACCGAGAGCGCCGCCAAGGAGAGAGGCCTCACCCCGCTGGTGGCCCTGGAGTCGGTCGCGGTCGCCGCGATGGAGCCCGAGCTCATGGGGTACGCCCCCACCCCGGCGTTGAAGCGTCTCTTCGACCAGACGGGTCTCACGCCGAGCACCGTCGACGTCATCGAGCTCAACGAGGCGTTCGCGGCCCAGGCCGTGGCCGTCGTCCGCGACGCCGAGCTCGACGAGTCGAAGGTCAACCCCTACGGCGGGGCGATCGCGCTCGGCCACCCGGTCGGCGCGACGGGCGCGATCCTCACGGTGCGCCTGGCCAAGCACCTGGCCCGGCACGACCTCGAGACCGGCATCGTCACGATGTGCATCGGTGGCGGTCAGGCCCTCGCCGCCCTGTTCCGCCGCGTCTGATCCGAGACCCGCTGAGACCGTGCGACAGGCACGGTCTCAGCGGCGGCGGTCGATGAAGAACGCCACGGCGCGCCAGCCCAGGAGGAAGGCGCCGGTCACCCCGAGCGTGACGAGCACGAAGACGAAGGCCGTGCCCTGTCCGGTGAGCGCGCGAAGCGCCATGCCCACGACCACGGTGCTCAGCCAGACGACCGCGCCGCCGCCGAGACCGAGCGCGGGGGAGCGGCGGGCCAGCCACCACACGAGCCAGCCGACGGCCCCGCCGATGAGGAACGGCCAGGCCGTCTCCAACGCGCCGGTGATGGCGGGGCCGCTGTCGTGTTGCTCCCGCCCGAGCGCGGCGAAACCGGCGATGACGAGCGCGTCGAGGACCAGGGCAAGGATGATGCGGGGGGTCACGGGGTCATTCCTCAGAACGGCAGCTTGAGCTGCGGGGGAGCGTGGCGCGGGTCGACGCCGTCGAAGAGGCTGCTCACCGACTCACCGGCGTGGATGCGGGCGATGGCCTCGGCGAACAGGTCGGCGACCGACACGATCGACAGCTTCTCCAGCCCGGTCGGCGCGGGGACGGTGTCGGTCGTGACGATCTCGGTGACGAGGTGGTGGCCGTTCAGTCGTTCCACGGCCTTGCCGGCGAACAGCCCGTGCGTGCACGCGATGGCGGCGCCGGGGCACCCCGCCTCCTCGAGCTTGTCGAGCAGCTCGATCATCGAGCCGCCGGTCGCGATCTCGTCGTCGAGGACGATGGCGCGCTTGCCCGAGACATCACCGACGATCGAGTCGATGGCGACACGGTCGTCGGCGAGGCGCTGCTTGTTGCCCGCCGCGACCGGGAGGCCGAGCAGGCGCGCGAAGACCGTCGCCTCCTTGGCGTTGCCGAGGTCGGGGGAGACGACGACGTGGTCGGACAGGTCGCGCTCGCCCTCACGAAAGTGCTGGGCGAGGGCGCCGATGGCCGTGAGGTGGTCGACGGGGCACGAGAAGAAGCCGTGTACCTGGGGGGCGTGCAACGCCATCGTGATGACCCGGTCGGCGCCGGCGGTGACGAGCATGTCGGCCACCAAACGCCCGCCGAGGGAGATGCGCGAGGCGTCCTTCTTGTCCGAGCGCGCGTACGAGTAGTGGGGGATGACGGCGGTGACATGCGCCGCGGAGGCGCCTCGGGCCGCGTCGATCATCATGAGCAACTCCATGAGGTGCTCCTGCGTCGGCGGCACGAGGGGCTGCACGATGAACACGTCGCGCTGCCGGCAGTTGGTGAGCAGCTGCGCCTGAAGGCAGTCGTTGCTGAACCGCGCGATGTCGACCCCCGACAGCGGGACGCCGAGGTGGTGGCAGATCTGACGGGCCAAAGGCTCGTGGGCCGAGCCGGAGAAGACGATCACGTCACGCACGTCGAGTGTGTCCTTGTGCAGCAGGGGTGGGCCATCCCCATCCTAGGAGACGGCCCGACGTCCGCCCGGCAGGCCATGGAGCCGCGCGGCCACCCCTGTCGGTGGCGGCACCTACGCTGACCCCATGAGTGAGGTGAGCGCGGCAGTGACGCCCGGATCGGTCAGGCGCGTCATGGGCATCGAGACCGAGTACGGCATCACCGTGCCCGGGTCGCCGACGGCCGACCCGATGCTGCTGTCGGCGCGCGTGGTGCAGGCGTATGCGGACCGTGGCCACGGCGGGCGGCACCGCACCCGCTGGGATTACGCCGGCGAGTCGCCGCTGGACGACGCGCGTGGGTTCTCGATGACGCGGGCCCTCGCGCATGAGAGCCAACTCACCCACGAGTGGGCCGATGACCCCGCCATCGCCAACGTGTGCCTGGCGAACGGGGCACGGCTGTACGTCGACCACGCCCACCCCGAGTACTCCTCACCGGAGATCACCACCCCCCGCGAGGCGGTGCTGTGGGACCGCGCCGGTGAGCTCGTCATGGCCGAGGCCGCCCGCGCCGGCTCCATCGCGGGGGAGGCGCCCATCGAGGTGTACAAGAACAACACCGACGGCAAGGGCGCCAGCTACGGCACCCACGAGAACTACCTCATCTCTCGGGAGACGCCGTTCGAGCGGATCGTCGAGCAGCTCGTGCCGTTCTTCGTCGCCCGGCAGCTCTTCTGCGGAGCGGGGCGCGTGGGTATCGGGCCGCACGGTGAGCGCGCCGGGTTCCAGATCGCGTCGCGCTCGGACTTCTTCGAGGCCACCGTCGGCTTGGAGACGACGTTCCGGCGGCCCATCGTCAACACCCGCGACGAGCCGCACTCGACCCGATCGCGCTACCGGCGCCTCCACGTCATCATCGGCGACGCCAACCTCGCCGAGGTCTCCACGCTGCTCAAGCTCGGCACGACTAGCCTGGTCCTGGGTCTCATCGAATCGGGCCACATGAGCGAGGACCTCTCCCTCGTCGACCCCGTCGCGGCCTTGCACGCCCTGTCGCACGACCCCGGGCTCACGCTGCGGGTGCCGCTGCGCGACGGGCGCTCTCTCACCGGCCTGGAGATTCTGCGCCGGTACGAGGCCGCCGTCCACGACCACCTGCGCTCCGAGCTCGGGGGCGACCCGCTAGAGCTCGCCGACACCGACACGGTCGAGATCCTCCGGCGGTGGAGCGAGGTGCTCGACGCCCTGGAGACCGACCCGGCGAGGGCCGCCCCGCAGGTCGAGTGGCTCGCCAAGCGTGAACTCCTGGAGGGGTTCCGCTCCCGCGACGGCCTCGCGTGGGACGACGCACGCCTGCAGCTCATCGACGTGCAGTGGTCGCACGGCACCCCCGGCAAGGGGCTCGCCCGGCGGCTCGAGGCACGGGGCCGACTCGAGCGACTGACCACCGACGAGGAGGTCGAGCACGCCGTCGCGCACGCGCCGCCCAGCACCCGCGCCTGGTTCCGGGGCGAGTGCATTCGGCGGTACGGCCCCGCGGTCGTCGCCGCATCGTGGCAGTCGCTCCTCGTCGATGACGGCAGCGGTGGACCGTTACGCCGGCTCACCACCAACGAGCCCCGGCGCGGCACCCGCGAGCTCACCGGTGATCTGCTCGACCGTCACGGCGGCGTCGCCGGTCTCCTCGAGGAGCTGTCGACCCCCTGATCGAGCCCTTGGTCACCCTCGCCGCTGATGCGGCCGTGCTCACCCCGCGCGTCCCCGTACGCTGGTCCGCAAACCCCGACCCCCACTGAAAGGCCGCCCCATGGACCTCATCGATCGTCTCGTCGAGAAGGCGCTGCGCCGCGAGACGCCGACCCGGGACGAGGCACTGGCCGTGCTGCGCACCGACGACGCCGATCTGCTCGACGTGGTGGCGGGCGCCTACCGGGTGCGGCGTGAGTTCTTCGGCAACCGGGTCAAGCTCAACTACCTCGTCAACGTCAAGTCCGGGCTGTGCCCGGAGGACTGCACGTACTGCAGCCAGCGACTGGGCTCGGAGGCCGAGATCCTCAAGTACTCCCTGGCCGGGCCGGACGCTGTGCTGTCGATGGCGAAGGCCGGCGTCGAGGGCGGGGCCAAGCGCGTGTGCCTCGTCAGCAGTGGGCGCGGTCCGAGCGACCGGGACATCACCAAGGTCACCGACGCCATCACCGCTCTCAAGGGCGAGCACCCGGACGTCGAGGTGTGCGCCTGCCTGGGGCTGCTCAAGGAGGGCCAGGCCCAGCGCCTCGCCGAGGCGGGCGCGGACGCCTACAACCACAACCTCAACACCGCCGCCGAGCGGTACGACGACATCTGCTCGACGCACACCTTCGACGACCGCGTCGACACCGTGGCCAAGGCTCACGACGCCGGCATGTCGGCCTGCTCGGGCCTGATCGCGGGCACGGGGGAGTCCGACGAGGATCTCGTCTCGGTCGTGTTCAGCCTCAAGGAGATCGGGTCCGACTCGATCCCGGTCAACTTCCTCATCCCCTTCGACGGCACGCCGCTGTCGGAGACGTGGAACCTCACGCCCGCCCAGTGCCTGCGCATTCTCGCGATGGTGCGGTTCGTGTGCCCCGACTCCGAGGTCCGCATCGCCGGTGGCCGCGAGATCCACCTGCGCACCCTGCAGCCCCTCGGCCTGCACATCGCCAACTCGATCTTTCTCGGCGACTACCTCACGAGCGAAGGCCAGGCGGCTACGGCAGACCTCGAGATGATCGCCGACGCCGGGTTCGTCGTCGAGGACAAGGAGACCGAGCCCGGTGAGCTGCTGCGCCGTGGTGGCGCGGCTGCGGCCGTCGCGGATGACCACGCCCACGGTGGCTGTGGCGGTGCCGACGTCGCCGCCGCTTGTGGGTCGGCGTGCGGCGGGTGCGGGAGCGCCGACGCCCTGGCCGGCTCGACGCAGACCGATGAGTTCGCCGCCGAGCGGGAGGTCGCCGACCGCGTCATGGCCACCGCCGCCGCCTTCGCGACCGGAAGCCACTCCGACGAGGTCAAGGTCCGCCGCCGCGGCATCGGCACCAACGTCGCCCCCAACGCCTGAGGAGGAGAGGACCGCATGTCCGGACAGGAACGCATCCGTCCCCAGCGCCACGAGGGCGCCGAGCCCGAGCCGGAGCCCGCCACGGCGCCGGTGAGCAGCACCCGCAAGGCCGAGCTCGACGCCGACATCGACTCGGTGCTCGACGAGATCGACTCGGTGCTGGAGACCAACGCCGAGGAGTTCGTGCGCGGGTTCGTGCAGAAGGGTGGCCAGTGAGCGAGCTGCCCGCAGCGTTCCGCGCCACGGGTTCGTCGTCCTTCGTCGATTTTCTCTCCGCGGCGGCGCCCGACCTCCTGCCGGGTCGTCGAGTGCTGCCGGGGGTAGCCGGAGCGGAGCTACTCGCCCCGCACGGCACGACGATCGTCGCAGCCGCGTTCGGTGTGGGCACCGCACGCGGCGTGGTCGTCGCCGGTGACCGCCGCGCGACCTTGGGACACCTCATCGCGGGGCGCGACATCCGCAAGGTGTTCGTCGTCGACGAGCACGCCGCCGTCGGTATCGCCGGCACGGCCGGGATCGCCGTCGAGCTCGTCACCCTGTTCGGTGTGGAGCTGGAGCACTTCGAGAAGGTCGAGGGCACGCGCCTGTCGCTGGAAGGGCAGGCCCACCGGCTCGCCACCATGATCCGCGGCAACCTGGGGCTGGCGCTGCAAGGGCTGCCGGTGGTGCCGCTGTTCGCCGGGTACGACCGGGACCGCGAGCGCGGCCGCATCTTCGGCTACGACGTCGCGGGTGGCTGCTACGAAGAGCAGGACCATCACGGTGTCGGCTCCGGGGCGATCTTCGCTCGCGGCGCCCTCAAGAAGCTGTGGCGCCCGGGGCTCACCCGCGAGGAAGGTGTACGGGTCGTCGTCGAGGCGCTCTACGACGCCGCCGACGACGACGCCGCGACCGGCGGGCCCGACATCGGTCGACGCATCTGGCCGAGTGTCGCCGTCGTCGACGCCGACGGTGCGCGCCTGCTGGAGGACGCTGACGTCGAAGGCGTCGTCGAGGAGTTGGTCGCGGCTCGGCGCGGCAACCCCGGGGGTGCGCGATGAGCATGCCGTTCTACGTTCCGCCCGAGCAGCTCATGAAGGACCGGGCCGACTTCGCGCGCGCCGGCATCGCCCGCGGCCGCTCGGTCGTGGTCGTGTGCTGCGCGAGCGGTATCGCGCTCGTGGCCGAGAACCCGTCGCGCACGCTGCGCAAGATCGGGGAGATCTACGACCGCATCGCCTTCGCCGCCGTCGGCAAGTACAACGAGTTCGAGAACCTGCGGGTGGCTGGAGTGCGCTACGCCGACCTGCGCGGCTACTCCTACGACCGCGCCGACGTCACGGCCCGCGGCCTGGTCGGCGCCTACGCCCAGACCCTCGGGGGCGTGTTCACCGAATCGTCCAAACCGTACGAGGTGGAGATCGCCGTCGCGGAGGTCGGGCCCTCCGTCGAGTCCGACCGGCTCTACCGGGTCACCTACGACGGGTCGGTCGCCGAGGAACGCGGCCACCTCGTCATGGGCGGTGCCGCGGAGCCGATCGCGGCGGTCATGCGCGAGGGCTGGTCGGCCGACCTCGACCTCGACGCCTCGCTGGCCCTCGCGGCCCGAGCGCTGCGCGCGACCCCGACGGGGGAGCGGTCGCCGCTGCCGGTGACCGACCTGGAGGTGGCGTTCCTCGACCGCCGCGCCCGAGGCCGCACCTTCCGCCGCCTCCCCGAGAAAGAGGTGGCCACCCTCCTCCCCTGAGGCCCCCCGTTGGTCGAGGAGGAGCGAAGCGACGTCTCGAGACCACCCGAGACTCTCGTGATCACGCGGGCAGTGGTCT
>JAUNTP010000256.1 GCA_030538585.1 Mobilicoccus sp.
CGCCTGCCGTGTCCTCGCCGTCCGTGGTCTGGCTGTCGAAGGTCGAGTCATCGTCGGCGTCTAGGTAGGCGCGAAAGACAGCCTCGTGCCTCTTTATCTGGAAGAGCGTGACAGCCGAGCCGATCTCGTACAGCGCCTCCTGCGGGAACGTGCTGCGGGCCACGCCGGTCTTGCGCCACGAGACGCGGCGACGGTGGCGATGCGTGGGGACCTCGGGGTGGTATTCGTAACCCCCGGCGACCACGCCGAAGTTGAGGGTGCTGTCCGGTCTGTAGGGGGCGATGATCACGTCGCCGATCTGGATCTCGAAGGCGAACCGTCGCAACACTCCGGCCCAGATCGGGATGGCTCCCGGTTTGCCCGAGGGGTGACGGTCATGCACGCATTCCTTCATGCGGGTCATGTCGTCACCGATGGTCCGCAGATCGGGCATGGCGTCCCAGCCGACGGAGATGAAACCCTGCTCCACCAGTTCGGATCCCAATGCGTCGTTATGGATGCCCCACATCGTCGCCACGGTCGACCTCCTCTGCTCGGTACCCATCGTGTGGTCCATTCTCACCGCTCACGCGCGCCGCCAGTCGGCGAATTCCTGTGGAGGCCGCCACGGTTCGAGGTGGGACCGGAACCCGCCACCCCACCGCGCCGGACCTCCTCGGATCAAGCTGCTCAACTGGATGGGCACACCTGCCGAACTGCGAGGCCCGGCACAGGTGGATAGGTTGGAGACGAGTCATGGTCACCAGCGGCGGCGCGGGAGGCGCGATGAGTCTGGCCTTGATCGCCACGGGCGGAACGATCGCGAGCAGGGAGACGGCCGCAGGGGCGGTCGCAAGCGTCCAGGGCCGTGACCTCCTTGACGCCGCTGCGCACCTGCTGCCGTCTCACCTGGACCCCACGGAGATCGACGTGCGGAACGTCGATACCAAGAGCAGCTTCGCCCTGACCCTGCCAGACATGCTCGGCATCGTCACCGCCTGCTTCGACGCCGTCGCCGCCGGGGCGCGAGGAGTCGTCGTCACCCATGGCACGGACTCGATGGAGGAGACCGCCTTCATGGCCGACCTGCTCCACCACGACCCCGCACCGATCGTCGTCATCGGGGCACAACGCACCTTCGACGCCGAGACCCCGACGGGCCCGCCAATCTGGCCTTCGCCCTGAGCTGTGCCGACGCCGAGCAGAACCGCGACCGGGGAGTCCTCATCGCCTTCGACGGTGCCCTGATGCCGGCGCGCGGGGCCCGCAAAGTCCACACCTGGGACCTGGCCGCCTTCGACAGTCCCGGCACCGACCGGACGGCAAGGTCGTCGCTGAGCGGGCTGCCGCGGCACCTGGAGTTGCCGGAGGTCGCCGTCGTCGTGGGCGTGCCGGGCTCGGACGGCCGGACCGTTCGAGACACGCTGGCGCACGAGCCCGCGGGCATCGTCTACCAGGGCATGGGCGTCGGCAACGCCTCACCGGGCGACGCTGCGGCCCTGGCCGACGCCATGCGCGCCGGCGTTCCCGTCCTCGTCACGAGCCGGGTGCAGCACGGACCGGTGCGCCCCGTGTACGGGGGCGGCGGCGGCCGCACCTTGCACGACGCCGGCGCGATCGTCGCCGGTGACCTCACGACCGCACAGGCGAGGGTGCTGCTGTCGGTGTGTCTGGCCGCAGGGCCGGACGGCGCCGACCGCGCCCGGGAATGGATCGACACGCACTGCGACTGTTGAGTCGCACGACTAAAGGAGAACGACATGAGCAAAGACATCAAGTTCGCCATCGGCACCGATGTGGACGCCGTCGGCGGCTGGCTGGGATCCTACGGCGGCGAGGACTCGCCCAACGACATCTCCCGCGGCATGTTCGCCGGCGAGGTCGGCGTGCCCCGACTCCTGGAACTGTTCAGGCGGTACGACCTCAAACAGACGTGGTTCTGGCCGGGGCATTCCGTCGAGACCTTTCCGGAGCAGTTCGACGCATGCGTGGAGGCCGGCCACGAGATAGGTGTGCACGGGTACTCACACGAAAACCCCATCGCGATGTCGCGCGAGCAGGAGACGGAGGTACTCGATCACTGCATCGAGCTCATCGAGACCCGCACCGGTCGTCGCCCCACCGGATACGTCGCGCCGTGGTGGGAGTACAGCACCGTCACCAACGAGCTGCTCCTCGACCGCGGCATCAAGTACGACCACTCCCTCATGCACCGCGACTTCGAGCCCTACTACGTCCGCAACGGTGATTCGTGGACGAAGATCGACTTCGACGCCGACTCGGCGCACGATTGGATGAAACCGCTGGTCAGGGGCGAGGAGACGGACCTCGTGGAGATTCCGGCCAACTGGTACCTCGACGACCTGCCCCCGATGATGTTCATCAAGAGCAGCCCCAACAGCCACGGATTCGTCAACCCTCGTCATCTCGAGGAGATGTGGCGCGACCAGTTCGACTGGGTGCATCGCGAGATGGACTACGCGGCGTTCACGATCACCATCCACCCCGACGTGTCCGGCCGTCCCCAGGTGCTGCTGATGCTGGAGCGGCTGATCGAGTACATCAGCGGCCACGACGGGGTGCAGTGGTGCACCTTCGACGAGATCGCCGACGACTTCCTGGCTCGGTCTCCGCGGGCGAGCGGCTGACACGCGGCGCGAGCGGTCTCTGATGTGCGGAGCCTGTGGAACTGGGCTGGCGTCGCCGCCGTGGGAGGTGATCGCCCACGGCGGCACCGCTCGCGACCTGCGCGAGCGTGCCCGGGAGGCCGAAATGTTGTGCGGGGGTCGTCTCCGGGTGCGCCCGTTCGGTCCCGCGGGGTATCAGACCACTGGCCGCACTGGTCGCGTCACCGTCCACGGGTCTTTGGACGGTCTCGTCGCGGACCTCATCACGACGTACGGCCGCAGCCTTGCCGCGGTCGTGGCTGATCCGGATCGTGACGGCCCGGTGGCGCACGCTGTGCGCGCGGCGCTGCAAGGCGAGCCTACGGGCTCACCGGGCCCCTGATCAGAGACCCGGCCACCGTTCGCGCGCCTCAGGGCGGGCGGGGGTCAGCCCCAGCGGGGTCTGATGCTGATGGGATCGCCGTTGGCGCGTTGCCATCGGACTCCGGCGTCGGTGACGACGGCGGTGAGGTCGTGGCGGTGGACCACGGTGTGGTGGTGACGGCACAGGAGGGCGAGGTTGCACATGTCGGAGCAGCCGCCGTTGATCCAGTGAACGAGGTGGTGCGCGTCGCACCAGGTCGGAGGCATCGAACACCCTGGGAAAGAACATCCGCCATCTCGTGCGTGGAGCGCCGCGATCTGGGCGGGGGTGACGGTGCGGTGCGCTCGGCCTTGGTCGAGGATCTCGCCCTGCGTTCCGAGGACGATCGGGATGATCTGGGCGTCGCACGCGAGCAGGCGGGCTTCGGTGGGGGAGATCACGGTGCCGAATCCGGTGGTGGCGTAACCGCGGGTCTTGTTGGCGCTGTTCGTGGTGGTGCGGATCCCGAACGCGCAGCCCGGCGTGTTCGCCTCTTCGGGGCTAGACGTGCCCTCGCAGCAGGTGTCCTCTGCGTCGCCAGCGTCAGTGGCGTCGGTGTGGACGTCGCGCAGCAGGTCGCCGTACT
>JAUNTP010000257.1 GCA_030538585.1 Mobilicoccus sp.
CCTTCTCCAACGGTTCGGGTCCGGTGCCGTATTGGCCGATGATCCGCTCCTCGAACGTGACCAGATCCTTGCGGGAGGGGCCCAGCCCGATCCAGGTGATGAGGTCGCGAGCGAACTGATCCCAGTTCTCGCAATGGACCTGGTTCTTCAACCGGCGAAAGATCCCGGCCGCCGTGGCGGCGGCTTCGACGCTCAGCTCACCGGTGGTGACGGCCTCGCGCAGGGCGGTGACGTCGAACCCGACGCAGGTGGTGGTGATGTCCTGAAGCTGCTTGGCTGCGCCGCTGGTCACCGGGACCTCGGCCTCACGACAGGTCTCCTCCACCCAGGCGCGAGTGCGCGGGTAGTCCGAGGAGGCCATGACCCCACGGGTCGAGGCTTCCAGCACCACACCTGCCCGAGCGGCTTCAGCGGCAGCGACCACCCCAGCCGCTGCGATCGCCAGGTCGGTCAACTCGTTCGAGGTCACCGACACCAACCCCGATCCCGCAGCCGCGATCAGCTCACGCGCGGCGTGGAGCTGCGCGATGGCTGCCTCCCCGGCGGAGGCGCCGGCGGGGAGGGCGGGTGCTGAGGTCATGCTCAATCATATCGAACAGACGTTTGTCAGACAGGCCAGCGAGCTGCGAGAACGCCTGTCTCACAATGACATTCAGCTCCTGTCGACTCGCGTTTGTTCTGCGTGAATATCGTTGTGGCGTAAGCGATTTCGTCGGCTGAGGATGATGTGGCCTCCATCACATTCAGATGTGACGAGGTGCACCTGCTCTCCTCCGTCAATGGTGGAACGTCCCGCTGGTCGAGCGAGTGAGGCGCTTCAAGACCACCGGCCCGCGTGACGGCGATAGTTCACGGTGGTGTCGAGCGACTGCTACCCCAGGTGAACGTGGCGGCCTTCGACGCGCCATCCATCCCGAGCGAGGCGCCCGACGACGTCGACGAGCATCTCCCGTTCGAGGACCTTGATGCGCTCGTGCAGCGTCTCTTCGGTGTCGTCGGCGGCCACCTCGACGACGCGCTGGTCGATGATCGGGCCGGTGTCGACGCCAGCGTCGACGAAATGCGCCGTGCAGCCGGTCACCCGCACCCCGTACGCGAGGGCGTCGCGCACCCCGTGCGCCCCCGGAAAACTCGGCAGCAACGCCGGATGGGTGTTGATCACGCGCCCATCGAACCGGGCGAGGACCTCCGGGCCGAGGATCTTCATGAACCCCGCGCCCACGACGAGTTCGGGTGTGTACGCAGCAATCTGCTCCGCGAGCGCGGCGTCCCAGGCTGACCGATCGGGATGCTCCCCCACCCGCACGACGAACGTCGGAACCCCGGCCTCCGCGGCGCGTTCCAGTCCCCGGATGCCGTCGCGATCAGCGCCCACGGCCACGATGCGCACCCCGTACGCCGGGTCGGCCGCCGCGTCGAGCACAGCCTGCAGGTTGGTGCCGCTGCCGGAGACGAGCACGACAACGGGGGTCAGAGTGTCCACGACGGGTGAGCCTAACCGTCCGTGTCGGGGTCGCGACGTCGAAGACGACCGGTCACGCTCCGCCAGCGCTCCCGCACACTCGGACGCCCGCCGGCCGCGGAGTTGTCGTCGGTGAAGGAGTCGGTGACAGGGTCGTCGCTGCCCCGCCGGAGGAGCGCGGAGAGGCCCACGACGACGAACGCCGCGAGGCCGACCTCGCCGGTCAGGGCGAGGCTGGTCGCGACGGCGTCGACCCCCACGTGCGCGAAGCGGCCCGCGCCGACAGCGCCCGAGGCGGCGAACGCGAGCGCGCTCGTCGCGATCGCGTAGAGGACGACGGCGACGCCGGTGACGCGCGCCGCGTCGATCAGCGTCGGGCCGAGCCGGCGCGCCCTGCGCACGCACCACACCCCGAGCGCGATACCGATGAGCACGGGCGCGAGGACGACCACCGGCATCCACGCCGGGAGCTCCCCTGGCGGGGGCGCTGCGGCGAGGACGGGAAGGAGCGGGATGATGCCCGGCTCGGACTGCGACCAGGTGATGGCCGTCCCGCCGCCGAGCGTGACGCCGGGCCCGGCGAGCCAGGCTGCCCCCCACACGGCGAGCGTCGGCAGGTACAGCAGTTGCGCGAGGGTGAGCAGCACGAGGCCCATGGCCCCACCGCCGACGCGGGCATACACCTCGGCGACCCGGTCGAACCCGAGCGCGACGGCGACGAGCACGACGAGCAGACCCGCCGCGAGCGTCAGCGCGACCGCCACCAGAGCCGGCCGCACGGCGAGCGTCACCCAGTCGGGCACGTACTCACGGCGAGCCCAGGCCACCCGCGGCGCCAGCTCGCCGAGGTGGCCGGAGAACCGTGGCAGCAGAGCGAGGGCGTACGCGAGCAGCGCCACGACGAGCGCGCCCAGCAGCGTCAGCGGAATGGAGGGGCGTGACCCGCCCAAATGCGCACCGACAGCCGCGACAGCCGCGACCAGCACGTACCCGGCAACGAACCCACCGCCGGTGATGGCCACGTCCTGACGGACACCACCGAACCCGCGCAGGCGAGGGGAGGACGCGTCCCTGGCCGGCACGACCCGCAGCGCCGACCACCAGCCGCAGAGCAGCGGCCACCCGGTGAGCAGCCACGGGATCAGGCCGATGTGCCCTTCGTCGAGGGCGAGCGGTGCGCCGTGGGCGAACGCCCACCCGGCGAGCCCCGCCGCGATGGTCGTGCCCGCCGTGTCATCGCCACCGGCGCCGGTGAGCCAACCGAGGACGGCGATGGTGACGAGCAGGGTCGCCGAGACGACCGCGGCGCCGGCTCCTGAGCCGGCAGCGATCAGCCACGGAGGAAGAATCTCGTCGGTGTCGGTGCCTCGCACACGCGTCAGGGTGTCACGCATCAGGTGTTCATCCTCACCCGGCCAGCTGCCCCTGCCGGTTTCCCACGCCGGTGGACAACGGCAGCGCGGGGGCCTGTGGGTCACGCAGGCTGAGCGGCGTGTCCCTCGACGTGCAGGCCTGGCCGCTGTTCAGCGGTGCCTGGGTCGCGCCTGCCCTGGCCGCGGCGACGGCGGCGACGGTCGGGGTCGCTGCCCAGCGGGCGCACGCACGCGGGTGGTACGCGCGCGACGGCGACCCGGCTCCGCGTCGGCACCCCATCGCGCTCCTGCTGCTCGTCGCGTGGACGCTGCTGGCTCTGCGCCCGTGGACGCCCCTGACACTGCTGGATCTCGCGCTGGTCGCGGTCCTGCTCGTCGCTGCGGCGGTCGATGTCGAGGTGCGGCGGCTGCCCGACGTGCTCACCCTGACGAGCGCGGGAGTCGCCGCGAGCGCGGCGGCAGCGACGTGGGTGCTCACCGGCTCCACCGACGCCGCGCGAGCTCTCGCGGCGGGGCTGCTCGTGCCGGCCGTCGCTCTCGTCATCACCCTGACCATCGGCGGCCTGGGGCTCGGCGACGTCAAGATCCTCGCCCCCATCGCCACGGTGCTGGCCTGGCACGGCACGACGCCCCTGCTCCACGGATTCCTGATCACGTGGGCCGGCGCGGGCCTGTTCGCCTTCGTGGTGCTGGGACTGCGACGGCCACGGTCCACGACGATCCCCCTCGGGCCCCACCTCGCCCTCGGGACCACCCTCG
>JAUNTP010000258.1 GCA_030538585.1 Mobilicoccus sp.
GTCCTCCGGCGGGTCGTCGGGGACGTGTTCGTCGAGGATGTCGTCGAGGTCGCCGGCGTCGTGGTCGTCGAAGGGGTTGCGGCGACGGCGGTGCGGTAGGGCCAGGCGGGCGGCGACGCGCACGTCATCGCCGGTGACGCGGGTGCGGCCGCACCAGGCGGCGTGGGCGCAGGCGGTGCGCGCGGTGACGAGGTCGCCGCGCATGCCGTCGACGTCGTAATCGGCGCAGATCGAGGAGATCTGGCGGACGGCGTCGTCGGTGAGCGCGACCCGGGGTAGCAGCTCCTCGGCGCGGGCGATTCGCTCGGCGAGCTCGCGCTGCTCCTTGTCGTAGCGGGCGACGAACGCGTGCGGGTCTGCCTCGTAGGCGAGGCGGCGGCGCACGACCTCGACGCGCACGTCGACGTCACGGCTGGCGGCGACGTCCACGGCGAGCCCGAAGCGGTCGAGGAGTTGCGGACGCAGCTCACCCTCTTCGGGGTTCATCGTGCCGACGAGCACGAAGCGGGCCGCGTGAGTGACCGAGACGCCCTCGCGTTCGACGCGGGCCCGGCCCATCGCGGCGGAGTCCAGCAAGGTGTCGACGAGGTGGTCGGGCAGCAGGTTCACCTCGTCGACGTACAGCAACCCGCGGTGAGCCTGGGCGAGCAGGCCCGGCTCGAACGAGACCCGCGAGCGCGACAGGAGGTCGTCGAGGTGGATGGAGCCGACGACGCGGTCTTCGCTGGCGCCGACGGGCAGCTCGACGAGGCGCACCGGGCGGCTCACGCTCTCGTCGTGAGCATGGGGGCCGTCGGGGCATTCCGAGTCGGGGGCCGCGGGGTCGCAGGCGAAGCGGCACCCGGCCACGACGTCGACCGGGGGCAGCACGGCGGCGAGCGCCCGCACCATCGTCGACTTGGCGGTGCCCTTCTCGCCGCGCACGAGGACGCCGCCGATGCCGGGCGACACCGCCGACAGGCAGAGGGCCAGGCCCATGTCGTCCATACCGACGACCGCGGAGAACGGAAAGGTGGAACTCATCAGTGCCTCTCTCGGGGTCCTCGCCCCGGGGGTGGTGCAGACGGCGGGAGTTCCTGACTCCCCCACGGGGTGTGGGGTCACAGTGGCGGGACCGCGCCGGAATCGCACCGGCTTCCTCCCTGCATGCCGTCCGTGATCGGACGAAGCCCGGCTCGGGCTCCAGATCGAACAGTACCGGCCCGCACCCATTGCCGGAGGTGGTATCACCTAGCTACCATCGTGGGTATGGCGATGACACTGCGACTCACCGAAGAACAAGACGCCCGCCTCACCGCGCTCGCCCAGGCGCAGGGGCTCAGCAAGCACGCCACCCTGCTGCGTCTCATTGACACCGCGAGCGAGCGCGCGGCTCGGCAGCAATGGATCGACCGCAACATGGACGACGTGCTCGAGCGGGACGCCGAGCTGCTGCGCCGCCTGGCGCAATGACGTTCTCCTACCTGTCGGTCGAGGATCTCCTGCAGATCGCGGCGAGGCTGGACACCCCCGATGCGCGGGACGTCGGCCTGCTGGACGCAGCGGCGCAGCGCCCGCGCGCCACCGCCTTCGGTGAGGATGCTTACCCGGACCTGCCGACGAAGGCGGCGGCGCTGCTGTCGTCGGTCGCTCGCAACCACGCGTTGGTGGACGGCAACAAACGGCTCGCGTGGTCGGCGACGCGCCTGTTTTGCCGCCTCAACGGCCACGACCTGGCTCCGCCTTCGACGGACGAGGCGTACGACCTCGTCATCGCGGCCGCCACGGGGGAGCTGGACGCGGCCGACCTCGCACCCCGCATCGCGGCCTGGTTGACGCCGCTCTGACGTCACGTGAGGGCGGCCTCCAGGGCTGTGTCGGCCTCCTCGACAGTGAGGTCGCCGAGCAGCACGCGGGTGGCGAGGCCGTCGGCGAGGGCGATGAGATGCCTGGCGCCGGCGCGGTCACCGTCGAGCAGGGTGGTGACCTCGTCCTCCTGGCCCCGTTTCGCGCCGGCGAGCACGGCCGCGATCGCGGGGTCACTCACCGACTTGGCGACGTAGGCGAGCCACACCGTCGTGCCCACTCGAGCTTGCCGGGAGCGCGGGATGACGTGCGCGACCGCGAACCGCAGCCGCTCTGTAGCGGGAGTCGCGTCGCCCACCTCCTCCACGTACTGCCCTTCGGCGCTGGTGACCATCGCCTCCGCGCTGCCCCGCACGAGGTCATCGCGCGTGGCGAAGTGATGCTGAACCGCACCGATCGACACCTCCGCGAGCGCGGCCACCCGGCGCACACTCACCGCGTCGATGCCCTCGGTGGCGATGAGCAGCCAGACGGCCTCGATGATCCGGACCCGGCGATCGGTGGTCGTCATGCGAGCCAGCGTGCCATACGACCGTATTGCCAGGCACCCTCAACGCGCCTACCATACGTTCGTATGGAGACAGCACCTCGCCCTCGTCGCCGGTGGCGCAGCATCGCCCTTGTGGCGCTCGGCGTGACCTTCGGCCTGATCGCCGCGCAGTTCACCGGATCCCCCGCCGTGGGGCAGTGGCGATCGCTGGAGGGCAGGGCGGCGTATGACGGCGCTTACGACGAGGCGATGCGCTCGCTGCCACCGCCGACCATGACGCGGGACATGGCCGTGCGGCAAGGTGTCGTTCGGGTCTACGCCTGGACCTCCCCTGACCACGCGGGCACCACGCCGGTGCTGCTGCTGCCGGGTCGAACCTCGGGAACACCGATGTGGGCCGAGCAGGTCACGGCCCTCGCCGCAGCGCGGGACGTGTACGCCGTCGACGCCTTGGGTGACGCGGGTCGTTCCAGCCAGATCGTGCCGCTCAACTCTTTCGCCGACCAGGCGACGTGGGTCGTCGACACCCTGGACGGTCTCGGGCTGCCTGCGGTGCATCTCGTGGGGCACAGCTTCGGGGGAGCCACGGCTGCCGAGGTGGCGCAGGCGCACCCGGAGCGTGTCGCGAGCCTGACGTTGCTGGAGCCGGTGTTCACGTTGGCGCACCCGCCGGCGTCGTTGTTCTGGTGGGCGACGGTGGCGATGCTGCCGGTGCCGCAGTCGTGGCGCGATCATGCCTTGGCCCGTATCGGCGGGGTGAGCGTGGAGGAGGTGCGCACCGACGATCCGATGAGCCGCATGATCGCCCTCGGCGCCGAGCACTATGCGGCGGCGTTGCCCACCCCGAGCGTGCGCACCGACGACGACCTCAGCGCCCTGACCATGCCGACCTATGTCGCCGTCGCCGAGCGCGATTCCCTCGCCGGCGGCGAGAAGGCCACCGACAGGGCACGCCTGATTCCGCGCGGACGCGTCGAGGTGTGGCCGGACACGACCCACTCCCTGCCCATGCAGGTCGGCACCGCCCTCACCGACCGTCTCGCCACGTGGTGGGACAGCCTGGAGCCGTGACAGGGGCGCAGGTGGGCGTGTCGCCCAGCACGCTCACGAGCGCGAGCGTTCCGACTTGGAGTCGAAGGTGTCGTCCCAGTCGACCTTGCCCCGCAGCGCGAGGAACGCCGCTTGTTCCCGTCGGGCGATGTACTCCTCGAGGGCCCTCGTCACGGTGGCCTTCTTGGTGCGTTCACCACCGACGGC
>JAUNTP010000259.1 GCA_030538585.1 Mobilicoccus sp.
TCGGTCAGCCCCTGACCAAGGACATGATCAACCAGGCGTGGCGCACCGCCCTCGACCCCAAGGGCCAATGGATCCCCTCGGTCCTGCTCGCCGCCGACAAGCGACTCACCGAGATCCGCCGCCACGTCGAGGACGCCGGCGGCCTCGTCATCGCCAGCAACCAGACCCAGGCCCGCGCCTACGCCCGGCTCCTCCACGAGATCAGCGGCGAGAAGCCCGTGGTCGTCCTCTCCGACGACACCGGCGCGAGCAAGCGCATCGAGGAGTTCGCCGAGAACACGAGCCGCTGGATGGTCGCGGTCCGCATGGTCTCCGAAGGGGTCGACGTGCCCCGCCTCGCGGTCGGCGTCTACGCGACCAACACCGCCACCCCGCTGTTCTTCGCCCAGGCCGTCGGACGCTTCGTGCGAGCCCGCCGCCGCGGTGAAACCGCGTCGGTGTTCCTCCCCAGCGTGCCGACCCTCCTCGACCACGCAGCCCGCCTCGAGGACGAACGCGACCACGCCCTCGACCGCCCCAAGAACGCCGACAACCCCGACTGGGACCCCGAAGCGGACCTGTTGGAGGAGGCGAACCGCGAGGAGAAGGCCAGCGACAGTCTCGCCGACGACCAACTCTCCTTCGAGGCCCTCGAATCCGCGGCCGAGTTCGACCACGTCCTCTTCGACGCCGAACAGTTCGGTCTCGGCACCACCCCGGGCTCCGCAGAAGAAGAGGAGTACCTCGGGCTCCCCGGCCTCCTCGAACCCGACCAGGTCGCCCACCTGCTCCGTTCGCGTCAGAAGCCGCAGGGCCAGACGTCCGGGGCGCCGGACCCGGCCGCACACCGCGCGCTCGCGGCCACCCGCAAGGAACTCAACTCCCTCGTCGCCGCGTACGCGCGCAAGACGGGCGCTCCGCACGCCGTCGTCCACGCCGACCTGCGCCGACACTGCGGCGGCCCGGCCCTCGACACCGCCACCCACGAGCAGGTCACCACCCGCATCGAGATCATCCGCAACTGGTTCGTCGGCCGTCGCTGACGCCCCACAACGCACAGTGAGACGTCGAACTCACCCTGCCTCCACGAACTCACCCCGCGTAGCCGAGCTCACCTTCGGAAGTGAAGCTCACCGTCGACGGTGAGTGTGCTGCTGCGAGGTGTGCTCGGTGAGTCAAGGTGAGGTCGGCGCCTCAAGGTGAGGCCCTGCGCGCTCACGTGAAAACACGACGCACACCTTGCGTCACGAGACTCGCGTCATCCTCACACGCTCACCTTGCGTCGCGACGCTCACGTCGTCGTCAACACCTCACCGTCGACGGTGAGTTTCTTGCGACAAGGTGTGCTCGGTGGCGCCAGGTGTGCGTGGTGCCGCTGAGTGTGCTTGCTTCGGCCGGGTGGGCTCGGTGAGGCGGGGTGTGCTGGACGGGGTCAGGGGGTGGGGTGGTGGTCGAGCCTGTCGGTGCCGAGGGCGGGGAAGGGGTCGTCACCGGCGAGGTAGCGACCGGCGGAGTTGACGAACGCGAGCACCGGCACCGCGAACAGGGCGCCCGCGATGCCGTACAGGAAGGTCGCGGCCGCCACCGCCAGCACGACGGCGAGGGGGTGCAGGGCCACGGCCTTGCCCATGAGGAACGGTTGGAGCAGGTGCGCCTCGACCTGCTGCACGAGCAGGACGATGCCGAGCATGATGAGGGCCGTCATGGGTCCCTGGCTGACGAACGCGATGAGCACGGGGACGAGCCCGGCGATGACGGTGCCGATGATCGGCACGAACGAGGCGATGAACACGAGCACGAACAGCGGCAGGATCAGCGGCAACCCGAGCACGAACGCGCCGAGGGTGATGCCGGCGGCGTCGACGCCTGCGACGACGATCTGCGCCCGCGAGTAGGCCCCGAGGCTCACCCAACCCCGTCGACCGGCTTCGTGCACCCGGGAGCGCGCGCGACGCGGCAGGAACTTGACGACGAATGCCCACACGGCCGGTCCGTCGAGCACGAAGAAGAACGTCGTGATGAGGGCGATCGCCACGCCGGCGATGACGTCGAGCGCTGCGACACCGGCATCGAGGGCTCCGGCCGCCCATGATTGGGCGAGATGCTGCATCTGCGCGGAGGCCTGGGAGAGGGTCTGGTTGATCTGGTCGTTGGTGAGGTGCAGCGGACCCGAGTTGAGCCACGCGAGAATCGAGTCGACGCCGGCTTGGGCGTTGGCGGCGAGCTCGGCTGCGCCCGTGGCGATCTGGGTGCCTGCGAGGCCGATGCCTCCGATGACGAGCAGGGTCGGTGCGAGGACTGAGATGAGGGAGGACACGACGGGGTGCAGACCGGCGCGACGCAGGACCACGTCGAGCGGGTGCAGCAGCGCGGCGATGAGAATCGCGACGAGGACCGGGACGACGACGAGCGACACGGCCCCCACGACGTCGGCGAGGACTTTGCCGGCGGCGGCGATGACGATGACCGCGATGGCCCAGGCCGCCGTGACGAGCACCGGCCGCGGCAGCAGGTCCGTGACCGTCAGCGCGACCGACGCTGTGGCGGCGGTCGAATAGTCGTGCTGCACCCGTGCCATCGACGTCGCCCCCCGCGTCGGGGGTCGCTCCTCGACCGCGACGGGCTCCACCCCGTGCTCGCTCATCTCATTCTCCGTTCCGACCGTTCACCATCGCCGCCAGCGAACGCCTCTCGGCTGAGATCCGCCTGAGGCTCGCGCGACAGGTCGGCCCGTGCTCCCACAGCGGCGGCCTCGCCTCCGCCGCGGCCGCGGTCCGCCGTATCGTGGCGCTGGGTCGGCGCTGGTGACGAGGGAAGGGCAGACGCATGCGGGTGCTACTGGTGGAGGACGACACGTCCATGGCGAGCGTCATCAAGTCGGCGCTGCAGCGGGCCGGGTACGCCGTCGATGTCGAGCACGAGGGTCACGGCGGCCTACACGCGGCCTGCGAGAACGGGTACGACGTCGTCGTCCTCGACATCATGCTGCCGGGCCTGTCGGGCTACCGCATCGTGTCGGCCATGCGCGAACGGGAGGTGTGGACCCCCGTCCTCATGCTCACCGCCAAGGACGGCCCGTACGACGAGGCGGACGCGTTCGACCTCGGCGCGGACGACTACCTCACCAAACCCTTCGACATCGTCGTCCTCCTCGCGCACCTGCGGGCCCTCGTGCGGCGGGGCGCCCCGCAACGGCCGTCGGTGCTGCGCGTCGGAGATCTGATGCTCGACCCGGCCGAACACCGCGTCTACCGGGGAGAGACCGAGGTGCGGCTCACCTCCAAGGAGTTCTCGGTGCTGGAGTTCTTCATGCGCCGCCCCGGCCGCATCCTCACCAAGCCGCAGATCCTCGACGGCGTGTGGGACCAGAGTTACGACGGTGACCTCAACATCGTCGAGGTGTACGTCGGCTATCTGCGCAAGAAGCTCGACTCCGCCTTCGGGCGCGCCTCGTTCGAGACCGTGCGCGGCGCGGGGTACCGGCTCGTCGACGATCAGGGCTGACCCCTCACACCTCCGCGGGGAGGCTGATGGTGAACCGCGCCCCACCCATGGGGGATCGGTCGACCTGCACGCTGCCGTCATGGGCGCGCACGATCTCGGCGA
>JAUNTP010000260.1:0-1230 GCA_030538585.1 Mobilicoccus sp.
GACCACTGGTGAGGGGCTCGTTGGTCGAGGAGCGAAGCGTCTCGAGACCACTGGTGAGGGTTCGTGCGACCCACAGGGGCGGCGCAGAGCGACCTCAACAGGCACTCTGATCGCCTACCGAACATCGCATCGTGGCAACGGTGCTCGGGCGCTGAGATACAACAGACCCCCTAAAAGTGCCCCTGACCTGGTCACTCGTCTTGATCACTGTCTTGGACGGTCGATACAGTCGGGGTACCGCAACGGGCCGGGGGGCCTGAAGCGGACGGCGGCGGGGGTCGCCGAGCGGAAGGCGATGGGGATCGCTGACCACAGGGGACGTGCTGGGGGGCACACATCATGCCGGTCATGGACCGGTCGGGGAATCGTTCACGGCGATGGGGATCGCTGTGGCGCCGGCTCGAGGGGGCCGGAGTATGACGCCGGTGGTGGGGACCATCGGTGCACGGGATCGGCGAACGGATTCGCCGTGGGATCGGGTCTGGCGAACGGATGCGCCGCAAGGGCCCGCCCCACCTGCCTGGGGGGGGCGGGGAGCCGGGGGACCGGGAGCCGGTGAGCAGGTCAGCGCTCCTTCCCGCGGTGCCGACATCTCAGGGGTTGCGCCGGGGGAGCGCATGCACACACGTGGTGATCAGGCGGGCGGCGGTGCGCGCGGTGCGGGCGTCGATGTCGAGGCGGGGACACAACTCGACGACGTCCAGCAGCGCGAGCCGCCCGCTGGCCGCGACCTGACGGCAGACCGCCTCGATGACCTCGACGGGGACGCCGTAGGCGGCGGGCGCGCTGACACCGGGGGCGGTGGCGGCGGGCAGGACGTCGAGGTCGATGGACAGGTGGATCGCGTCGACGCGGTCGATGAGGTCGGCAACGATCTCCTGGAGCTGCGGCAGATGGGCAGCGGTCGCGTCGACGTCCAGGACGTGGCGCACGCCGAGCGCGTCCGCGGTGTCGAACAGGGTGGCGGTGTTGGAGGGTTCGGCGATGCCGATGACCGTGTAGTCGAAGGGGCGTCCGGCCTGGTCGTCGGCGTGGGCCATCTGCCGGAACGGGGTGCCGGAGGTGGCGCGCTCGGCGGTGCGCAGGTCGAAGTGGGCGTCGAGGTTGAGCACGCCCACGCGGGCGTCGGCGAGGCGACGGGCGCGGGTGCGGCCGAGGTAGCTGCCCCAGGCGGTCTCGTGTCCGCCGCCGAGCACGACGACGAGGTCGTGGGCGTCGAGCTGCTCGGCA
>JAUNTP010000260.1:1240-3548 GCA_030538585.1 Mobilicoccus sp.
CTCGGCAATGAGGTTGCCGAGCGCGTCGTGGCCCGTTTCGAGGTCGTCGCCGTTGACGGTCACGGTGCCGGCGTCGTGGAGTTTCGCCTCGGTGTGGATCGCCAGGGGCGCGAGGGCGCGACGGAGGGCGTCGGGCCCCTCGGCGGCGCCGGGCCGCCCCCCGTTGCGACGCACGCCCTCCTCGCTCGCGAACCCGACGAGCGCGACGTCCCCCCGCGTGCCGTCGGCGGGGCGAATGTGCTGGTGCCAGCGGCGATGTTCGGGGGTATCGCCGTCGTTGCGTCCGGTCCAGGCGTCGTCCAGGGCTGTGCTCATGGTCCGACAGTAGCCACGCTCGACGCGGTCATCGCACCGGATCGAGCGACCCGAGGACGTCGAATTGGTAGCCGACCGCGCGTGCCAGGTGCACCGGTTGCTCGGACGTGCCACCGAGGAGGTGAACCGGACCGCGCGGGCCCTCATAGACGATCCCGTACTCGGCCGCGGCAAGGATCTCTCGCGCGTCGAGAGAGCCCGCGGCGTGAGCGGCGGCGGCCAGGGCCAGAATTCCCTCGAAGCACGACTCCGCGGCATTGTTGAGCGAGGGGGCGTCAGCGCCGAACCGCGAGCTGTAGGCGCCGTGCAGATCGAGCGCGGACGGTGTGGCCAGCGCACTGAAATACGAAGCTGCCACGTAGAGATTGGCTGTGGCGTCGGCGCCGGAGGCGAGCAGCATGCTCTCCTCCATCAATGGGGAGAAACGCGCGACGCGAGCGGGCAGGTCGGCCGCGGCGAACTGACGGTTGAACATGACGGCGTCGCGCCCGACCAGCAGCATGAGCACGGCCTGGGCAGAGCTGTGTTCGATGCTGTGCATGACGCCGCGGAAGCTACGGCAGCCGTACGGCACCGTGGCCTCCAGGACGATGCCGATGTCGACCGATGACGCGGCGGCCCTGACCATCGTGGCGGTGCCCTGCGGCCAGATGTAGTCGGAACCGACGATGGCCCACCGCTGAAGCCCGAAGGATCGGCGCAGCCAGCGCAGGCCCGGAAGCACTTGCAGGGACGGTGTCTCGCCGGGGCTGAGGACGCCGGTGGTCGAGCCGCCTTCGTGCAGCGCCGTGTACACGTAGGGGATACGCCGAGCCGTGAGGACGGGGGCGAGGTGCTCGCGGATGCTGGAGATGTGCCAGCCGACGACGGCGTCGAGGCGTCCCTCGTTGACGGCGGCCAGGGTGATGTCACAGACCTCCTCAGGTGTGCCGCCCGCGTCGAGAACGTCGATGGTGACCTCGTGGCCGAGGATGCCGCCGGCTGCGTTGACGCGGTCGACGGCGAGGGCGCCGACCGCCTCGGAGGAGGGGCCGTACATGCCGGCGGGCCCGCGCAGGGGGATGGCCAGGCCGATGCGCAGCATCGTCGGCCTCCTCTCGTGCGACGTGGCGCAACTCATGTGCGGGAAATTCTCGCGCGGAAGTATTCTGGGCATCATGGTCGGGAGGACTGGTCAGGTCAAGGGGGAGTGTCGTGGGTGAGACGGGGGCGAGTGTGGCATCCGCCGACGGCGCCGATGGCGTCGTCGATCTCGCGGTCGTGCTCATTCGGCGGGCCCACGCCGTGCAGCGCAGGATGGCGCACGCGCTACGGGGGGCGCCCATCGGCGTGCAGCACTGGCTGATCCTCGACCACCTGGCCGGTCGCGAAGGGGCGACGATGGGCGACCTCGCCGAGGCGGCGGCTATTCCGGCGGCGACGGTCACTCGTGCCGTGGATCGCCTGGTGGACCATGCCCTCGTCTACCGGAGCCTCGGGGTCGAGGACCGACGCCAGGTACTGGTGCGCATCACCGATCGGGGGCGGGGGATGCGCGACGAGTGGTCCCAGGTGTTGGCCGACGCGGTCGGCGCGGAACTGCCGGGCCTGCGGGACTGGGAGCAGGGGGCGTTGCGGGGGCTCTTGGGTTCGGTCGCCGCCACCCCTTGACGAATACTTCCAAATGGAAATAACGTCGCCGTGTCAGACAACGCTGTCTCTCACGGAGGTGCCCCGTGCACGACCACTCGTCCCCCGATTTCACCCAGTCCGGAGTCTCCCGCTTCCCTGACCGCGACCTCGGCGTCAAGCGCTTTCGCTGTGAGGTGGGCGTTCCCCTCGCCGACCAGAAGGAGCTCGGCCACAACCGGTGGCACCCCGACATCCCCCCGCTGCACGAGGTCGGTCTCGGCGACGAGGTGATCCTCGAAGCCGGCGGCTACGACGACTACCAGCTCAAGGACGTCGACGACGACCAGGACATCAAGGACTTCAACCTCGGCCGCACCCACCC
>JAUNTP010000036.1 GCA_030538585.1 Mobilicoccus sp.
CGTTGTTCTCGGGTTGGGTCTCGGTGAGGCCGAGGCTGTTGACCTGCACGCCGTATCGGAACCGGCGCTGTTTCTCGTCGGTGACGCCGTACCGTTCGCGGGTCAACTCCTCCCAGAGCTGCACGAAGGCACGCATCTTGCACATCTCCTCGACGAACCGCACACCCGCGTTGACGAAGAAGCTGATGCGGGCGACGACCTCGCCGAACTTCTCCGGCGGCACCTCACCGCGCCTCTGCACGGTGTCGAGCACCTCGATGGCGGTGGCCATCGCGAATGCGACCTCCTGCACGGGCGTCGCGCCGGCCTCCTGCAGGTGGTAGCTGCAGATGTTGACCGGGTTCCACTTCGGCATCGTGGAGACGGTGTAGGCGATCGTGTCGGCGGTGAGCCGCAAGGATGGCCCGGGCGGGAACACGTGCGTGCCGCGCGACAGGTACTCCTTGATGATGTCGTTCTGGGTGGTCCCGGCGAGTTGGCGTACGTGATCGGGCAGATCGCGCTCGTCCTTGCCCTCGGCGAGGCCCTGCTGTTCGGCGACCACCTGGTACATCGACAGCAGCCACATGGCGGTGGCGTTGATCGTCATCGACGTGTTCATCGAGGCCAGCGGGATGCCGTCGAAGAGGGCGCCCATGTCCCCGATGTGGGAGATCGGCACCCCCACCTTGCCGACTTCACCGCGCGAGAGCGGCTCGTCAGGGTCGTGGCCGGTCTGCGTCGGCAGGTCGAAGGCGACCGACAGCCCGGTCTGCCCCTTGTCGAGGTTGCGTCGGTAGAGCGCGTTGCTCGCGGCGGCACTGCTGTGCCCCGCGTAGGTCCGCATCACCCAAGGCCTGTCACGTTCACCCATAACGCCGAAGGTAAGTGGCGCATCCCGGCCGCGGCCAGGGCCACGCCGGTGACTCCCCTCACAAGCCGGTTGGGTTGCGCTCGATGGACGCCTCCGATCGCGTCCCGGATGTGATGGGCGACAGGCGACATCGCGGCGGGCCGGTCTGAGACGATCGGGCGCATGGTCAACATCACCCGCGTCTACACCCGCACCGGCGACGACGGCACCACCCACCTCGGTGACTTCAGTCGCACGGCCAAGACGGACGCGCGTCTCGCCGCCTACGCCGACAGCAACGAGGCCAACGCCGCCATCGGGATCGCCGTGGCCTGCGGCGAGCTCGGCGAGGAGGTCACCGCGACCTTGACCCGGATCCAGAACGACCTGTTCGACGTCGGCGCCGACCTGTGCAACCCGCTCAGCGACGCACCGGCCGAGTACCCGCCGCTGCGGGTGAAGGCGGAGTGGATCGACGAGCTCGAACGCGACTGCGACCACTACAACGCGCAGGTCGAGAAGTTGCGCTCGTTCATCCTGCCCGGCGGCACCCCGGGCTCGGCGCACCTGCACCTGGCCTGCACGATCGTGCGCAGGGCGGAGCGCTCCACGTGGGCGGCGATCGAGACCTACGGCACGGAGCCGGCCGCCGGCCGGGACGACGAGCGTCCCGGCGGCATCAACCCCCGGACGGCGAAGTACCTCAACCGCCTCTCGGACCGGCTGTTCATCCTCGCGCGGGGGGCGGGTAAGGCCGCGGGGGGCGATGTGTTGTGGACGCCGGGCGGTGGGCGGGAGACCGATGGCGGGGGGCGGGAGACCACCGGCGAGTGAGGTGCGTCAGCCGTTGAGGGGGCGGTCGCTCGGGGGTGACGCCTCGACCCAGTACCGCAGCGCGGTGTAGGAGGACCGGCTCAGGGCGATGTTCAGGTCGACCCGCGTCCCGGATTCGGTGATGCCGTGGCCCACGACCCGCAACGCGTTCTGCCCGAGCAGGGTGGAGAGGCCGCCTTCGGCGTCGAGAGCTTCGGTGCCGGGCACATCGAGGGATCTGCGCATCCACGTGTGGACGGGCAGGGCTGTGAGGCCGAACAACGGGAAGACCGACAGCGTGTTCGCCGACATCCGCAGCAATCCGGGGCGCCACCGGGATTGGGGACTCGGACGGAATCCGCACAGCACGACGTCACTATTGTGACCGATCATGCGTCGGCGCAGGTAGACCCCGGCGATGGCGAGGACGAGCAGTGTGGCGATTCCGACCAGGACGATCTCGACGGCCAGAATGCCCATGTCCCGCGAAAGCTCAGTTCTCGGAGACGGTCTCGGACACGATCGTGACGCGGTCCTCGTCGACGGACAGCAGGCCGCCGTCGACGGTGAAGGACCGTTCGCCGCCGTCGCCGTCGATGCGCACCTCGCCCTCGCGCAGGGCGGCCAGCAGCGGCGCGTGACGCGGGAGGATGCCGATGTCGCCTTCGATCGCGCGAGCGACGATCTTGGACGCCTCGCCCTTCCAGACCGTGCCGTCCGCGGCGACGAACTCGACGTTCAACTGACCCACTGGGATGGCTCCTTGCTCTGGTTGCCGGTTTCGCGTGAGTCTACCCACAACGGCCGAACATCAACGGCCACCCTCCCCCGGTTGGTCGAGGAGCGCAGCGACGTCCCGGACCTTGCCCGCACCCGTTGGTCGAGGAGGAGCGAAGCGACGTCTCGAGACCACCGTCCCTGACGCAGTGGCCGTCGGCGTTGGTCTCGGGACGCTGCGCTCCTCGACCAACGGTGGTGGGCGGCCGCTTCCTCCACCGGTGGTACCTTCGTCGCTCGTGAAGCTGTGGACCCTGCACGGGAACGGTGCCCTCGCCGGCCCGAACGATGTCGTCGCCCCCTCCGAGCGCCTGTCATGGCCCCGCACCGTCGGGCTGGGCATGCAGCACGTGGTCGCGATGTTCGGCGCGACCTTCGTGTTCCCGGTGCTCATGGGCCTCTCGCCCCAGCTCGCGATCATGATGTCCGGCGTCGCGACGCTCATCTTCCTCGTCATGACCGGCGGGCGGATCCCGAGCTACCTGGGCTCGTCGGCCTCGTTCGTCGGGGTGGTCGGTGTCATCTCCACCCTCGGCGGGACGGCGTCGGACAAGACCGGGGCGCTGCTCACCGTGGGCCTCGCCCTCATCGCGGTCGGGATCGCCATCCACGTGCTGGGCGCGGAGTTCATGCACCGCCTCATGCCGCCGGCGGTCACGGGCGCGGTCATCATGCTCATCGGGTTCAACCTGGCCCCCGTGGCCGCGGGCGTCTACTGGCCGCGCGACCCGTGGGTGGCGCTCGTCGTCATGCTGTTCGTCATCGTCGTCAGCGTCGGCGCCCGCGGGTTCCTCTCGCGGATCGCGATCTTCGCGGCCGTCGTGTTCGGCTACCTCGCCTCGTGGGCCGCGGACGCCGTGTTCGGCCAGATCACCACCCCCGACGCGAGCGGTGAGGTGCGTCCGCATTGGCGCGTCGACTGGAGTGCGGTCGGTGACGCGAACTGGTTCGGGTTCCCGGCCGCGACGACCGCGGACATGCCGGGCTGGCACTTTCCCACCTTTCACCTCGGGTTCGCGCTCATCGTGCTCCCCATCGCGATCGCGTTGGTCGCCGAGAACATCGGGCACGTCAAGGCCGTCGCCGAGATGACCGGCGAGGATCTCGACCCGCTCATGGGCCGCGCCGTGGGCGCCGACGGTGTCGCCACGGTCGTCGCCACCGCTGTCGGCGGCGCCCCGACGACGACGTACGCCGAGAACATCGGCGTCATGGCCGCGACGCGCGTCTACTCGACGGCGGCCTACGTCGTCGCGGCCCTCACGGCCATCGGGTTCGGGTTCTCACCCAAGTTCGGGGCCGTCGTCTCGGCGATCCCCGGTGGCGTGCTCGGCGGCATCACCATCGTGCTCTACGGCATGATCGGCCTGCTCGGCGCGAAGATCTGGGTCGAGCACAACGTGCTCTTCGGCCATCCGGCCACCCTCGTGCCGCTCGCCGCGGGCATCATCATGGGCGTCGGTGACGTGACCCTGCAGATCACCGAGGGCTTCACCCTCTCGGGCATCTCCCTCGGCACGATCACCGTCATCGTCGGCTACCACCTCGCCCACGCCCTCTCCTCCCGCACCCAGGAGCCCGACAGCCCCGAACCGGACTTCTCCGGGACGGACCTGTCGGCGCCCGACCCACGCAGCGAGCGCGGTTGGGGCGGCGAGGCGACCCGCTGATCCACCCTTCCTGCCAGAGGGCCGCGCCTCGTGCGCGCGGCCCTCAATCGGTGTCGCGAGGCAGGCCGATGGCGTCGAGGAGGACCTCGTCCTTGTAGATGTCCTGCGTGGCGTGTGAGAGAACCCAGGCTCGCGCCGCCGCCCCCATGCGGGCGTTGTCGGCCGCGTTGGCGGGGTCCATGACGCGATCGATCGCCGCGCGGAGGGCCTGCGGCTCGGGCGGGACGATGATCCCCGTCACGCCGTCCTCGATGTAGTCGCGCACCCCGGGTGCATCGGTCACGATCACGGGCTTTTCGAGCAGCATGGCGTTGAGATAGGACTGTTGGCCGGCCGAGCGGATCGTGCGCCGGAGGGGCACGACCGCGGCTCGACAGGACGCCATGGTCGAGACGAAGTCGGCGTGCGGCACCGAACCCGCTCGCAGGCCCGGTACCGGGCGGCTCGGCTGCCACGAGGCCGCCACCACCGTCGGCGGACCGTCCTCCCCCAGTGCGGTGGCGAGCAGGTCGTAATCGCGCAGCGAGTTGCCCCCCGCGAACAGGTAGTCACCCGTACGACGGGGTGTGTCGGCTTTGATCGTGGCAGGGAACGGCGTGAAGACGACACGCTCGGGGTCGACGCCCCACTGGCGGGGAAAGGTGGCCAGTTCCTCGGTGCTGAGGACCGCGTACCGCACGTGCGGGCCGTCGATCAGAGCGATGGCGAGACGAATGGGCAACCCGAACCAGGATGCGGGCAGGCCGGTGAGGCGCGACAGGGAGTCGCTCCCCGGTTGCCAGGTGGCGTCGGTGATGAGGACCCGCGGCGGCCCCCCGCGGCGGTACTTGAGCAGGAGAGCGAAGACGAAGTCCCGATAGCGGTGCTGCACCGAGACTGCGCCGAAGAGGATCGCGCCCTTCTTGCCGCGCGCGATCCGTTGAAGCGTGCGGAGGTCGGCGAGCGACCCGAGCCGATCCGTGTCCGTCACGTAGAAGTCGACGTGCTCGGCCCACCTCGGCGACGTGCCCCACATGCTGCTCATGACCACGTTCGGGCGAGCGGCTGTCCTGCTCATGAGCGCGACGTCTCCGAGGTGCGGACTCGCTCCCGCCACGCGTACAGCCGGCCTGCCGGCGGGAGATGGGTGAGCGCGGTGGCCTTGAGTCGCAGTCCGCGGTCCCACGGGACGAGGTCGGCAGCGGCGGTGTACTCCCGCGCGGCGTCCTGACGACGCCCTTCTCGCAGCGCGAGATCGCCACGCGCGAGGTGGACCGCCTCGGTCTCCAGATCACGCGCCCGTTCGAGGTAGGCCCGCTCGTCGGGCGTCAGGTCGTGCTCATGTCGCTCCAGCACCCGAGCCCGCAGGCGATGCTGGTACTCCGCCATCTTCTCCGCCTGCGCCGACAGGCTGGCGCTGGTGCGGCGGTAGAGCGCAGTCGGCTCGGTCTCGTACAGGGTCGTCCAGCCCGCGAACGCGGCACGGACCCAGAAGTCGTAGTCCTCGAGCACCCTCATCTCGGGGTCGAACCCGCCGACGGCCTCGTGCATCTCGCGCGGGTACACCGACAGGACGGAGACGATGTTGCGCTGCAGCAGAGCGAGTCGATGACCGTCGGCGGCCGGCTCCTTGCGGGGCAACACGGTGCGACGCGGAACCACTCCCGCCGCTCCCATGACGAAGGCGTTGCACGTCACATAAGCGTGCTCGGCATCGCGACGCTGCCAGCGGGCGACAGCCCGCTCGACGTGGGGCGGAAGGAGCACGTCGTCGGCGTCGAGCAGGGCGATGAGGTCACCGCGGGCACCGGCGACCGCCGCGTTGCGAGCCGCGGCGAGGCCTTGGTTCTCCTGCTTGACGACCGTGATCAGGTCGCCGTAAGCATCGACGATCGCCTCGCTGCGATCGGTGGCACCATCCAGGCAGACGACGACCTCGACATGGGGATAGGTCTGCATGAGGGCGCTGCTGACGGCCTCACCGACCGTGCGCTCGGACTGGTAGCAGGGGATGACGACGCTGACGAGCGGATCGCCGCTCATATCGGGCCTTTCTCTGAATGGAGCGAGCCGAAGGAGCTTGGGCCACAGGAGCACTGACGCCCGGCGGGGTCAGCCTACGGCAGGACCCGGACAGACTCGTGCGCCGCGGAGGCGAGCCCGCCGTCTCGGACTCTCGTCTTGAACGACAGTTGTGGACACATGTTCACGATGACATCCCCCACGTGGGGGTATAGCCTTGTCTCCCAGAGTGATTCGGCGGATCGCCGTCCGTGTGCCGTCACCTGGAGAGGTCACCCCATGAGCCCCCGAGTGTCCGTTCTCGTGCCCGCCTACAAGCGCGTCGACACGATCGTCGAGGCGGTGAGCAGTGCCCTCGACCAGACTTTCACCGACCTTGAGGTCATCGTGGTCGACGACTGCTCGCAGGACGGGACGCGTGAGGCCCTCGCGACGATCTCCGACCCTCGCCTCACGCTGCTCACCCACGACACCAACCAGGGTGGCAACGCCGCACGGCGCACGGCCATCAACGCGAGCCGCGGCGCATTCCTCGCGTTCCTCGACGCGGACGACCTGTGGATGCCGACGAAGATCGAGAAGCAGGTGGCGGCGCTCGAGGCCGGTGGCCCGCGCGCGGGCATCTGCTACAGCTGGTACGACCTCCGCTACCCCGACGGGCGTATCGACGCCGGCCGTCGCCCGACGGCCGAAGGCGTGGCCACGCCGGAGTTGCTCCAGGGCAACGTCGTGGGCACGTTCTCGGTCGTCATGATCCGACGCGAGGTCATCGACGCGGTGGGCGTGCCCGACCCGACGCTCCGGTCCTGTCAGGACTGGGAGTTCTATATCCGCGCCAACGAGACGTTCGACCTCGTCTGCGTCCCCGAGGTCCTGACGCTCTACTGGCGGGACGACGACGACGAACACCGCATCTCGGCCAGCGCCGAGAAGGTCGTGGACGGTCACCGCGCCGTGTACGAACGCATCGTCGACCGCATCAGTGCGCTCCCGCCTGCGCAGTCGGCGGCAGGTCGCCGCTATTTCTTGGAGACGTTCGCCAACCACGCCGACGTGCGGGCCGTCGCCGGTGTCGCCACCGACGCCCGCGTTCGTGACCTCACGCTCGACGAGGTGCGCCACATCGCCCGGATGGTGGCTCGGGCCACGCGCAAGTCGGCGGAGCAGATCCGGCGTCGCTGAGGCGCGGGCCCCCGGCGTGATGTAGGAGCCGGTGCCCGCTCGGAGTAGGGTCTGACCGTCACGCATCACCGACCCCTGCCCGGAGGACATCGTGTCGAGCCGCTCCGACTCACCCGCACCGGTGGCCCCGTTGGCCTCGGTCATGCGCCACAAGATCCTGGTGAGCATCCTGGTCGCCCTCGGCGCCGCCATCGGGGTCGGTCTCGCGCTGCTGAACCCGCCGCCCTACCTCGCCGAGGCTCGCGTGGCGGTGGTACCGGCCAACACGAACGCGTACTCCATCGCCGGATACCCCCTCGGCGCACGTGAGCTGGCGGGTGACTACGCGCGCTGGGTCCAGAACCACGGCAGTGACGGCGAGTGGGTCCCCGAGGGCGTCTCGGCCGTTACCGCGTCCCCCATCCCCGACTCCGCGGTCATTCGCCTGGAGGTGGAGGCCGCCACCGAGGAGGAGGCGCGCAGCGGGGTGGAACACGTCGCGCAGACCCTCATGCAGCAGGTCGAGGAGGCCGGGGCGCAGCACGACCCGGAGCGGGCCTACGCACAGTTCGAAGAACTGTCACCCCAGGTGGCGTCGGCGCGCGCGACAGCGGCGGCCTCCGAGAACGCCTACAACAGGGCCGTCGGGGCGGGGGCTGCCGTGGCCCAGCAGAATCAGCTGCGCCAGGCGTGGGAGGACGACCTCGCCGCCCTCGCGCAACTCCAGCTCCGCCAGGATGCCGTGGGGCAGTTGTATCGGCAGCTGTACACGGACACCGCAGGTAACAGCAACCTCGAACTCGTCGCTCCGGCGGCGTCCCAGGGCAACCCGATGGGCGCGGCCATGGCGCGGTACGGGGTCGTCGGTGCCGGTGCGGGTGGTCTCCTCGCGCTGTTGCTCGTGGTGATGATGGATCGCCGCTCCCCGCGCCGCGCGGCCGCTCGGGACTGACCGGACCGACGTGTCTTCCGTCGCCGACACCACTGCCGGGCCACCGACTCCCGCAGGGACGCGTCCTGCGCCCGGGCGGGTCCGGGACGTTCCCGTGTCGTCCTGGATGGTGTTGGTCGCTCTGCTCATCAACGTCTTCTCGGGCAACTGGGGAGAGATGGGGATTCCGATCGGACCTGATCGGCTCCTCTTCGCGGGTGGCCTGCTCC
The DNA here is from genome assembly GCA_030538585.1 of Mobilicoccus sp. Classification (GTDB taxonomy): domain Bacteria; phylum Actinomycetota; class Actinomycetes; order Actinomycetales; family Dermatophilaceae; genus Mobilicoccus. The sequence goes on from JAUNTP010000036.1 coordinate 8,416, forward strand.
TCGCATGGCTGGATCCACGGATCCCCCGGCCGCAGGCCCGGGCACTGCACGCGATGATGCTCGTGTTCACGGCCTGGACGCTCGCGTCGATGCTGTTGCTCTCCACGGTGGACACGGGGACGGTCTTCGCGCTGCTCGACCGCGTCGTGATGCCGTTCCTGCTCTTCGCGACGGCGCCCATGCTGTTCCGGACGTCCTTCGAACGGCTGCTGCTGCTGCGAGGTCTCACCCTGCTCGGGTTGTACCTGGCGTCGGTCGCCGTCCTCCAGTCCGTGGGAGCACACGGTCTGGTCTTCCCGCGCTACATCGTGGGGGGCGTCATCGACGCGTCCGTCCCCGCCGCCGACGCCGCACGCGCCGGAGGGCCGTTCCTCTCGGGCGAGGGCAACGGGATGGCCCTCGGGCTGTGCGCCGTCGCGGCATTCCTCCTGGCCCGGCTCGACCGCGGCGCGTGGCGCGTGGTGGGCCTCGTGGCGGGCAGCCTCGCAGCGGTCGCCTCGATCCTCTCGCTCACCCGCGCCATCTGGCTGGGCGTGGCCCTGGCCGTCGTCGTGGTGGTGCTGCTGCGTCGGCAGTTGTGGCGGTGGGTCCCCATCATGGCCGTCGTGGGGGCCGTCCTCGCCGGTGCGGGTGTCGCGGCGATGCCGACGCTCGTCGACAACATCGTCGACCGTGGCACCACGTCGCGCTCCCTCTACGACCGGCAGAACTCGAACGCCGCCGCCGTGCGCGCCATCGAGGAGCACCCGCTCGTGGGTGTCGGGTGGGCCCGCTTCGGCGAGATCGGCCCGGACTGGGTGCGGCAGGCCGACACCTACCCCGTCACGACCGTCAACATCGAGGTCCACAACGTCGTCCTCAGTCGCGCGGTCGACCTCGGCCTGCCCGCAGGTCTGCTCTTCGTGGCCATCCTGCTGGCGGGACCTGGCGCAGCGATCGTGCGGCGCCGGGCCGACCCCGAGGAAGAGGAGTGGCGCCTGGCCGTCATCGCGGCCACGTGTGTCTGGTTCGTCCCCTCGATGACCAGCCCGATCCCCTACCCCTTTCCGACCTTCACGTTCTTCCTGCTGGCGGGGCTGCTCTGGGCCTTCCCGCGGGAGCGCCTCACTCAGCGCGAGCGCATCATCGCCCACCCTGCACGGAACTCCGAGGGGCGGAACGCGAGGGCGAAGTAGAGCACCATCGGCACCACGGCGGCGAGCCCGGCGCAGACGAGGCCGAGGGCGCCGTTCGGCAGGTAGGGACTGACCAACTCCCCGGTCCCGACGCTCGCGGCGAACCCGACGGCGGCAGCGAGGAGGGGCACATCACGCCAGTACGAGCGCAGGTTGACCGACAGGCGGCGGCGGGTCTCGAACGAGACGACGGCCGCCAGCACGATGCGGCTGAGCCCCGTCCCCAGGACGACGCCCATCATCCCGAATACCGGGTACAGCGCGAAGCTCAGCGCGATGTTGGCGACGAGGGCGATGACGTGGCCGCGCATCTCGATGCCGGACTGGCCGAGCGTCAACGACCAGGTCACGGTGACGACGGTCATCAGCCAGAAGAGGTTGCCGAAGATGAGGATGGCGGCCACGAGCCCGGCCGCGGCGTACTCCTCCGGCAGCCACGCGCGCACCCCGAAATACGCGGCGGGGGCACCGACGACGGACCATCCGGTGATGCCCTTGATCCACATACGTTGCACGTCGTTGATCGCCGGAGCAGCCGCCTCGGCTCCCATCCGGGCGACCCGCTGACCGGTGAGCGCCTGGATCGGGGCGAGGGCGTTGTTCGGCATCCAGGAGAGTTGTGTCGCGAAGCTGGCACCTTGGCCGAAGGGTCCCGACTCCTGTGCGGACAACAGGCGGCCCGCGACCAGTTGGTCCTTCTGCGCGCCGATGAACGAGACGAGCCCCGTCACCTGGACCCGCCAGGCGTAGGAGACGAACTCACCAAAGAGCTCCTTGGACACGAACCCGATCCCCCGCCGATCGAGGTATTTCAGGCCTGCGGGAACGGAGATGGCGCCGAGGACGAGTCCCTGGGTGATGAGAGCCCCGGCGATCCCGTACAGGCCCCACCCCAGGACCACCGTGAGGATGGTGCCGATGGTGTACGCCGCGTACCCGGCCAGTTTCGCGATGGCCATCAGGGCGAAGCGTTGTCGCGCGAACACGACGGAGCTGTAGAGGTTGCGCACGAGCAGGTAGCCGGTGAACGGCACCGTGACGAACAGCAGGACGCGCGCTTCGTGGTACAGGTCCTCCGAGAGGTGGAAGAACGAGAAGATCGAGTCCGAGAGGGGCAGGACGACGGCGGTCATGGCGAGCGCCAGGGCCAGGACCGCGGCCGACGTGCTGACCAGTAGCCGTGTGGTGGCGATCCGGTCGTCCTTGCCGGCGTAGATCGTGAAGTACCTGAGCGCCGACTTGCCGATACCGCCGTCGAGTTGCCCGAGGAACATGACGACGGCGGAGACGAGGAGGTACACGCTGTACCGGCCGCCCCCGAGCCCTTCGATCACCCATGGCGTCATCGCGAGGTTGACGACGAGGGGAAGGACCTGCGCCAGGGTCTCCCAGGAGGTGCCCTTGAGGAGTGCTTTGGCCGCACGTCCGCGACCGCCGCTCGGCGTCGGCGGAGCGACCGCATCGCCCGAGGAGACGGGCTCCGACGTCTCCGGCGGCATCGCGTCCGCGTCCGCCTCGGGGTGGGGCCCGCGGTGGGGATCGTCCGGCCGGCCCGGGTGTGCGTCGTCGTTGCTCATGCTCGACGCCGGAGGGTCTTGACGGCCTGCAGGTACTGTGACACCGGCTCATCCTAGGAGACGACCGGCCGTGGGCCACGCCGCCTCGGTGGGTCCTAAGGTGGCCCCATGGGGGCTCCCGAATTCTGTTACGTCGTGCTGGCTCACGAACCGGTCGGCATCGCTCGGCTGGTCTCACGCATTCGCGAACTGAGCCCCCGATCCTCCGTCGTCGTCAGGTACGAACAGGGCCGCGGATTCGACGCCGACGAGTTGCACCGGATCGGGGCCGCGACGCTGGTCAGCTCGATCCCCGTCAAGTGGGGCGCGTGGACGCTCACCGAGGCCATGCTCGAGGCCTTCGCCGCGGCGCGGGAGCGCACCCGCGCCGACTACCTCGTGATGATCTCGGGCCAGGACTACCCGATCCGGGATCTGCAGAGGTGGGAGTCGGAGGTGGTGGGCCGTGTTCCCGATGCGCTGCTCGCCCCTATCGCGGAGCATCGTGACGACTGGCGTTACCGCTGGAGCTTCGTCACCCCGCCGCTGCCGCGTCATCCTCAGGTGCAGCGTGTCGCCCGGCATCTGGGGTGGCAGCTGGGCCGCGTGACCCGGCCGGTGCTGCAGATCCTGCCTCGCTTCGCAGGCGGGGACCGCAGGTGGAGCATCGGCCTCGCCCGGCCCTGGGTGCGCACCCCGGACGCGATGCCGATCGTCAAGGCGAGTCAATGGATGGTGTTGTCGGGGCGCGCCGTCGACCGGATGCTCGCCCTCCACCGGGACCGCCCCGAGCTCGCCCGGTTCTTCCGAACGGTGCGCATCTCGGACGAGTCGTACGTGCAGTCGGTCCTGTCGGCTCAAGCCGACCTGAGGGTCGAGCACACGCGCACGACCTCGGCGTACTTCCCGCCTGAGACACCGAGCCCCGTATGGTTGGACGAGGACGTGCTCACCATGCTGAGCGAACGTGACGGGGCGCCTTTCGCCCGCAAGCTGGCCCCCGACGCCTCCCCTGCCGTCGTCGCCGCCGCCGACCGGCTGGTGGAGAACGACCGCGCGGCCGCCGCCCCCGACGAAGGATCCCCGACATGCCCCTGAAGGACTTCGCCCGCGGCATCCGCGACGGGCTCATCGCGCGTGAACGCTTGCGCCGCGCCAACCCCGGCGCCTGGATCACCAGCGACGTCATCTTCCGCGGCGACCCCTCGGCCACCCGACTCGCTCCCGAGGTCGCCGTCAACGGCCCGACCGCCCTCGTCGTCACCAACGGCGGGGGCCTGACCGGCGCCCGCCTCGAGATCGGCGAACGCACCTACCTCGGCGAGTTCAACAACATCCGGTGCGCCGGTGCCCCGATCGTCATCGGGCGGCACTGCCTCATCAGCCAGATGGTGACGATCGTCGGATCGAACCACGGCACCGCCCCCGGCACCCCCATCGTCGATCAGCCCTGGGACGGCTCGGGCGTCGTCATCGGCGACGACGTGTGGATCGGGGCCGGGTCGGTGATCCTGCCCGGCGCGCGCTTGGGCGACGGCTGCGTCGTGGCCGCCAACTCGGTGGTGCGTGGCGAGGTCGCCCCCGGCGATATCGTCGCGGGCTCACCGGCCCGCGTCGTGGGCCACCGCTGACGGGCCGGTCCCAGCCCCTTCGTCAGTCGTCGACCATCTCGGCGTCACCGACGTCGGCGCCCTCGGGCACACCGACGTCAGCGCGGAGCACTTCGACGCGGTCCCACGGGAAGTTGCGCATCTGCCGGTAGGGCTCACCGGGGATGAGCGTCTCCCACGGGTTGACCCCCAGCTGGTTCTTCTCCGGAATGCCGCTCTCGCCGATGACGGCAACGGCACCGGCGCGGTCGACCACGATGAACCCGTAGGTCTGGGCCGCCTCGGCGATCATCCGACCGACGGGAGTGAGGTCGAGGGTGTCGAGGTCGAGATCGGGGTCCAGGCGCAGCCGCGCCCCCTCGGGGATCGCGTCGGGCGAGGTGTCGCCGCCGTCGCTCCGGTTGGCGGGGTAGCGCCAGCGGCTCGCCTCGGCAGGTGACAGGAGAGCGACGCCGAGCGCATGGTCGATGCTCCCGGAGGCCACGTCCTGCACGCGCAGCATCGTGCCCACCATAGGGATCCCGGTGGCGGTCGCCCCGAAAGGATGCTCGAAGTACCCCGGATTCGACGAGACGTCGTCGATGCGCCCGCCCCAACAGGCCCGCCACCCGTCGTCCGTACGCTCCATGACCCAGAACTCCCAGAGCTGATCGGTCTCCGGTGACCAGATCGACATCGCCTTGTCGGTGCCGGGGGCCGGCTTGGCATCGGGCGGGATGGGCACGTCGGCGAACTGGGCAGGACCGTCGTACAGCCCCTCCGGGGTGTACCCCTTGTCCTGACAGTCGTAGAACTCGATGTCCTCGCGAGGGGTGGAGGAGTCCACGACGTGCAGGCTCGCGGTGTAGTCGTAGACGTTGAGGGCAGCGATGCCCGAGTAGTTGGGATCGATCTGCCCCCGCAGGTGCGCGATCATCTCCTCCGACCGCGGGTCGACCGGAGCCTGCGACACATCGAGGTCGAACGCGTTGTCCGGTCCGAAGGTCGGGTAGGCACGCAGCTCCCCTGCGGTGGGGTGGGGTTCGGGGTCGGCGACCGGTGGTTCCTCACGGCCGGTCAGCATGACGGTCAGGCCCGCGACGAGCACGGTCAGCGCCAGGATCGTCGCTGCGGCGAGAAGGAGGAGTCGCCGCCGTCGTGATGGGGAGTCAGAGGCCGAGGACGAGCTGGGAGCAGACATCGCGCATCAGCATAACGGCGGCGCCCGCCTCCCTTCTCCGGCACCTGACGTGGTGGACGCACTCCGCACTATGCTCGCGGATGACCGACTCCCCTGCCACGGTGAGGCCCTCTCATGACGACACACTCCGTCCGTCCACCCTGCACGGCCACGCACCCCGAGCCGCTCGGGGGGCGCACGTGAACTCTCTCGCCGCCGCCGTCGTCATCCCCGCCCACAACGAGGAGCAGGTCATCGGGGCATGCCTGGAGGCGCTGGACGCAGCCCGGGACGACGGGCTGGAGGTGGAGGTCATCGTCGTCGCCAACGGGTGCACCGACGGCACAGCCGACGTGGCGAGGCAGTACCCGGACGTGCGCGTCATCGAGCAGGACGAGCCCAGCAAGCGGCTCGCGCTCGACACCGGCGACGCCGCAGCCACCCGGTTTCCCCGCATCTTCCTCGACGCCGACATCCGTCTGGGCAGCGGCGCGCTGCGACAACTCGTCGCGGCCTTGTCCGTGCCGGAGCCGCGGGTCGGGTCTCCGACGGTGCGCTTCGACATGACCGGCGCGTCCGTCTCGGTCCGATCGTTCTACCGAGCGTTCGAGCAACTCCCCTACGTGCGTCACCATCTGATCGGCCTGGGGGTGTACGGCCTGTCGGAACAGGGGCGCGCCCGGTTCGACCGTTTTCCCGAGGTCGTGGCCGACGACCTGTTCATCCAGCGGTTGTTCGCCGACGAGGAGCGGGTCGTCGTCCCCGGCGAGTTCTGGGTGCGGGTGCCCCGTGACCTGCGCAACCTGCTCAAGGTGCGCACCCGGGTCGCCCGCGGCAACAGCGAACTCGCAGGCATCGCCACCGACGACGACGAGGGACGATTCGCCGGCTCGACGGGGGCGACCGGGCGTGCCCTCCGAGATCTTGCCCGGTCCGAGCCCGCCCGCATCCCCGACGTGGCGGTGTACGTGGCCGTCACCCTCGCCGCTCGCCTGCGGGCCCGTCGAGCGGCGGCGCGAGGTCGGTCCGCCTGGGAGCGGGACGACAGCTCTCGCGCCGCCGGCTGAGGGCCGACGCGCTCAGCGCCCCGACCGATCGGACAACGTCCTGCGCGACCGACGACCCGGTCGCTGCGCCGGGGATCGCCCCGGATCACGGCTGAACGCAGACCGCACCGGCGCCTGGTCTCCGACCGGCCGTACCGCGCCCTGCTCCCGAAGGTCGGCCGCGCGGTCCTCCCACCGGTGCACAGCGCGCTCCTTGCCGAGTGCGAGCGTCTCGAGCTGGAACCGACGCATCTGGGATCGCATCGCCCGATCCGGGTGCCGCTCCTCACGTGTCAGCGCCGCCCGCGTGTACCCGGCGAGCACGTTGAGGGCGCCGAGGACTCGTGGTTCGTCGCCGAGTCGGGCGGCCACGCTGGCGAGGAGGAACGCGGGATGTGTGCCCATGAGGTACTGCCCCCGGCCGTGGCGCCGTTTGCCGCGCAGGATGCCGCGATCACTCGAGCCCATGGGGCGGAGGTGCTCGAACCGGAGCTCCGGCTCGTCCACGGCGCGCGCCTTCCAGCCTCGTGATCGGGCCGTGTGACAGTCGATGCCGTCCCACATGAGCATGCGCGCGAAGCCCCCGATGTCCTCGAACGCCTCGACGCGGTAGAACTTGCTCATCCCGACGGTCATCTCGAAGGAGCCGCGTTCGGGTTCGAGATGGCCGTCGACACGGGTGCAGGCGATGCCGCTGACGCTCGCCAGCCGGTCGTCGGCCTCCATGAGATCCATGAGCCGGGCGAAGTAGGTCGGCGGGAGGTCGAGATCCACATCGAGTTTGACCAGGTAGTCGACCTCGGAGAGGTCGATGGTGGCGAGACCGGCCTCGAACGCCTCGACCACACCCGATCCGAGGACGCGGGCCTGCCGCTGCGGGCGGGTGATGACCGTGACCCAGTCGTGCCGAGCGGCGAACTCGGCCACGATCCGGGGCGTGTCGTCGGTGGACCCGTCATCGACGATCACCCAGGCCGTCGGCCGCTCGGTCTGTGCAGCGACGGCGGCGAGGGTGATGCCGACGAGGTCCTCTTCGTCGCGGCACGGGGAGACGACGACGTAACGTCGAGAAGTCATACGGGTGTTCCTCTCTGTGGTGACGGTCCCCCCGGAGCAGCGCCGTCGACGAGCTCGGGCGCAGAGGTGCTCGCGTCGGTCCAGCCGACGGAGCGAGGATCAGAGACCATGCCGAGCAGCAACCAGAGCACCGACATGGGCAGGGCGTACTTGAGCGGGACGAGCATCGCCACGATGAACCAGGCGACCGCGAAGGCGACGGCGGCCAGGCGGTAGTCCGACGCCCCGGGATCACGGCGCCCGCGAAGCGCCGACCACAACGCGTAGAGCAGTGGCACCACCCACAAGAGGACGCCCGGGAGGCCGAGCTCGGCGGCGTAGCCGAGCGGAACGTTGTGCACGTCGATGTGGGTGTTGGTGATGGGGTAGGTCGGCGCCAACCTCACCCAGTCCTCCGCCACCTGGTGGAACCGCTGAAAGCCGACACCGGTGAGAGGACGCTCGGTGACGACACGAACGGCCGCCTCGTTGGCGTTGAGCCGGTCGAACACCGACCGCGAGGTCTCCGCCCGCTGCAGAGCGTTCTGGGCCACCCCGGGGACGGCGCTGAGAATGAGCCCCCCGGCGAGCAGCCCTACGACGCCCAAGCCCAGGGCCGGAAGGCGCAACCGCCGCTCGGTGAGGACGACGATGCCGATCGCGACGAGCGCCGCGAGCCACATGGACCTGGTGAGGGTGAAGAAGACCCCGGCCAGGCAGAGCAGGAAGGACAGGCTCGCGACCCACCTGCGCCAACCGCGGTGCCGCGCCGCGTACACGCCGGCAAAGGTGCCGCAGGCCAGGAGGGCCAGACCGTTGCTCGCGACCTGCAGGGACGGCCCCAGCGCCCGGTCGAAGTGACCGTGGTCGGGCTGCAGGATGGACTGGGGAAACACGAGCCCGTAGAGCGACAACCCTTGGGCCACCGACACCCACCCGATGTACAGGCCCAGGCCGGTGAGCAGCCCGGCGAGCACGTCACGTCGGGCGGAGGTGCCGTACACGATGGGAGCGATGACGAACAGCAGGAACGGGACGATCCCGAACGCGTCCAGCAGCGCGAAGATCGCGACGGTGTCGGTGAGGGTGTCGAACCAGATCATCGACGCGACGACCCAGGCGATTCCCGCGGCCATCACCAGGTGGAGGGGCAGGAGCCTGAACCGATAGGACCGCACGTCCGGGTGCAGCGCGAAGGCGACGAGACCTGCGAGCAGAACGGGGCGATCCAGCGGTACCGGGACGCCGTACAGTCCCCAGCTGCCGGCGAAGGCCTGGCCCGCCACGGCGAGGCTGATGAGCCAGACGTACAGGGGAACCCGCCTCTGGCTGCCCGCCTCCGCCATGACCTCGGGCGAGGACGGCGTCGTCGTCGCGGGGGTCGGCTGGGCCCTCAAAGGCTGGTCCGGCCTCGAGCGATCACGATCGCACCGAGAGCGAGCAGGGCCAGCGACGCGCCGGCGAACGCACCGAGTGCCACGGACCGCGACGTCGTGGAGGAGATGACGTCCGCCCGCTGGGTGACGGCCAGGGACGCGCTCCCGGAGGCGGTGGCCCGCACGGCGTCGCGATGAGCCTGGGCGAGCGCTTCGACCTCGATCTCCCGAAACGCGACGACGTCCTGCGCTCGGGCTTGCTCGGGCTGCCCGGCCAGGGCGGACGCCTCGGCCTCGGCTTCGCGCAACCGCTCCCTCGCCTGCTGCCAGGTCTCGAGGGCATCGTCGCTGCGGTCCGGCCCGGTCACCCCGCGCACGGCAGCGACGAGAGCGTCGGCGGCCTGGTCGGCCGCCGCCACCGCCGTCTCGGCGTCGTCGGCTTCGGCTTCGAGCCGCACCACCGCGGAGTCGGGAATGTTGGAGGCCTTCACCTCGACCCCGTCCGGAACGGCACCCGTCACGGCGTCACCCACGGCCAAGCGGGCGTAGGACCCCGCAAGTTGCTGGGTAGCGAGAGCGTAACCGGGGACGGCTTGAGCCTGAATCGTCTGGTCCCCCACGAGGAGTCTGGCCTCGGCGGTGGTCCGACCGCCGAGGGCGGCCGATGCCACCAGCGCCCCTACCACCGCCGCGACAACGACCAGGAGAAGGGTGACGAGTAGGGTTCGACCTGACGGGCGCATCCCCCGAGGGGCAACTGACATGAAAGATCCTTCGGCGGCTGATTCGGGCGTACACACTACTCTCTCAGGGATTTTCCGCAAAGCTCAGACCGCCGCGCGGATGCTGCCTCGTGTCACGCAGTCGTGACGCACGTCATAGCTCGCCATGACCTCGGCATCACGAAAGGAGCCCCGGATGCACCGCCGACTCGTCTGTGCGGCTCTCGCCGCGCTCGTCGTGTCCGCCTGTTCGACTCCGACCCAGAGCGAGCACCCCGAGCCCACGCAGACCCCCGAACCCCTCCCGACCCGCGGCGAGCCCACATCGCTCGAGGTGGGTGTCACCCAGGGTGAGAACGGGGCCATTCCCCCCTGGTGGAACGGCACGCACCTCCAGGCCGAGATTCCGGGGGACGTCGAGGAGGAGGACATCTACCGCTCTGAAGTGTTCTGGGACCTGCCCTCCGGCGAGGAGGTGCGCCTTCAGGAGGGCGACTGGTTGTCGTGTGACCTCGTCGTCAGCCCTCACCTCGGAGACGCGACCTCCGACCAGGGCCAGTGGCAGGTCCTGTGGCAGCTCCACGGCCCGTCGACCGGCGGCGAGTGGCGTCCGCCGCCGGTCAACCTGCATGTGCGCGCTGACACCTGGCGCATCGGGGGTGGCGCCGGCCGCGAGGACGGTGAGGAGAGCTACGCGGAGCCCTTCGTCCCTTACGTCGACGACCGCCGCGTCCATTGGCGCATCGACGTCCTCGTCTCGGAGGATCCCGACCGCGCGCGGGTTGATGCGTGGCTGGACGGGACCAAGGTGGTGGACGCATGGTCCCCACCGTCGGGCACCCGATATCCCGACCACGACTACCTGGCGCTGAAGTCGGGGCTCTACGCCGGGACGACCGGGGGCGCGAGTCCCGCCACCGACCGTCGGTACACGACATCCGAGCCGTTGAGCTGCTCCTTCGTCACCGCGGACGGGTCTGCCCCGGCCGAGGAATCCCCGGCCGGGTGAACCAGGCCCGTCAGCGCGTCGCGGCCGATCCGGACCCGGCCGGCCCCGACCACGTCACCCTCATGTTGCGGTGCTCGGTGCTGCGGTTCCACGACGGTGAGTCCGTGCCGGTGTAGAGACCCGACTTGAGGTTGATCTCGCGGTGGGAGTGCTGACCGGAGTCGGTGTACATGGTCCCGGCGACGGGCTTCCACCGGTCGATGTGCAGGCGACCGTCGACCCACACCGAGACCCAGCCGCGACCGGGGCCGTCGAGGTAGGCCTCCACCTTGATGCGCTCCCACCGCTTGCCGGGTGAGTCGATGTACGGCTGGTACCAGCTCCCACGGAACTGCAGGTCGCCGCGCGCGTCGGGGACGGCCGCGCCGCCGCCGATGCGGTAGGTGCCGTTCTGCCAGGCGATCGTGAACGGCGGCGTCGGCCACGTTCCGCCGGCCTTCGTCGGGCCGTGGAGCTGGAACAACGTGTGCCACGTACGAGTGGAGGGCCATGCCCCGGTTCGCGGGTCGGCGAGGTCGTGGCGGACGTCGAACTCGGCCGTGACGGTGGTGCCGCGGGCCAGGCGGATCCGCCCGCCGTCCTCGCTGCCCCAGAACACCTCGGAGCGGCCGTCGCCGCCGCCGACCCGGGAGGTGATCACGCCGCCTCGTTCGACCGGCGCTCGGCCGCTGCCGGAGGAGTCGGCGCCGAACACCATCGTCGGAAGCGCCGGAGCCGTCGGCGGTGTCGGCTCCGTCGGCAACTGCAGGATCGGCGGCGTCGGGGGCACGGTCGGAGCGGGGGCGGGCGCCGGTGCGGGGACCACCTCGATGGCGGTGATGAGGGCCTTGTTCACGGATGCCTCGAACCGCAGATCGAGGCTGCCGTCGTGCACCGCGACGTCGAAGGTCCTGTCGTGAGCCGTGCGTCGGCCGGCGTCACGGGCGATGTCGACGTTCGAGAGGACCTTCTGGCCCTCGGCGTGCACGTCGAAGACCCGCTCCCCCGGCTTGTCGAACCAGTGCTCGGCCATCATCAACCGAACGCGGTAGGTGCCGGTGGCGAGCGGGGTCGACCACCCGGTCATGCCGAAGACGCTCGCCTGGTAGAGGACGTCTTCGGACGTGCGATCGATCGGGTGACCTTCGAGGGCCTCGGAACGGCGGACGTTCCCGGTGAACCCGTAGCGGGCGGGCCAGGTGTTCCCCTGGGAGTCCTTGACCGGGACCCATCGGGCGTTGACGCGAGCGGACGTGGGCAGTTCGGTGGTGGCGGCGACCGCCATGGCCGTGGATGGGGTGACGAGAGCACCGCAGCCGAGCACCGCGGTGGTCGCAAGGGCGGTGGTGGCAAGGGTCAGGGCATGACGAAGAGACAACGAGGACCACTCCTTGGTCCCTGCGCGCAGGCAGGTTCGTCCGTGAACGGGCGCGCGAGATCGGCAGGACACCGCGCGCATGGCAGGGCCGGTCGAGCCGGCAGTCCCACGGCCGGCCGGATCAGGACTGGCAGGTGTCCCGTGGCAGATCCGAAACCGTGGTCGTTCACCCCATCGGCGCTCGGTGTGGGGACATGAGAGGTGGTCCGGCCACCTCGGCGGGCCACGACGGCGAACCGCGCAGTCCCCGAACGATGCCCCGGTGCGGGGCGGCACCAGGATTGATTACGATCGGGACGGCTTGGACGCCACGTCAGGAGAGAACCCCATGACTTCCCCCTCAGAGTCCGCCGTCGCCTATCTCGTGAGTCGATATCCGGCTCTGTCCCACACCTTCATCGAGCGCGAGATCCTCGGGCTCCGCGCCGAAGGAGTGCGCGTGGAGACGTTCAGCGTCCGAGCCACGCCGCCGGGCTCGTGGGTGTCGCGCGTGATGAAGGAGGAGGGTGCACGCACCCGCCCCCTCATCGGAGCCGGTCGGGCCACCTGGATCCGTGCCCATCTCGACCTGGTGCGCCGCGCCCCCGACCAGTGGCTGGCGGGCATCGGTCGCGCGCTGCGCACCGGCCACCGCTCCCCCAAGGCTCGCCTCTGGCAGGTGTTCTACTTCCTCGAGGCCGTCGTCCTGTACCACGACATGCGCCGAGCCGGGCTGCGCCACGTCCACGCGCACTTCGCCAACGTGGCCGCCGACGTCGCCCGCCACACAGCTGCTCTCGGTCGCGCCGTCGACGGACCGGATGCGGGCTGGCGGTGGTCCTTCACCATGCACGGGCCGACCGGCTTCGAGTCCGTGGCCTCCACCGACCTCGCGAACAAGGCCCGCGACGCCGACGGCGTCTCCTGCATCACCGATTTCTGCCGCAGCCAGATGATGTGGCTCGTGGAGCCGAAGCACTGGCCCAAGATGCAGGTCGTTCGCATGACCGTCGACGGCCAGTCCTACCGGCCCCCGGAGGCGCCCCGCGGCCACGACGACGGTCGTCTGCGGCTGCTGGACGTCGGCCGCCTCGTTGCCGAGAAGGGGGCTCCCGTCCTCGTCGATGCCGTCCAGGAGCTACGCAGCCGTGGAGTGGAGGTGGACCTCAAGCTCGTCGGGGCGGGTCCGCTGCACGAGTCGCTCCAGGCCGATATCGCCGCTCGCGGGCTCGAGGACAGCATCACGCTCACCGGGCCCATCGGGCAGGACGAACTGCCGGAGATGTACGCGTGGGCCGACGTGTTCGTCCTCCCGAGCTTTCAGGAGGGCCTCCCCGTCGTGCTCATGGAGGCGCTCTCCAGCGGTGTGCCGGCAGTCACGACGCAGATCGCGGGCGTGTCCGAACTCATCCGGGACGGCCAGGAGGGTCGCCTCGTCCCCGCGGGGCGCGCCGACCTGCTGGCCGACGCCCTCGAGCAGCTCGCCGCCGATCCCGAGCTCCGGGCCCGGATGGGCCGTGCGGGGCGCGAGGCCGTGCTCGCCGAGTTCACCCCGACCACGGCGGCTCCCGCCGCCCGACGGTTCGTCGAGACCGTTCAGGGTCGAGCGATCGAGGCGTCCTGAGGGCTCAGCGAGCGGGCTTGCCGTAGTCGGGCGGCAGCACCTGGATGTGTTCCCACGGGAATCCGGCGAGGGCCTTGTAGTCGGGGCCGGCGAGCATCGAGTCCCAGGGGTTCGTGCCGGTGCGCGCCTTCTCGGCGTTGCCGGACTCGGTGACGACGGCGACGGCACCGGCCTTGTCGGCGACGATGAAGCCGTACGTCTGGGCCGCCTCGGCGACCATCCGCGCGACCGGTGTCATCTCGATCCGGGACAGGTCGAGGGTGGGGTCGAGGCGCAGTCGCTGGCCTTCCATGAGGGCGTCGGCGTCCTTCGACCAGCCGTCCGAGCGGTTGGCCGGCCAGGAGACGCGGTTCCAGGCGGCGGGCTCGATGATCGCGAGATACATGGCGTGGTCGATGCGGCCGCGCCGGAAGGACTCCATCGAGATGACGCCCGGCGTCATCGCCAGACCCGACGCGGTGGCGCCGTACGGGGCCGGAAAGACGCCCTGGTCCTTCGACACGTTGTCGATGCGGCCGCCCCAGCAGGCGCGCCACCGCCCGTTCGCTTGCTTCTCGGTGACCCAGAAGTCCCAGAGCTTGTCGGCGGAGCGGTCGTAGATCGTCAGCTGCTTGTCGGTGCCCGTCGCGGGGACGGCGTTCGCCGGAATCGGCACGTTCTCGAAGTACTTGGGCCCGTCGAACAAGCCGCTCGGCACGTACTTCTTCTTCTGACAGTCGTAGAAGTCGACCCGCACCGATCTCTGGTTGGCGGGCACCTCGTAGAAGGAGTTGTTGAACCGGTAGGCGTTGAACGCCGCCACCCCACCCCAGTTGTCGGTGACCTGACGCAGCAGGTGCCTGCTCGCCGCTGCCGAGTTGCGGGCCAGCGGGGCCTTGCTGATGTCCTGGGTGTAGAAGCTGTGCGCCGCGATGTTGACCAGCGGCCGCACCGGTGACAGCGGCGCAACCGGGGTCGTCGACGTGACCTCGACGGCGGCGAGGATCGGGGTGCCCGTGCGGGCGACGAACTCGAGGTCGAGCCGCCCGTCGGAGACCGGCACGGTGAACGTCACCTCGTGGGCGGCGCTGCGGCCCACGGCCTTGACGACATCGACATCGCGGGCGACGACCCGGCCCTCGGCGCGCACGTCGAAGACGCGGTCGCCCGGGCGGGCACTGGAGTGGTCGGCGAAGAGGAGCCGCACCCGGTAGGACGCCGACGCCGGCACCGGCAGTCGGTACCAGCGCACCTCGCTCGCGACGTCACGGTAGAGCGCGGCGTCCGTGCCACGCACGGTGCCCTGCGGGCCTCGGGTCCACGACCCGAAGCCCGTCGAGCGGGCCTCCCACGTGCGACCGGCCGAATCCGTGACCGGCGCGCGCCCCGCAGCCACCCGCGAGACGAAGACGGACCGGGGGGCCGTGGCAGCCGTGGCATCGGCTGTGGTCTGGGCACCGGAGGCGCCGGGCGTGTACCGGGTCGGGGCCCCACGACGCGGGGTCCATCCGTCGAGGATCGAGGAGACCGTCGTCGAGGAGGGCGGCCCGGTGCGCGTCCACTCCTCCGCGGACGCGTGGGCGGTGGGCGAGGTGGCGGCGATCGCGGGCAGGGTGAGGACACCGCACAGCAGTGCGGTCATGCGGCGAGACATGAGGGAGCCTTCCGTGGCAGGTGGCAGGACGTCGCTTCCTCGCGACGCCCTTCCCATCGACAGGTGTCCGGTGGCGATGAGCCGGGCCCGGGCCGGGTTGCACACGTACCCGGCCCGGCCCGATCGCGCTCAGCGCTTGCCGTAGTCCTTCGGCAGCACCTGCATGTGCTCCCACGGGAACCCGCGCATCGCCTCGTGGGCGGGGCCCGCCAGCATCGAGTCCCATGGGTTGGTGCCCGTGCGGGCCTTCTCCGTGTCACCGGATTCGGTGATGACCGCGACGGCACCGGCCTTGTCGGCCACGATGAAGCCGTACGTCTGGGCCGCCTCGGCGACCATGCGCGCGACCGGCGTCATGTCGAACTGCGACAGGTCGAGCGTCGGGTCGAGGCGCACCCGCTGCCCTTCCATGAGCGCGTGCGGGTCGTGCGACCAGCCGTCGGAGCGGTTGGCCGGCCACGAGACCTTGTCGTAGTTGGCCGGCGAGATGATCGCCAGGTACATGGCGTGGTCGATGGACCCGCGACGGAACGACTCCTGCGAGATCGCACCCGGCGTCATCGCGAGACCCGACGCGGTCGCCCCGTACGGCGCCGGGAAGACGCCGTGGTTCTTCGACACGTCGTCGAGGCGGCCACCCCAGCAGGCGCGCCAGCCGTCACCGTGCCGCTCGGTCACCCAGAAGTCCCAGAGCTGGTCGGCGGACTCGTCGTAGATCGTCATCTGCTTGTCGGTCCCGTTCGCGGGCACGGCCCCCGCCGGGATCGGCACATCGGCAAAGTACTTCGGCCCGTCGAGCAGCCCGCTCGGCAGGTACCCCTTCTTCTGGCAGTCGTAGAACTGCACCGTCTGCTTGGGCACGCTCGAGGAGACCGCGTGGAAGGAGTTGTTGTACTGGTAGGCGTTGAACGCGGCCACGCCGCCCCAGTTGTCCGCCACCTGACGACGCAGGTTCTCGGCGGCCTCCGCTGAGTTGTGCGCCAGCGGCGCGCGGCTGATGTCCTCGGTGAAGAAGCTGTCCGGCGCGATGGTGACCAGCGGCTTCACCGGCTCCTGCGGCGCGACCGGGGTGGTCGACATGACCTCGACCGCCGACAGGACCGGGCTCTCGGCCGACGCGGTGAACTCCAGGTCGAGACGACCGTCGGTCACCGGCACCGTGAACGTCACCTCGTGGGCGGCGCCCCGGCCCACCTCCTTGACGATGTCGAGGCCGCTCACCACCGTCTGCCCCTCCGCCGCGACGTCGAACACCCGCCGGCCGACCTGGTCGTACCAGGGCTCGGCGAACAGCAGACGAACCTGGTACTCCGCGGCCGCAGGAACATCGAGGCGGTACCACTTGATCCACGGAGCCGTGTGGCGGTACAGCTCCGGATCGCTCGTCCCCGACACCGACCCGGCGGTCGCGTTGCCCCAGCCCCCGAACCCGGTCGAGCGCGGGCTCCACACCTGGCCGCTCGCGTCACGGACCTCGCCTCGACCAGCGGTCACGCGAGAGACGAACACCTCACCCTCCCCGGCGACAGGCTCCGGGGTGGGCGTGGGCTCAGCGG
>JAUNTP010000261.1 GCA_030538585.1 Mobilicoccus sp.
TGCCGAGACCGCCCAATACCTGCGCATCCCCGCCAATACCGAGGTGGACGAACCGATCCGCCTCACGATTCAGGGTCGGGACGCCCAGCGTCGCACCAGCGCCGTCCACGTCATCGTGGCCGAGCCCCACTCGAAGGCGACCATCGTCTTCGATCACCAAGGCAGCGCCCAGCAGTTGGAGAACATTGAGATCGACGTGCAGGACGGCGCGAACCTCACGTTCGTCTCCCTGCAGGACTGGGATGACGACGCGCTGCACGCCGCCGAGCACACGGCCCGGGTCGGCCGTGACGCCACCTACCGTCACGTGAACGTGAGCTTCGGCGGCGACGTCGTGCGCATGCACACCAACGTCTCCTACGAGGGCCCCGGGGGCGAGGCCGAACTGTTCGGCCTCTACTTCGCCGACGCCGGCCAGCACATCGAGCACCGCCTGTTCGTCGACCACAACGCGCCGCTGACCAAGAGCAACGTCGACTACCGCGGCGCGCTCCAAGGTCAGGACGCCCACGCCGTCTGGATCGGCGATGTCGTCATCCGCAAGGTGGCCGAGGGCATCGAGACGTACGAGAGCAACAAGAACCTCGTGCTGACCGAGGGTGCGCGCGCTGATTCCGTGCCGAACCTGGAGATCGAGACCGGCGAGATCGCCGGCGCCGGCCACAGCTCGACGACGGGCCGCTTCGATGAGGAGCACCTCTTCTACCTGACCAGCCGCGGCATCGATCCGGTCGAGGCCAAGCGTCTGGTGGTCATGGGCTTCTTCACCGACATCATCCGTCGTATCGGCATCGCCGACGTCGAGGAGCGTCTGGTGGCCGAGGTCGAGCGTGAGCTGGCCGCCACCGACGTCCTCACCCCCGCGGAGGGTCAGTGACCTACGTGCTCGCTTGCGCGGCGTCCGATCTCGACGAGGACAAGCCGTTCTCGGCCGAGGTCGGCGACGAGCTCGTCGCGATCGTCCGCCACGAGGGTGAACTCTTCGCCATCCGCGACGAGTGCAGCCACGGAAGCGTCATGTTGAGCCTCGGCGAGGTGGACGAGTGCACGATCGAGTGCTTCGCCCACGGCAGCCGGTTCGACCTGCGCACCGGCGAGCCGCTCGACCTGCCCGCGACCCGGCCCGTCCCGGTCTATCCCGTCAAGGTCGAGGGCGACGACGTGCTCGTCGACCTCGACAACCCCATCCAACTCTGAACCGACCCACATCAGGAGCCACACACTCATGTCCCTCGTCATCACCGACCTGCACGTCGACGTCCAAACCGAGGACGGCGCCAAGGAGATCCTCAAGGGCGTCAACCTGACCATCAACCCGGGTGAGGTGCACGCCATCATGGGCCCGAACGGCTCCGGCAAGTCGACCCTCGCCTACGCCCTCGCCGGGCACCCGAAGTACGAGATCACGTCCGGCTCGGTGACCCTCGACGGCACCGACCTGGCCGAGCTCAGCGTCGACGAGCGCGCCCGCGCCGGCCTGTTCCTGGCGATGCAGTACCCGGTCGAGGTGCCGGGCGTCTCCATGGCGAACTTCCTGCGCACCGCCAAGACCGCCATCGACGGCGAGGCCCCGAAGGTCCGCACGTGGGTCAAGGAGGTCAACGGCGCGATGGACGACCTCGGCCTCGACTCGTCCTTCTCGTCCCGTTCGCTGAACGAGGGCTTCTCCGGTGGTGAGAAGAAGCGCGCCGAGATCGTGCAGCTGCAGCTGCTCAACCCGAAGTACGCGATCCTCGATGAGACCGACTCCGGCCTCGACATCGACGCCCTCCGCGTCGTCGCCGACGGCGTGAACAAGTTCACCGCCCAGGGTGACCGCGGCGTGCTGCTGATCACGCACTACACGCGCATCCTGAACTACATCAAGCCCGACTTCGTGCACGTGTACGTCGACGGTCGCGTCGTCACCGAGGGTGGCCCCGAGCTGGCCGCCAAGCTGGAGGAGACCGGCTACGACACCTACATCGCGCAGGCCCGCGCGAATGCCTGATTCGGTGCTCGCTGGGTCGGGGGTGCCTGCGGGCACCCTCGACCTCGGCGCGCTCCCGGACGCGGTGCGTCCCGACTTCCCGGTGCTCGAGCGTCAGGTGAACGGCCACCCGCTGGTCTACCTCGACTCGGCCAACACCTCGCAGAAGCCCCGCGCCGTGGTGGACGCCATGGCCGAGCACCTGCTGCAGCACAACGCGAACGTGGCGCGCGCCATGCACACCCTCGGCGGTGAGGCGTCCGCGGCCTTCGAGGGCGCCCGCGCGAAGGTCGCCACCTTCATCGGCGCCCGCCATGAGGAGGTCGTGTTCACCAAGAACGCCTCCGAGGCGCTGAACCTGGCCGCACACACGCTGGGGCAGCACGTGAAGCTCGGGCCGGGTGATGAGGTGGTGGTCTCCGTCATGGAGCACCACTCCAACATCGTGCCGTGGCAGTTGCTCTGCGAGCGCACCGGCGCCACCCTGCGCTGGTTCGACGTCACCGACGGCGGACGTCTCGATCGCGAGAAGGCTGACGCCGAGAACCTCATCAACGAGCGCACGAAGATCGTCTCGCTGACGTGGGTCTCGAATGTGCTGGGCTCGATCAACCCGATCACCGAGATTGCCGCCCAGGCCCACGCGGTGGGCGCGATCGTCGTCGTCGACGGTTCTCAGGCCGTGCCGATGATGCCCGTCGACGTGACCACCTTGGGGGGCGACCTTCTGGCGTTCACAGCGCACAAGATGGTGGGCCCGACGGGTCTGGGCCTGCTCTGGGGGCGCTACGAGCTGCTGGAGCAGCTGCCCCCGTTCCTGGGTGGCGGTGAGATGATCGAGGTCGTCCGGATGGAGGGCTCGACGTTCGCCCGTCCGCCGGCGCGCTTCGAGGCCGGGACGCCCGCGATCGCCGAGGCAGTCGGGCTCGGCGCCGCCGTGGACTACCTGACCGGCGTCGGCATGGACCGCATCGCCGCCCATGAGCACGGGATCACCGCCTACGCGCTGGACCGACTCTCTGGCGTCGAGGGGCTGCGCATCCTCGGCCCGACTGAGGCCGTCGCCCGTGGGGGAGCGATCTCGTTCACCCTCACCTCCGACGACGGTTTCGAGATCCACCCCCACGATGTGATGCAGATTCTCGACTCGCGTGGCGTGGCCGTGCGGGGCGGGCACCACTGTGCGCGTCCGTTGCACCACCGGCTGGGCATCCAGGCCTCGTCGCGGGCGTCCGGCTATCTGTATACGACCACCGAGGAGATCGACCGGCTGGTCGAGGCCCTCGAGCACACGCGAGCGTTCTTTGGAGGGCACCGATGAGCGTGGAATCGATGTACCAAGAGATCATTCTGGATCACTACAAGGCCAAGCACGGCAGTGGCCTGCGCGACCCCTATCAGGCTGAGGTGACGCACGTGAACCCGTCGTGTGGCGACGAGATCATGCTCCGGGTTCACCTGGACGGTGACCGCGTGGCCGACGTCTCCTATGACGCCGTGGG
>JAUNTP010000037.1 GCA_030538585.1 Mobilicoccus sp.
GGGTGATGCTCTTCGTGACGACGGGCCGGTCGTGTCCGGCGCCGTTCCCGTTGTGACTCTCGGGGTCTGCTCCGCTAGCATGGACGATCGGTCCCCGTCCGCCGTTCGCGTGCCGCAGGGCCCCACACATCAGCCCCGACCTCGAAGGTAGATCCGTCATGACCGGCTCCGTGCGCGACAGCGCCCTGGTGATCGACACCAGGCGCCTCGTTCGCCGACCCGGCACGATGGTGGAAGAGACGGTCACTGCACCGGCTCCGGCTACGTTCGGCACCGACGTGCTGGCCGTCCCCGAAGGGAACGACCTGGCCGTCGACCTGCGGTTGGAGTCGGTGATGGAGGGCGTGCTCGCCAGCGGCACCGTGACGGCCACCGCGACCGGGGCGTGCGTGCGCTGCCTGGACGACATCGAGTACCCGCTCGACGTCACCTTCCAGGAATTGTTCGCCTACCCCGATCGTGCGGCGCACCACCGTGAGGTCGGTGACGACGAGGACGAGGACGCACAGACCCTGCTCGAGGGCGATCTCCTCGATCTGGAGCCTGTGCTTCGCGACGCGGTGGTGCCGACGCTGCCGTTCCAGCCCGTCTGCGAGGAGGACTGCCCCGGACTCTGCTCCGAGTGCGGTCAGCGCCTCGCGGACGACCCGACACACCAGCACGAATCCCTCGACCCCCGCTGGGCTGCGCTGCAGTCCCTCGCGGAGGCCGACACCGAAGAGAAGAGGAACTGACGTGGCCGTCCCGAAGCGGAAGATGTCGCGCTCCAACACCCGTTCGCGCCGTGCGCAGTGGAAGACGACGGCGACCACGCTGACGTCGTGCCCCCGCTGCTCGGCGCCGAAGCAGCCTCACGTGGCGTGCGCGTCCTGCGGAACCTACGCGGGCCGCCACTACCCCGAGGCCGAGCGCAGCGAGCTCCAGAACTGACACAGGCCCTCATGGGTCAGCAGAACGGCGCGAAGGTCGGCACCCCACGGGCGGTGTCCGACCTCGCTGCCGCTATCGAGAACATCATCGGTGCGCGCCTCGACGAGGCGCGACTGCTCCATGCCCTGACGCACCGGTCGTACGCGTACGAGAACGGCAACGTGCCCAACAACGAGCGCCTGGAGTTTCTCGGCGACTCCGTGCTGGGGTTGGTCGTCACCGAGTCGTTGTACGCCGACCACCCCGACCTCGCCGAAGGGCAGCTCGCCAAGTTGCGGGCCGCTGTCGTCAACATGCGGGCCCTCGCCGAGGCGGCCCGCACCCTCGACGTCGGCGACTACCTTCTGCTGGGGCGTGGTGAGGAGACCACCGGGGGCCGCGACAAGGCGTCGATCCTCGCCGACACGATGGAGGCCCTTTTCGGGACGGTCTACCTCGCCGAGGGCCTGGAGCGGGCGCGCGTGTTCGTCCACCACCTCATCGACCCGCTCCTCGCGGACTCGGTGCGCCTCGGCGCGGGTCTGGACTGGAAAACGAGCCTGCAAGAGCTCGCCTCCGCCGGGGACCTCGGCATGCCGTTCTATGAAGTGAGCGAAGAAGGACCCGACCACGAGAAGGTCTTCACCGCTGTCGCCGTCGTCGGCGAAGAACACCTGGGTGAGGGTGTCGGGCGTAGCAAGAAGGAAGCCGAGCAGCAGGCCGCTCAGTCGGCGTGGAACGAGCTGACCCGCCGGGCCGACGCGGTCCTGGGCTCCGAGGTCACCCCGGAGGCCTGAGGTGCCCGAGCTGCCCGAGGTCGAGGTCGTCCGCCGCGGCCTCGCTGACCACGTCGTCGGTCGCACCATCGACACGGCGTCGCTGAAAGGTGCGCGGGTGGCGCGGCGTCATCTCGCGGGGCCGCGCGATCTCGAAGACCGTCTCGCGGGGCGACACGTGGTGGCGGCCGATCGGCGTGGGAAGTACCTCTGGCTCGTCCTGGACGGCGGTGAGTGCCTGCTGGTGCATCTGGGCATGAGCGGGCAGATGCTCGTGGAGGATACCGGGGCGCCGGTGCGGCCGCATCAGCACGCGACGTTCACGTTCGCCGACGATGGCCCGCAGTTGCGGTTCGTCGACCAGCGCACCTTCGGCGGTCTCGGCTGGGACACCCTCGTCGCCGACCCGCACGGCGGCGATCACGAGCATGGTGTCCCGCAGCTCGTCACCCACATCGCCCCCGACCCCCTCGAAGCCGGGTTCTCGGCACCGGCGGTCGCGGCGGTGATGAAGAAGAAGACGAGCGCCATCAAGCGCCTGCTGCTGGACCAGGGGGTCGTGTCGGGGATCGGCAACATCTACGCCGACGAGTCCCTGTGGCGCGCCGGCATTCACGGCGAGCGCCCCGCGGACCGCCTCACCAAACCCGCGATGGCCCGCCTCCTGGGCCACGCCCAGGACGTCATGCGCTCGGCGTTGGACGCCGGCGGCACCAGCTTCGACGCCCTCTACGTCAACGTCAACGGCCAAAGCGGCTACTTCGACAGGCGGCTTGATGCCTACGGGCAAGCGGGCAAGCCGTGCCGTCGGTGCGGGACACTCATCGTGCGTCGGCACTTCATGAACCGCTCTTCCCACTTCTGTCCGCGCTGCCAGTCGAAGCCACGTATGACGTCGTAGCGCTTCGTCGCTGTCCGTTCATGGCGTAAGCCAGGCGTGGGTCGCGAGCCCCTTGAGCATGTCACAAGTGTCGACTAAAGTAGACACATGGTCGAGGTCTTCAGTACGGATGACTTCGACCGGTGGCTACGCAAGCTGAAGGACCGGCAGGGGCGGCTCCGGATCCTCGCCAGGATCGATCGGCTCGCGCACGGCAATCCTGGCGACACCAAGCCTGTGGGGGGCGGGGTCTTCGACTCCGGCTGACCTACGGGCCTGGTTGCCGGATCTACTACGGACAACGCGGCAGTCGCGTCGTGCTTCTGCTCTGTGGCGGGGACAAGTCGACGCAGAGCAGCGACATCACCAAGGCTCATCAGCTCGCCGCAGACTGGCTCACGCAGGAGGGCGACTATGACCGCTGAACAGTACCGACGCTTCGATCCGGCCGACCACCTGGTCGACATCGAGGACGTCGCAGGCTATCTGCAGCTCGCGATTGAAGAATCTGCCGAGGATCCCAGCGCGGTTCCCCGTGCCTTGGGTGTCATCGCCCGCTCGGGGAACATGAGCGAGCTCGCCCGGCGCGTCGGGATGAGTCGAGACGGGCTTTACAAGGCCCTGTCTGACCAGGGCAACCCCACATGGTCCACCGTTCTCAAGGTTTCCGAAGCGCTGGGGTTGAAACTCACCTTCCACGCAGTGGCCTGAACCCGACGCCTGCCGTCTACAGGGCGCTGTCGAGGCCACCGCTCAACCTTGCACACGTGGCGCTGGCCGACGCCGTCAAGACAAACTGTGGGCAGAGGTGGAGGGTGAGGTCGTGGGCCGCGTGTCGTGCCGAAGAAGCATGGCGCGGCTGCCGAGGCCGGACGTCGATGGCTTGCCTCCCATGGCGGCCCACGGTAGCTATGGCATCGAAGACAGCGTTGATGCTGCGGAGCCTCGCCTCCGGTCGGTGGGCCTCCGGGACGCGAGCCACCCGGCCGACGATGTCACTCCTGGGCCAACGCAGTTTCGACGTTGTCGACGAGGGCCCTCGTCGCATCGATACAGGTCAGAGGTTGCGCCCCTCCGAGTGTCGCAGCGACATCGTCGAAACTGCGACTCGTCCCCACAAGTGCGAGCTGTCAGGCAGCGTTGGGGGCTTCTCGCGAGTGAAGAGTCACTCTGGGGCGCCACGACCGTGGCGGCCCTGGGGCGGGGCGACCGTTGGCGGTCGCTCACGGCGTCAGGACGCTTCGCGAAGATGAGGGTGGCCCGTCGATGTGCGCGGTCATCGTGCGCAACGCTCGCACGTGCTTCGCGTAAGCGATCTTGCCCGACGTGAGTTTGAGCCACGTTCGTGGTCTGCCGACGACCTGTTTGCGCTTGTGGATGTGCAGGTAGCCCACCTCGTGCAGGACCTTCACGTGCTTGCTGAGGGCCGACTCCGCTGACGCCTATACCGAGCGTCAGAGCGGCGAGCGCGTTCAGCCACGCAGGGCGACCGGATGCGGCGAGGATACGGTTGCGGGCAGAGGATTCGTCGTGCTGAGACGTCGAGGCCATGGCCCGACCTAGTTACTTGCCAACATGGAATGCAACCTCGGAGGTTGCCATGAACTGCCCCACCTGCACGACCGAGATGCGCTCGGGTCTGGTCCAAACCATGGGTGCGCTCGCCTTCACCGAGGAGAAGCGCCACGTGCTGCGTGAGAGTCGGGGGGACGTGCGGATCAGCACCGGGCGTCTGGGCGGGCGGCCCCTCCCGGGCTTCATCTGCGAGGACTGCCACCTCGCGGTTCTGCACTACGAGCCGGGCGACTGACGGGCCGACACACCCCCGCGACACCTGGACGCACGCCCGTGTGGCGTATCGCATCGAGACGTGCGGGGACGTTCATGTGACGTTCACGCCCGAAGGCGTGACCGGTCGCGCCTGCTCTGCACACTGGGGCGCTCAAGGGGAGAACAGTGTCGATCCCCATGAAGGGAGGCGCCATGCCGATGACCGGTGTGCCCGTGGGCGGGATCGACCTCGGCGACGTCTCCCCGGCGCTCGCCGAGCGAGTCGGCGCCACCCTCGTGGCGACGGCTCACCGGCTCGACATCGACGCCGACGCCCTCGTGGTCGGGGGCCACCAGATCATCGGGCGCGGGGGAGTGCTCGACCGCGTCCTCACCCTCGCCGGCGAGGGCATCGACCTCGCCGACCTGCGGCTGCTGTGCACGACCGTTCTCGCCGAGACCCCCGAGGCGTGCGCCGTCGCCGTCGGGCAGCTCGCCACAGGTGCCGCGCCGGCGGTGGAGGCCGTTCGCTCCGCCCTCCACGAACGACTGCTGCGCATCGGCGGACAGGCCCTCGCCTTTCCCGGCATGGACCGACTCATCGGCACCCTGAGCGTCACCGAGATCCTGGACCGCTCCGCGATCGAGGCCGTCTCCGAAGTCGCGGGCGAACCCCTCGACGGCTGCGACGAGGTCGTCACCGGCCCCGGAGTGCGACCCCGCTGGTCCTTCGGCCCCTTGACCCTGCACGTCCAACCCCACGGCGACGGCCTCTATGTCCCGTTCGAGTGGGCGCCGCCCGTGCACGCCTGACCCGGCGCGCCTATCGTGGGGCGCCCCAGGACCGAACGAAAGGGCGCCCATGACCAGCCAGCAGGCGAGAGCGACGATCTTCGTGTCCGGCATGGTGCAGGGCGTCGGCTTTCGATGGTGGACCCGCTCCCGCGCCCTCGAACTCGGCCTCGACGGCTACGCCCGCAACCTCATGGACGGCCGTGTCGAGGTGTGCGCCCAAGGAGAGCGCGACAAGGTCGAATCACTCGAAACACTGCTGCGCGAATCACCCAGCACCGCCGGGCGGCCCGGCCGGGTCAGCTCCTGCACCACCCAGTGGGGCGAACCCCGCGAGGACCTCACCGGCTTCCGCGAAGCGTGAACCTCACGACGTCGGCGGCGGCTCCGGCGCGTCGGGCTCCTCGGGCGCGCCCGGCTGGGCAGGAGCGGGGAACTGCTCGATCTGCTCGCTGGGCGGCACCGTGATCTCGACCGGCTGACCGTAGCGGTCGGCCGTCATCGTCATCGACGAGTCCTGCGCGTCCATCGTCATCTTGCGCAGGAGGTGCTGGTCGTCGAGCCAGATCTCGTACGGGATCGTCGTCGGCATCGTCACCACACCCGGCTGTTGCGTCGTGTACGTCTGCTCGAGCTTCTGCGGATCCATGATGACCGAGTAGTGGTGCAGCGACTCTCCGCCCTCCTCTTCGACGCCCTGGTAGATGACCGACACGACCGCGGCACGCGTGAACGCCATCATCTCCGCGGGCTTCATGAGCGAGGTGAGGTTCTGCCCGTCCGGCTGCACGAACGCCTCGACCGGCATCTCCAGGTAGCCCGCACCGCCCATCGGGGGCTGCACGAACGCCGACGCCCCGTCGAGGATGACGTGCACCTGACCGGTGCCGCCTGGCAGCGTCATGCGCATGTCGGCGCGGGGATGGTGCGGGTCGCTGATGTCGCCGTGCCCGTTCATCGACGTCGTCTCACCGGCGCCGTCGGTCATCGTCATCGTCATCGCGTACGTGCCGGCCTGCTCCGCCGCCGCCTGGGCGCGGTCGTAGAACGCGTCGATGTCGACCTCGTCACCAGGCTGCGGGCCCGCATCGACCTCGGCGCCGGCCTCGGTCGTCGCGGCGGGCACGGGCGGCTCTTCAGCGCCGGTGCACCCCGCGAGCAGGGGCAGTGCGAGAGCGAGAGCGACCCAGCGGGTACGGGTGGTCATATCGGGCCTTCCGGAAGACTCCCTCCAGGGTAACGACGCCCGACGGGCGCTCGCGCCTTGCCGGGTCCGCCCCGGTGCTCGGGCTAGGGTGGGCAGGCCCGCCCGTCCGCGCCAAGGAGCCCCGCCCGCCGTGTACGTCAAGAGCCTGACCCTCAAGGGCTTCAAGTCGTTCGCGTCCGCGACCCACTTCGCGCTCGAACCGGGCATCACGTGCATCGTCGGCCCCAACGGCTCGGGCAAATCGAACGTCGTCGACGCCCTCGCCTGGGTGATGGGGGAGCAGGGCGCCAAGAGCTTGCGCGGCGGCAAGATGGAAGACGTCATCTTCGCCGGCACCGCCGGGCGCCAGGCCCTCGGCCGCGCCGAGGTGACGATGACGATCGACAACTCCGACGGCGCTCTGCCGATCGACTACTCCGAGGTGACGATCAGCCGCACGATGTTCCGCAGCGGCGGCAGCGAGTACGCCATCAACGGCACCGGCTGCCGACTCCTCGACATCCAGGAGCTGCTCTCCGACTCGGGTATCGGGCGAGAGATGCACGTCATCGTCGGTCAGGGGCAACTCGACGCCGTGTTGCGCGCCACACCTGAGGAGCGGCGCGGGTTCATCGAAGAGGCCGCGGGCGTGCTCAAGCACCGCAAACGCAAAGAGCGAGCGCTGCGCAAACTCGAGACGATGGAGGCCAACCTGCGCCGGGTCGGCGACCTCACCGCCGAGATTCGCCGCCAACTCGGGCCTCTCGGGCGGCAGGCCGAGACGGCGCGGCGGGCCGGGGGGATACAGGCCGAGGTCCGCGACGCTCGCCTGCGGTTGCTCGCCGACGACCTGGTCCAGTTCACGAGCACCTACGAGGCGGAGGTCGCGGACGAGGCCGCCCACAAGGCCCGCCGCGAGGAGGCCGAGGCCGAGCTGGCCCGCACCCGCGAGGAGTTGGGGGCGACGCAGGCCCGCTCCGAAGCCGTCTCGAGCGAGCACGGCGCCGCTCAGGAGCGCTGGTTCGCGCTGTCCTCGGTGCGCGACCGCCTGGCTTCCACCGCCTCCCTCGCCGCCGAACGGGCTCGCCTGCTCGACGAACCGGCCGAGGAGACCTCCCGTGGCCGCGACCCCGAGGAGCTGCGCGCCCAGGCGGCGAGCGTCCGCGAGGAGGAGGCGGCGCTCACGGCCCGGGTCGAGGCCGCGCGCTCCGCCCTGGAGGAGGCTGTCGCGCAACGGTCCGCCGCCGAGGCCGCGTACTCCGAGGAGCAGGACCGCCTCGGCCGCCTCGCGCGCGCTGCCGCCGACCGACGCGAGGGTTTGGCGCGGCTCGCCGGCAAGGTCGCCGCCGCCCGCAGCCGCATCGAGGCCGGCGAAGCGGAGTTGGGGCGCCTCACCACCTCCGCGGAGCGCGCCCGCGCCGGCGCCGAGGAGGCGCAACGCGAGTTCGCCGTGCTCGAGGCGAGCGTCGCCGACGACGAAGAAGGCGAGGAGGACCTCGACGCCGCCTACGAGGAGGCGAGCGAGGCCGTCGAGACCGCCCGTGCTGCCGTCGAGGCCGCACAAGAATCCGAGCGCACCGCCGAGGCCGAACGCGCCCACGCCGCCGCCCGGCGCGAGGCCCTCGCCCTGTCCCTGCGGCGCAGCGACGGCGCCGAGGTCCTCCTCGACCGGGGTGCCGACGGGCTGCTCGGGCGTATCGCGGCCCTGCTCACCGTCAGTGCCGGTCGGGAGGCTGCGGTCGCCGCGGCACTCGGGCGCGCAGCCGACGCCCTCGCCGTCGACTCCCTCACTGCCGGGGGATCGGCCTTGCAGTCCCTCGCGCAGGACGAGTCTGGTGCTGTCACCCTGCTCGTCGGCGGGGTCGAGGCGCCCGAGCCACCCGCTGCCACCTGGGGGGCGGCGAGCGACGTCAGCCCCGGGGCCGTGTGGGCGGTCGACGCCGTCTCCTGCGAACACGACCTGCGCGGTGCCGTCGGCCATTTGCTGCACGGCACCCTGCTGGTGGCCGACCTCGACGCTGCCCTGTCGGTCTCGCGCAGCCACCCTCACCTCACCGCGGTGACGCCGACCGGTGACGTCGTCGGCCCCGGTTTCGTCCACGGCGGCGGGACCGGCGCGCCGAGCCTCATCGAACTCGAAGCCGCCGTCGAGGAGGCGAGCGCCACCGAACGCGACGCCGAAGCCCGGCGCGACCGCGCCCGCTTCGCCCTCGCCTCGGGGCGCTCCCGCCTGGAGATCCTCGAACGCGACCAGGAGGCGGCCCTGGCGGACCTGCACGCCTCCGACGCGCGCCTCGCCGGGGTCGCCGAGCAGCTCGGGCGTCTGTCGGCGTCGGTGCGCAGCGCGCGCGCCGAGGCCGAGCGCATCACGACCTCCGCCGAGGCCGTGGCGAGTGGCCTGGAGAAGGATCGCGCGGCGCTCGCCGAACTCGAGCAACGCCACGCCGACGCGCAAGCGGGCTCCGACGATGACGTCGAGCCCTCCACCGACGAGCGCGACCGCCTGGCCGATGCTGCGGCGGCCGCACGCGCCGCGGAGACCGAGGCCCGCCTCGCCCTGCGCAGCGGCGAAGAACGAGCGCGCGCCATGGCCGGGCGCGCCGAGGGCCTGGAGAACGCGGCCCGTCAGGAGCAGCAGGCGCGCGCCCGCGCCGAGGAACGCCGCCGCCGCCGCGCCGTGCAAGTGCAGGTGGCGCGCGAGGTGCAGGAGGGGGCCACCCGCGCCGTCGCCGTCGTCGAGCAGGCCGTCGCTCTCGCTCTTACCCGGCGCGACGAGGCCGCCGCCGCCCGCACGGCTCTGGAGGCCGAGCTCACGCAGGCGCGCCTCGCCGTCGACACGCTCACCACCCGCGTCCGCGAGCTGACCTCCGCGGTGCACGCCGACGAGATCGCCCGCGCCGAACAGCGCCTGCGCATCGAAGGACTCCGCGCCCGTGCCATCGACGAGCTCGGCATCGACCCCGACATCCTCGTCGAGGAGTTCGGCCCCCACCGCCTCATCCCCGAGATCACCCCCGAAGCGGTCGCCGCCCGCATGGAGGAGGAGGCCCGCGCCCGGGCCGAGGCGAGGCGCCTCGCCGAGGAGGCCGCGCGGGCCGCCGAGGCCGGCGAGGACACGCCGGGCGAGGAGGGCCCGGACGACGCCGAGGATGACGAGTCGTTCGACACGGCACCTCAGCCCGCATCCGCGCCCAGGACCGACGCCGCCGACGACGAGGGCGAACCGTTCGTCCGGGAGGTGCAGGAAAAGCGGCTCAAGCGCGCCGAGCGCGACCTGGCCAAGTTGGGCCGCATCAACCCGCTCGCCCTGGAGGAGTTCGCGGCGCTGGAGGAGCGGCACACGTTCCTCACCGAGCAGACCGACGACCTGCGCAAGAGTCGCGACGACCTGCTCGACATCGTCAGAGAGGTCGACGCACGCGTCGAGCAGGCGTTCGCGGAGGCGTTCGCCGACACCGCCGAGCAGTTCGAGGGCGTGTTCTCGCGCCTGTTCCCCGGCGGGGAGGGGCGGCTCACCCTCACCGACCCGACCAACATGCTCACCACCGGTATCGAGGTGGAGGCCCGCCCGCCCGGCAAGAAGATCAAACGCTTGTCGCTGCTCTCCGGCGGGGAGCGGTCGCTCACGGCCGTCGCGCTGCTCGTCGCGATCTTCAAGGCGCGCCCGAGCCCCTTCTACATCATGGACGAGGTGGAAGCCGCCCTCGACGACACCAACCTCGGCCGACTGCTGACGATCTTCGAAGAACTGCGCGATTCGAGCCAGCTCATCGTCATCACCCACCAGAAGCGGACGATGGAAGTAGCAGACGCGCTCTATGGAGTGACGATGCGAGGCGACGGCATCACGACCGTCGTGTCGCAACGGGTGGCGCGCCCTGCCGACAGGAGGCCCGCATGACCGATCGCAGCCTGCGACTGACCGCCGAGACGTCCGTCCTATGCTTCATCGACCTCCAGGAGAGGTTGATGCCCGCCATCCACGACGAGGCGGCCGTGTTGCAGCGCGCCCGCCTCGTGGGGTTCGGCGCGCAGCAGTGCGAGGTGCCGATCGTCGGCACCGAGCAGAACCCCGACAAGCTCGGGCCGCTCATGCCGGCCTTCCCCGAGATGAGCGCCCGCGTCCTCGACAAGATGCACTTCGACGCGTGCGCAGGCGGACTGCTCGACGTCATCGACGAGGTCGCCCCGTCGGCGCGACAAATCGTTCTCGCGGGCTGCGAGGCGCACGTGTGCCTGCTGCAGACCGCCCTCGGCGTCCTGGAGTCGGGGCGAGAGGCGTGGATCGTCGCCGACGCCTGCGGGTCTCGCGACCCCCGTGACTACCACGCCGCGATGGACCGGCTGCGGCACGCCGGCGCCACCGTCATCACCGCCGAGATGGCCGTCTTCGAGTGGCTCGGCACCGCCGACCACCCCCACTTTCGAGACATGTCCCGACAGATCAAGGAGCCCCGCTTCCCCAGCGAGGAGCCCTGAGCGCCGCCGCCTCGCCCACTGACCTGGGCGGATGCCGAATTGCGTTGTCCGCGTTGCCGTCTGGGCGATGATCGTGACAACTCCGTGACCGAAAATTCGGTCCGAAGAGGTCAGAGATCCATGCCCTGCTGCCGACAGGAAGGGCATGGACGTCGTGCTCCTCTCCATCGCGATGGTCACCGTGCTCGGTGCGATGTTCGCCGTCGCCGTCATCATCCCTGCGCGTCGCCGGGGAGCATCACTCGTGAACCGCCACACGGTGCGCCGGGTCTTCAGTCGCCCGCAGCCGCGCGCCCGTCGCCGTCGTCGTCGCCACAACGTGTTCGTCGCTCGCAACTCCCGCGCCGTCGACCTCACCCCGCTGCTGTCGCAGGGTGTCGGCACCGCGCCGCGTTCGCGCCGCTCCCTCACCCGCGCCGGCTGAGGAGCCACGCGCCTTCCGCTCAGACCGTGTAAGAAACACACGGTCTGAGCGGGTGGTCGATCTCCTGGAGCGTCCGGCGCCGTCTGTCAGACTGAGCCCGTGGAGTGGATTTTCGCTGATCTCTGGGCCCTGCTCACCATCGTCGGTGTCCTGCTCATCGCGGGCATCGGCGGCATCGTCGCGCTCGTCCGAGGGGGTGGGCGCAAACGCGAGCTCGAGACCGAGCAACGCCCCGATCTCGGGCCAGGTCGCGCCGGTGACGCCGACGGCGAGCGGGGTCCGGCCGGGTCGGTCGCCGAGAAGGAGCGCGACCTCACCTTCGAGGCGCCCACCGCCCCCAGCATCGAGCGGCCCGAGTCGACCCGGAGCCGCCTGCAGCGTCTGCGCTCGCGCCTGGCCCGCTCCGACTCGGCCCTCAGCCGCGCCCTCCTCGGCCTGCTCTCCGGCGGCCAGCTCGACGAGGACACGTGGGACGACGTCGAATCCACCCTGCTGGCCGCCGACATCGGGGTCGAGGCGAGCGCCGCGCTCGTCGCCGCTCTCAAGGACCGCGTCGCCGCCGAGGGGGTGCGCGACGAGGAGACGATGCGCCAGTGGCTGCTGGAAGACCTCTACGAGCAGCTCCAGCCGCAGATGGACCGGCGCATCGCGTCGACCCGCACCGAGGGTCGCCCCGCGGTGATCCTCGTCGTCGGCGTCAACGGCACCGGAAAGACGACGACGATCGGCAAGCTCGCCCGCGTGCTCGTCGCCGAGGACCGCGACGTCGTGCTCGGTGCGGCCGACACGTTCCGCGCTGCCGCCGCCGACCAGCTGCAGACCTGGGGCGCGCGGGTGGGCGTGCCGACGGTGCGCTCCGACAAGGAGGGCGCTGACCCGGCCGCGGTCGCCTACGACGCGGTCCGGGAGGCGGGAGAGGCCGAAGCCGACGTCGTCATCCTCGACACGGCCGGCCGCCTGCACAACAAGACCGACCTCATGAACGAGCTCTCCAAGGTCAAGAGGGTCGTCGAGAAGCGCAGCCCCATCGACGAGGTGCTGCTCGTCCTCGACGCGACGACCGGTCAGAACGGCATGCGCCAGGCGCAGGTGTTCTCCGAGGCCGTCGACGTCACCGGCATCGTGCTCACCAAGCTCGACGGCACCGCCAAGGGCGGCATCGTCGTGGCCGTGCAGAAGGAGCTCGGGGTCCCGGTCAAGCTCGTCGGCCTGGGGGAGGGGCCCGACGACCTGGCGCCTTTCGAGCCCAAGGCGTTCGCCGAGGCGCTGCTCGGGCAGTGAACGGCTCGATCGGTGTCGAGCGACGTTTGAGCAAAACCGCCGTGTGTGACGAATGGCACCGACGCACGGACGCCCCGTCTCTGGTGTTGGCATGACCGGCGGGTCGGTATTCCGAGTCATTCTCTGCGCATTTCGAGGGCATTCTCGCTGGTCGCAGGCCCGGGGGTCTCTCGATGTCGAGAGGATGTCGGGGTCGAGGGCCGCTGAGGCCGGACGACCAGGATAAACCCGCTGAACGGACTCCTCTGACCACGCGACACGATGTCGAAAATGTCCGATTAGGGTGGTGCTCGGAGTGTGCCCCACTCTCCTCGGCATGACGATCAACCACGGCGATACGGCCTGGGTCCTCATCAGCGCGGCGCTGGTCATGCTGATGACGCCGGGTCTGGCCTTCTTCTACGGCGGAATGGTGCGCGCCAAGAGCGTGCTCAACATGATGATGATGTGCATCGGCACCATGGGCACCGTCGGTGTTCTGTGGGTGCTCATCGGGTACAGCCAGGCGTTCGGTGATTCCCTCTACGGCCTCATGGGGAATCCGCTCGAATTCGCCGGGCTTACCTCTCTCCTGTCCGAGGACGCCATCTCCGGGTCCACCCCCACCCTCGCGTTCGTCGGCTTCCAGGCGATGTTCGCCATCATTGCCACAGCCCTCGTCAGCGGCGCCATCGCGGACCGCGCGAAGTTCTCCACCTGGCTCATCTTCACGGCCCTGTGGGCCGTGATCGTGTACTTCCCGATCGCGCACTGGGTGTTCGCGTTCGACACCACGGACGCGGCCGGCAACGTCGTCTCCCACGGTGGGTGGATCGCCAACCAGATCGAGGCGATCGACTTCGCGGGCGGCACGGCCATCCACATCAACGCCGGGGCCGCGGCCCTCGCGCTGGTCCTCGTGCTCGGCAACCGTCAGGGGTTCGGCACCGAGCCGATGCGGCCGCACAACCTCACGCTCGTCATGCTCGGCGCGGCCCTCCTGTGGTTCGGCTGGTTCGGGTTCAATGCGGGCTCGGCGCTGGCCGCCGACCAGACGGCGGCGGTCGCGTTCGTCAACACCCTGGCCGCCCCGGCGGCAGCGATCCTCGGCTGGCTGCTCATCGAGCGCCTCCGTGACGGGCACTTCACGAGCCTCGGTGCCGCGTCGGGCATCGTCGCCGGCCTGGTCGGCATCACCCCGGCCGCCGACTCGGTCACCCCGATCGGTGCCCTCACCATCGGTGTCATCAGCGGCATGGCCTGCGCCTTCGCGGTGGGTCTCAAGCACCGCTTCGGGTACGACGACAGCCTCGACGTCGTCGGCGTGCACCTCGTCGGCGGCATGGTCGGCACCCTCATGGTCGGGTTCGTCGCCTCGGCTGCGGCCCCGGCCGGCGTGAACGGCCTGCTCTACGGTGGCGGCGTCGACCAGCTGTGGCGTCAGGCGGTGGGCGCGTTCGCCGTGCTCGTCGTCTCGTTCGTCGTGAGCTACGCCCTCGGGTGGATCCTGCAGAAGACCATCGGGTTCCGCGTCGACAGCGACTCCGAGCTCTCCGGTGTCGACCGCATCCTGCACGCCGAGACCGCGTACGAGATCCTCGCCGACGGCAGCATCCGCGAGACCGGCGGCAGCGGCCTCGGCGGCGAGG
This sequence comes from Mobilicoccus sp., assembly GCA_030538585.1. Taxonomy (GTDB): domain Bacteria; phylum Actinomycetota; class Actinomycetes; order Actinomycetales; family Dermatophilaceae; genus Mobilicoccus. The sequence continues at coordinate 14,126 of JAUNTP010000037.1, forward strand.
AGACCGTCTGGTCGCCCGCGCCGGAGCCCAGCGGCGTGGTCCACGACCAGGACACCACCCCCCGCTGACCTTCATCCCACCCGCTCACGAGCGGACAACCGAACGGACATCGCCGGTGTCGTCCTCACGACACCGGCGATGTCCGTTCACATGTCTGCTGGGATGAGGCGCACCTCAGGCCGCTGGTCTGCGGCGCAGGTAGCGCGCCTCGTCGTTGGCCCACGCGTAGTAGAGGCCGATGAGGACGCCGCCGCCGACGAAGTTGCCGAGCAGGCAGATACCGATGTTGCCGAGGGCGGGCATCACGTCGAGGGTGCCCTGGAATCCGGCGATCATGAAGAGCACCGAGTTCGCCACCGAGTGCTCGAAGCCGAGGAAGGCGAAGACGAGGACCGACATGATCATCGCGCCCATCTTGGCGACATCGGAGGTGAGGAACCCGTTGTAGATGAGCAGCATCGCGAGGTTGATCATGAAGTTGCACAGGATCGCCCGGACGAAGAGGTCGGTCATGCCGGCGGACCCACTCGTGACGTAGGCGAGTTTGGTGGCCACGGAGGCGTCGAGGTGGATCGCGGCCGCGCCGGAGGCGAGGGTCGATGCGGCGATGAGGCCCGCGATGACCGCGCCCCCGATGAGGTTGCCGAGGTAGCACAGGCTCAGCACTTTGAGGCCGCGACGCAGGGTGATGCGCCGGTAGTAGGCGCCGATGGAGACGACCATCATCGTCGACGTGAGCAGCTCGGATTTGGTGTAGTAGATGAACACGAGCGCCCACCCGAACACGAACCCGCCGACGAACTTGCCGAGCGTGGCGCCGTCGGCGTGGGGGTCCTCGCCCGCGAAGGCGCTGACCGTCAGGTAGTTGGCGACGTAGAAGACGCCGATGATCATGCCCGCCATCGCGGCACGCTGCAGGTAGATGCGGGCCACCTCGCCCGTCATCGCGTTCTTCGTGTCGAGCGCGTCGAGAACGGTGGAGATGAACGTTTTTCCGGGAAAGAGCCGCTCGGGATCCGACGTCACGGGAGTCAACCTTTCGGGTCGGCGATGACGCGATCCTAGGCGGGGCGTTGACAGGGCCGTCGCGCCCGCCCGAGCACCAAGGACCAGCGGCCCGACCCTCGCATCGTGGCAGGGCCGGGCCGGTCGATGGGGATCCTCAGTCCGACCAGGGGAGGGCGAGGGCGTTGATGTCGACCTCGCGTGACGAGCCATCGGTGAGGGTGAGGGTGGCCGTGACGTCGGTGAAGTCGGTCGAATCGTCGGGGGAGGGCCACGATGCCGCCCACAATCCGGCCTGGAGGGTCGCGGTCACGTCGCCCTGAGATCGGGTGTGCAGGACCAGGGAGGCGACGTCGGCACCTGCCCGACCGTAGGCGTAGTTCGCAGTGCGAGGGTCGCTTGGGAGCGAGATGCCGAACGCCGTGTTCCGCGAGGGACCGATGGCGCCGATCATCGCGAGGTCGAGGCTATCGGCTCCAGGGTCGCCGATGGGTGGGATCGGGGCCATCCCGCCACCTCCACCGTCGCCGACGAGAAGGCTGCGGCTGAGGAGGCAGTGGGCGAACTGGCCGTCGGGTCCGCGCATGATGGTGAAGGTCTGTCGACCACGTTGTTCGCTGAGGACGGCGCGGAAGTCGCTCGCGGGGGCGAAGCCGTCCTCCAGGGACACGCCGCTCCACAGCGCGCGGCACGCGTCGGCCGCCTTTTCAGTGCCGTCCGCGTCGACAGCTGTGGGGACGTGCTGCCAGGTCGCGTAGGCGGGCTGGGTCGCCCACGGCACCCCGACGGCGCTGATCCCCGGCCCCACCTGGGCTGATCGTCGTGGGGGTGGCGGGGCGCTCGGGGTCGTCGCGGTTCTCTCGCGGCTGGGTGAGGATGTTGTCGAGGTCGGCGCGGGCGCGGTCACCGAGGTCGTCCCACAGGTGGAGGGAGAGCACCTCTTGTTGCTCGACAGTGAGGCGTCGCCACGCGGCGGCGAGGTCGAGGCGGGCGGCGAGATCCTCAGGGGTCACGGTGCCGCCGGGGTGGGCGTCGGCGATGCGCAGGTGGAGCGCGTCGCGACGCTGTTCGCCGCGGCGGATGTTGGAGAGGACCTTGCGGGCGGTGGCGTACAGCCACGCCCTGCGTTGCTCGTCGCGGGGTGGAAGGTCGGCGTAGCAGCGCCAGGCGACGAGGAACACCTCGGCGACCACGTCCTCGGCCGACTCCGGTGGGCATCGACGCTGCACGAACCGGAGCACGTCACCGTAGGTGGCGGAGTACAGGCCCCGAAAGTCGCGCTCCGCACCGTCGACATCGTTCATGACCAGAGCATGTCCGGCACACGCACAGTTGTTTCAGACGACCCGCCGATGCGTCATCTCAACCGCGTCATCGGGGCGACGATGCTGACCGCGAGCGGAATCGAGACGCCTCAGCCACATCACTCCAGCCCGCCGAGCAACCAGCGGGCGGTGTGGCCGGAGCCGAGGAGCACGGTGGCTCGAGCTACCGCCTGCACGATCGCCGTCTCCGCGGCGGGCAGGTCGGGGTGGTCGATCATCCCCGCGATGCGCCAGCACACCTCTCGCTCACCCAGATCACGGGTCGTCGCGACCAGCGCAACCGGGACGACGTCGAGGGCATGGAGGATGCCCAGGAGCACGGCGTCCCGGACGTCGGGTCGACCGCTACGCACCGCGTTGTCGATCCGCCGCCGCAACTCCTCGACACGTGGCGTGTTCTCGATGGGCAGGCGTCCGCGCATCGCGGTGGTCAGCCGGTCCGCACGAGTGATGCCGGCGCGCGTCAACAGGGCGCGGGTGGCCTCCTCCACCGGGACGGCCCGATCGCCGAGGTGCGTGATCGGCCTAGGTTCGTCGCGCAGAGCCCCATGCATCGCGAGCAGCGGCGCGTACTCGCCGGGACGGGTGTCAGCGATGCGGCGGACGCGGGGCTCAGGACCGTCCTCCACCTCGGCGACCCCGAGCAGCGCGAGATCAGCGACAGCGGTAGGGACGAGTCCGCGACGAGCACGCGTCCTGGTGGTGACACGCCGCCCCCGACGGTCGTGCAGGAGCAGCAGGAGTTCGGCGACAAGGGGCAGGTGAGTCATTCCGGCCAGCTTATGACGCTCGGCACCCCGGTGAATCACTCCGACGCGGGCCGGCGGGGGTGGGCTGATCGCCCACCCCCGCCGCTGAGCTCGCTCGATCAGCGGCACTCGTCGTGCGGAGTGCCCTCGGTGATGGCGTGCTCGGAGCGCTCGTCGAACAGCAGCGGGATGAGGCCGCGGGCGGGCTGGCCCATCGGCACCCACACTTCGTCACCGCTCGGCTTGTGCGTGATGCCGTGCAGCTCCAGGGTGCGGGCCCACTTTTGAGCATCCTCGGTGCTGATCGTGTACCCGCACATCGGGTCGGGCTCCACCTGGTTCGCCTGCGTCGGGAGCATGTCGTCCTGCCCGGCGAAGTAGATGACACCCTCCTGCGCCGCACCCATCCGCGTGGCGCGCTCGGCAGCGGCGGCGGTGGTCTGGGCGATCCGGTCGCGCTGGGCCTCGATGATCTCCGCGTTGCCGATGACGCTCGCGTACTGCACCGCAACCCGGTTGCGGTTGAGCAGCGCCGGGTTGTCCTGCTCCGCCGCGACCGTCGGACGCGTCGCCGACTCGGTGAGCTGACCCACGATGTGCCGCAGCCCGGTGTAGTTGCGCAGGATGCGGGCCTGGTCGTCGCCGACGAACCGCAGGTAGGGCTCGCCGTCCTTGACGCGCTCGCCGTACGTGCCGTGGGTGAGGCCGCGCGAGGTGATGGCGGGCGCCACGTACTCCCGCACCATCGTGCGTGACATCGACTGCACGCCCGGGTCGACGTTGCGGTTACGCGGCCACAGCGTCGTCGCCTGCCAGTCGTGCCCGCGGCTCGGGCCATACTCGTGCAGGTCGTTCATCACGTCGGGGCGACGCTGGTTGACCAGCGAGATGAGCGCCTGGCCCTCGTTCGTCTCCAACGTCATGAAGTCGCGGTTGACGTCGATGCGCTCGGCGTTGCCGCGCACGTTGTGGACCCAGCCGTCAGGGTTGACGTTCGTCATGACGACGGTGGTCTGCGAGAGGAACCGCAGCACTCGCGGATCCTGCGTCGTCGACATGTCGCGGGCGAGGATCATGCAGGCCTCGCGCCCGGCGGGCTCGTTGCCGTGGATGCTGCAGTTGAGCAGCAGCACCGACCCCCGGGCCTGGGCCCGCGTCGACGGCGGCGCTGGGTAACCGACCGTGATCGCGTGGATCGGGCGCCCCTCACCGGAGGTGGCGTACTGGTCGACCTCGACACGGTCGGAGGAGTCGTCGAGGGCCGACCAGAAGTCGAGCCATTCGTCGAACGTGGTCCAGGTGGCGCCGTCGCTGTCCTCGAACGGCGTGGTCAGGGGCTTGGCGGCGGCTTGCAGAGCCTCCTCGAACTCCCCGGCGTCCGGGCTGGGGGAGGCGGAGGCGCCCGTGGGGGCGATCAGTGCTGTCGACAAGGTGAGGCCGGCGACGGCCGCGAACAAGGGGAGACGTCGATTCACGAAAATGCTCCTGTCAAGGCAGGGGTGACGGCGGATGTCAGCCTGTCTACAGGCGACATTCAGGTGGAAACAAGAGCGAAAACCCTTGTGCTTCAGCCCGATTGCCGGTATTAGCGCGCAGTGGGATGGTGTCCGCGATGGTGTCGTGTCGCGCGGCGGTTCGGCGGTGTCTCGCAGGTCGGGACAGGGTCAGTCGGCCGCAGCGTCCTCGTCGTGCCCGCGAGGGGCCCGTTCACCCACGAGGTCGACGACATCGGCGATGGAGTCGGCGATGCGCGTCGGACGGAAGGGGAAGTGCTCGACCTGCTCGGGGCGCGTCGACCCGGTGAGGACGAGGATCGTGCGCATCCCCACCTCCAACCCGCTGATCACGTCGGTGTCCATACGGTCGCCGATCATGACGGTGTGTTCAGAGTGCGCCTCGATGCGGTTGAGGGCCGTGCGCATCATGAGCGGGTTGGGCTTGCCCACGTAGTACGGCGTGCGGCCCGTGGCCGCGGTGATGAGGGCAGCCACACTGCCCGTCGCGGGCAACTTGCCCTGCGGGGAGGGCCCAGAGACATCCGGGTTGGTGGCGATGAACCGGGCGCCGCCGTCGATGAGGCGGATCGCCGTCGTGATCGCCTCGAACGAGTACGTGCGCGTCTCGCCGAGGACGACGTACTCCGGGTCGCGCGACGTCATCGTGTACCCGGCCTCGTACAGCGCCGTCGTGAGCCCGGCCTCGCCGATGACGTACGCCGACCCACCGGGGCGCTGATCGGCGAGGAACCGCGCCGTGGCCAGCGCGGAGGTCCAGATCGCGTCCTCCGGCACGTCGATACCGCTACCCGCCAGCCGGGCCCGCAGGTCACGCGGGGTGAAGATCGAGTTGTTCGTGAGGACCTGGAACCGCAGGCCCTCCCGCTTGAGCGCCTCGATGAAGTCCGCGGCGCCCGGGATGGCTTCTTCCTCATGGACGAGGACGCCGTCCATGTCGGTGAGCCACGCGTCGACGAAAGCAGCGTTCGCAGGGGGAGGGGAGATCGCCATGTCCCGATTCTCACCGCGCGGCGGCGCCCGCGCCATCGTGCGGCGACGAACGGTCAGGGGTGGGGCTGCAGGTAGGTCGCCATTTCCTCATCGGGAACCATCGAGCCACCCGTCGCCCACGCCAGATGCGCGGCACCCTCGGGCAGTTCCACTCCTGCGGCGCACAGGGCGAGCGGCCCGGCCACCCCGGCGAGTGCGGACGGTTCGAGGTGGATCCCCTCGGTCTCGTCCAGGAGGCGCAGGAGGCGGAACATCTCCTCGTCGCGAACGGTGTAGGCGCCGGCGACGAGGTGCTGGGTCGCCTCGTAGGCCAGTGCGGAGGAGCGGCCGACGGCGAGCCCGTCGGCCGCAGTCCGCCCGTCGAGGCCGATGTCGCTGACCGCGATCCGGTCCCCGAGGCCGGTGGCCAGGGACAGGGTCATGCAGCACGCCTGCGTGGGCTCGGCGTACCAGCCGTGGATGTGCTCTGCAGCGTCGCCGAGTCCCAGGTGCAGGCCGACGAGGATGCCGCCCGGTCCGCCGCCGACCCCGCAGGGCAGGTGCACGTGCAGGGGCCGCTCGGCGCCGGGGGTGATGCCTGCCGCGGCCAGCTGCGCGCCGATCCGGCGCCCCGCCACCGCGTAGCCGAGAAAGAGCAGCCGACTGCTCTCGTCGTCGACGAAATGGACGCGGTCGTCGCCGCGAGCCTGCTCACGACCGGTCTCGACGGCGCGGCCGTAGTCGCCCTCGTACTCGATGACCTCAGCGCCGAGGGAACGCAGCCGGTGCTTCTTCCAGGCACGAGCATCGGCGGACATGTGGATGACGGCCTGAAAGCCGAGCGCTCGGGCCATGGTGCCGATGGACAGGCCGAGGTTGCCGGTCGACCCGACAGCGACGATGTATCGGGACAAGAGGTCGCGCATCTGCGGCTCGGCGAAGGCGCGGTAGTCGTCCTCGGTCGAGAACCCGTGCTCGATCGCGATGCGCTCGGCAACAGCCAACACCTCGTAGATGCCTCCCCGCGCCTTGACCGACCCGGAGATGGGCAGCAGGTCGTCGCGCTTGGCCCAGAGGGGTCGGTCCAGACCGAGCGCGTCGGCCAGCTGGGGCAACGACGTGAGCGGGGAGTCGATCACGCCCGGTTCGACACCGTGCGGGCCCTCGTGCCACGGGCCGTCGAACGTCTCGGCGAGAAAGGGCGCGAATCGGCGCAGCCGAGCGTCGGTCTCGGCGACGTCCGCCTTCGAGACGTTCCCGGTCGCACTCGCATCGCGGCGAGGGTTCACCCACGTGAAGGGTTCAGCACGCCGCAACTCATCGGGGACCGCGGGGAGAGTGCTCATCACCACACCCTCCCACGGCGGTCACTCTTCGGCTTGAGCGTCCTTCTCGGCGGCGATGCGCTCGGCGATCCGCTGCACCTCGTCGTCGGGGAGGTCGACCCCGGCGTCGGCCAGGCCCTCCTGGAGGTGCTTCTTCACGTCAGGCACCTGCGCGCCGTAGCTGTGCGACTCGACCCGCTGCACGACGATCTCGACGGCTTCGTTCTTGGCTGCTTCCTCGGAGTTGCTCATGCCGCTCACTACCCGGGAGGAGACCCCGGCAAACCGGACTCACTCCCGGCGATCACACCGTCCCGGCGTTCGGTGGGTCGGTCATGTACCTGGCGAGTTCGGCCGAGCCCCCTGCGACCCCGTCGCGGGCCCCCAGCCGGTCGGCCTCCGACCGGTGGGCCGACACCTTGAACTTGCCGCTCAGCCGCGCCACCCGGATGCTCACGCCGACGATGCGGGCCAGCTGCTCGTCCACGTAGTCACCCGGCGCCATGCCGAGTCGCCACGGCTCGTCACGGCCGCTTTCCTGATGTTGGGTCAACCGCGACACCACGCCCCGCACCCACTTCGGGTCGTCGTGGACCAGCAGTTCGCCCCATGCGTGCACGACGACGTAGTTCCACGTCGGTACCACCCGGTGATGTTCGGCCTTGCTCGGGTACCAGGACGGGGAGATGTAGTGCTCGGCGGCGGTGAACACGGCCAGCACCGGGCCCGACTGCGGCTTCTCCCACAACGGGTTGGAGCGCGCCACGTGCCCGATGAGGTCGACCTCGCCGTCCGGGCCCGGGCGGGCGAGGAGGGGAATGAGGTCGGCGTCGGGCTCATCCCCATCATGGGTGACCAGTGTCGCCAACGGGTGACGGGCGATGACGTCGAGCAGAAGGTCTCGGTCCTCGACACGATCGTGCTCGGGCAGGTACGGCACGTCAGCTCGTCGCAGCCGTGATCGTCGGGACGATGGCCGCGGTCATGATGGCCGTGTTCATCGACGACACGGCGCGGCGCACGGCGGCACTCACGTCGCTCCCGGTCGTCGCTTCCTCGGTGATCGCCTCGATCCGCTTCTTGAGCTCCCGCTTGGACAGCACCGTCTCCTGCGCGAGCACCTTGGGCGCCATGTCCAGACCGCACAGCAACGCCAGCAGGGTCGACTCGGCTGGCGACGCGCTCGACCCGGCGAGCACCAGCCGCAACCGGTCGCGCAGATCGCGCTCCCTCGTCGGGTCGGCGACAGGCCGCCGCTCCCCGACCAACCCCAACAGCCGCTTCGGCTCCACCTCGATGACACCGGCCCGCTGCAACCCGGCGACGACCTCGTCCTCGGCCGCGACCCGCTTGTCGGTGACGAGCGAGGACACCCGCTTGCCGTCCCGGTCACTCAGCCGCGCCAGCGCTGCGTCGAGCGCCGGTTCACCCGTGGGGGTGGGGTCTGAGATGGACACGCGCGGGTCCTTGTGGTCGCTGAGAGTCAGCCTGCCGCGCAGCGCCAGGTCGGTGATGTTGCCGGCGGCGTACCCGTACGCCGAGTAGGCGAACGCGTTCTCCGGTTTGCCGTCGTCGCGGGTCAGCAGGAGCAGGAGATCCTCGGCGATGAGCATGGTCGCAGCCTACCCAGGCCTCGGGCGGCGCCGTTCCTGCTCGGGATACGTCACGACCCGCTCACGGCTCCGGTGACGACGAGCGCGATGGTCTGTCCCACGATGGCCGTGCGCCACGCGTCGAAGGTCGCGTCGCTGACGGCGTAGTCGTTCCCGGGCTCCCAGTGCTGCATCACGGGCGTGTGGATGTGCCCCGCCGGGATGTCGCGCCCCAACCGGTCACGCAAGAGGGTGTTGCGGTAGCCGGACTCGTTCGACAGGTACGTGCCACCGCCGCCCGCGTATGCGCACGAGCCCTCCGACGGTGGGGTGCCCGGCTGAGCGGGGTCGATGCTGCCCTCAGGCGCGGCGTTGACGGTGACGCGCTCGGGGGAATCGCACGAGGTGAACGCGGTGAACTCCGTGTTGCGAACCACCGGGAATCCTTCGCCGTCCTCCCACGCTGCCCCGGGCGGCGCCACGAGTCCCGCGCCGGTGGGCGCGTCGATCATGTGCTCGAACGGGAACGACGCCTGCGTCCACTGGGGCGGGTCGTGCAGGTCGAAGGCCCGCGGGTTGCCCCACCGCGCGGGTGGGGTGGTGTTGCAGCCCGGGTTGTTCACCGCGATCTGCGGGATCCCGTCGAGAGGCGGGCACGGGTGGCTCCCGTCGTTACCCGCCGATACACCGTGGTAGCGGCCATTCCACACTTCCAGGTCGAAGCGGCCCTCGCTGCCCTGGCTGATCGTGAACGACGCCGTGAGCGCGGCCGGGCCCGAGCGCATGTGGGGGCCGACGGTGTCCTCGATCCACCCCAGGTCGAACTCGGTGTAGTTGACCGGCAACACGTACGCGTGGATGATCTGCTGCCGACCGTCGGGTCCCACGTGGGTCGTCCCATCGATGGCCAGCGCCGTCGCCCCCGAGGGGTTGCCGTGTCGGATGTTGTTGCCGGCGGCACCCGTCGCGGTGCCGACGTCGCCACCGTCGAGGGTGAAAGGATCGAACCCGCTGACGAGGACGCGCGCGACATCCTCGCCCTCGGGGTAGTCGATGTCGCTCATGCCGCGGGAGGCCCGCTCGAAGGTCTCGATGATCTCTTCCCGCTCGGCGTGGGTGAGGGGCACCGGCGGAGTCCACTGCCGCACCGCCGCCGTGACCTGCAGCCGGGTCCAGTACAGCGGCCGATCGTCGCCGCGTGGGAGATCCCCGTGTACCGCTCCGGTGGACTGCACGCGATCCACCGCCGCGCGCCACAGCGCCCGACCCACCTTCTCCGCCGCGGACGTCATCCCCGCCGCGCTCGTGTGTGAACACAACTGCTCGACCACTCGCGGAGCGACATCGCCGAACCCGCCGCCGTGGATCATCTGCTGGGCGAACGTGCGCCGCGCGAGCCGCGACGGATCGGCCGGGTCCGGCAGACGCGCCGAGAGCCGTTGCTCCTCACGGGTCAGCGGCACGGTCGGGTCGAGACAGTCGGCGCGCAGGATCATCCCGCCAGTATCGACGCTCGACTGCCCGTGCGCGGTGTGGCCGGAGAACACCGGCGCCAGGGCCAGGGCCACTGCGGCGCTCACCGCTGCGCCTCGTCGGATCGTCATGCGAATCACCCTCACTCGTCGTCGAATTCGGCGATCCTGGCAGGGGCGAGGATGCGCCGCCCAGAGGCGTCCCACGATGCGGAGGAGGAGCCGGATGAGTGACCTGCAGCGTTTCGTCGACGCCCAGGACGAGGGTGACACCCACGACCGTGCCGTTGCCGAGCTGCGCCGCGGTCGCAAGAGCAGCCACTGGATGTGGTTCGTGTTCCCGCAGATCGCCGGGCTCGGTCGGAGCGCGATGGCCCAGCGGTACGCCTTCGCCGGGGCTGACGAGGCGCGGGACTACCTCGCCCACCCTGTACTCGGGCCACGGCTGCGGGAGGCGACTCAGGCCGTCCTCGACGCTGACGCACCCGACGTCACCGCACTCATGGGCGGGGTCGACGCCCTCAAGCTGCGGTCCTCACTCACCCTCTTCGCGCGCGTCGCGGACGACGACCTCTTCGAGCGGGCTCTCCACCGTTGGTTCGACGGCCCTGACAGCGCGACCACCGAGCGGCTGTGACTGCGCTCCAGGCTGAAGGCTCACCTGCGCGTACCAACCTCACCTCGGGCAGAGAAACTCACCGTCGACGGTGAGGCTCTGTCTTCAAGGTGAGCCTCTGTACGCCGGGTGAGCTTTCG
>JAUNTP010000262.1 GCA_030538585.1 Mobilicoccus sp.
CTGCTGCTGACGACGCACGACCTCGACGAGGCCGACACGATGGCCGAGCGGGTCGTCATCATCGATCACGGCCGCATCATCGCCGACGACACCCCCGAGGCCCTCAAGCAGGAACACGCGGGCGACCGCCTCATGATCGCGACCGACCCCGGCCCGAACGCTGAACGCCTGGCCGCCCACCTGCGCGCCTGGGAGTCCACCACCGCCGTGACGGTGGACGAGGGGTCGGTGGTCGCCACGGTGACGCGGGGCTCGCGCCGCATACCCGAACTCGTGCACCTGGCCGAGGCTCACGAGATCCCGGTCCTCGACCTCCAGGTTCGCCGGCCCACCCTCGACGACGTCTTCCTCACCCTCACCGGCCGCAGCTTGCGTGAAGCGGCCGCCGAGACCGAGGAAGTGGCGGCATGAGCGTCACCAGCGCCCGTCGGTCGGTGGCGCGAGACAGCTGGATCGTCCTGGTCAGAGAGATGCGTCCGGTGCTCAACGACCCCTTCTCGGTCATCTTCTCGCTGGTGCAGCCGCTCTTCTTCCTCGTCCTCTTCGGGCCGTTGCTCGCCGGCAACCTCGGTTCCGGCCTACCGGGCGGGGACGTGTGGCAGTGGTTCGTGCCCTCGATCGTCGTCATGATCTCGCTGTTCGGGTCGACGATGGTCGGCTCGAACCTCCTCTATGAGATGCACACCGGGGCGCACGAACGGATGCTCGTCACGCCGCTGTCCCGCTCGGCATTGCTCATCGGCCGCGCCGGCAAAGAGATCGTCACCCTCGTCGTGCAGGCCCTGCTGATCGTGCTCGTCATGGTGCCGTTCGGCTTCCGCATCTACCCGATCGGGGTACTCCTCGGCCTGGTGCTCCTGGGGCTCCTCGGGGTGGGGATCAGCTCGCTCAGCTACGCCCTCGCCATCGCGGTCCGCAAACAGGAGTGGATGTTCTGGGTCGTTCAGCAAACCTTCCTGTTTCCCCTCATGATCCTCTCCGGGATGCTGCTGCCGCTCGAGGGCGGACCGGGGTGGATGCGCGCACTGTCCGCGGTCAACCCGCTCACCTACGTCGTCGAGGCCACCCGCTCGCTCTTCGCGGGCGGACTGGCAGGCCCGGATGTGCTCTGGGGCTTCGTGGCCGCGGGGATCACCGCGGCCGTCGGACTCGTCATCGGCATCCGAGCCATGCGCTCGAGCGCGGGGTGAGATGCGTCGACGGCTGACGTTCAGTTTGTGTGCAGTAGGCGCACGGGAGGGATCCCGAACTCGTGTCTAGGATGGCCGGAACGTAGTCGCCCGCCCGTGACTGCGCTCGGGCGAGAACGAAAGGGCATCGTGTCCACAGTCACCTCCAAGACCGTCGAACAGCTCGACCGCGTCGTCATCCGCTTCGCCGGTGACTCCGGCGACGGCATGCAGCTCACCGGCGACCGGTTCACCAGCAGCACCGCGACCCTCGGTAACGACCTGTCGACCCTGCCGAACTTCCCGGCCGAGATCCGGGCGCCACAGGGCACGCTGCCGGGCGTCTCCAGCTTCCAGCTGCACTTCGCCGACCACGACGTGCTCACCCCCGGCGACTCCCCCGACGTGCTCGTCGCGATGAACCCCGCCGCGCTCGCTGCGAACCTGCGCGACCTGCCGCGCGGCGGCGTCATCATCGCCGACTCCGACGCCTTCGGAAAACGTGCGCTCGCCAAGGTCGGCTACGCCAGCGACCCCCTCGAGGACGACACCCTCGAATCCTGGCACGTGCACAAGCTGCCGCTCACCTCGATGACGGTCACGGCGCTCGCGGACTTCGACCTCACCCGCAAGGAGAAGGAGCGGGCGAAGAACATGTTCGCCCTCGGCCTCCTCTCCTGGCTGTACCACCGCCCCATGGACGGCACGCGCGCGTTCCTGCGCGCCAAGTTCGCCAAGCTGCCCGAGGTGCTGCAGGCCAACCTCACCGCCCTGGAGGCCGGGTACCACTACGGCGAGACCACCGAGGACTTCGCGGTCAGCTACGAGATCGCGCCCGCGCCAATGCCGCCGGGCACCTACCGCAACATCACCGGCAACATCGCCACCGCGTACGGCCTCGTCGCCGCCGCGCAACGCAGCGGTCTGCCGCTCGTGCTCGGCAGCTACCCCATCACCCCCGCCTCGGACATCCTGCACGCCCTCGCCGGACTCAAGCGGCTCGGCGTCACCACCGTGCAGGCCGAGGACGAGATCGCGGGCGTCGGCATCGCGCTCGGCGCCTCGTTCGGCGGCAAGCTCGGGGTGACGACGACCTCCGGGCCGGGCCTCGCGCTCAAGTCGGAGATCATCGGCCTGGCCGTGTCCACCGAGCTGCCCCTGGTGGTCATCGACGTGCAACGTGGCGGACCCTCCACCGGCCTGCCGACCAAGACCGAGCAGGCCGACCTCCTGCAGGCCATGTACGGGCGCAACGGGGAGGCCCCCGTGGCCGTCATCGCCCCCCAGACCCCGGCCGACTGCTTCGACGCCGCCCTCGAAGCCGTGCGTATCGCCACGACGTACATGACCCCGGTCATCCTTCTCTCCGACGGGTACCTCGCCAACGGTTCCGAGCCGTGGCGCATCCCCGCGGTGAGCGACCTGCCCGCCCTCGACGTCACGTTCGCAAGCGGCCCCAACTCCACCGACGCCAAGGGCGAGCCGACGTTCCACGCGTATGTCCGCGACGAGGACACCCTCGCCCGCCCGTGGGCGATCCCCGGCACCGCCGGCCTCGAGCACCGCCTCGGCGGCATCGAGAAGGCCGACATCACCGGCAACATCAGCTACGACCCCGACAACCACGACAAGATGGTCCGGCTGCGCGCCGAGAAGATCGAGCGCATCGCGGCGGGCGTCCCCGACCTCGCCGTCGACGACCCCGGCGGCGACGCACGGGTGCTCGTGCTCGGCTGGGGCTCCACGTACGGCCCCATCAGCGCGGCCGTGCGCTCTCTGCGCGCGAGCGGCATCCCCGTCGCGCAGACGCACCTGCGGCACATCAACCCGATGCCCGCCAACACCGCGGACGTGCTGCGCTCCTACGAGCGCGTCATCGTGCCCGAGATGAACCTCGGCCAGCTGGCACTGCTGCTGCGCGGCCGCTTCCTCGTGGACGTGCAGTCCCACACCTCCGTGCGCGGGCTCCCGTTCACCTCCACCGACCTCGTCGACGTGCTCGCCGCCGCTGTGGCCGACCTCGACACTGATGCACAGGAGACCCGATGAGCATCGACCTCGGCATGCCCAGCCTCGGCACCCACGGCGTCCCGCGCCTGGACGAAGGCGCCGCGCCGGGCACGAAGAAGGAGTACACCTCCGACCAGGAGGTCCGCTGGTGCCCCGGTTGCGGCGACTACGCCATCCTCGCCGCGGTCCAGTCGTTCCTGCCGACCCTCGGCCTCAAGCGCGAGAACATGGCGTTCATCTCCGGCATCGGCTGCAGCTCCCGCTTT
>JAUNTP010000263.1 GCA_030538585.1 Mobilicoccus sp.
CCGCGGATCGAGCTGCCGTCGAACGACAGGCCATCCTCGATGACATCACGCGTCAGGAACCGCGCCGGGATCGTGAAGTGCTGCATCACGCCGGGTAGGTCGCAGAAGCGGACGTCGACGGTCTCGACGTCGTTCTCCTCCAGATAGCCGAGGAGCTCATCGGCGTCTTGGAACATGGATCCTCCGAACAGGTAGTGGTCTGACCCAACCAACCTAGGCGGTGGACGTCACCGGCCAGTGTCGTCCGTGTTTCGGAGGTGTTACAGGCAGTCGGTAAGCTGCCGCACCGTGACCACGCCCGAGAGCTACCCCGGCCAAGGCCTCGGCCTGCCCGAGAACGGCCCGGGGTCACTCGCCCGGTGGGGGAGTCGCATCGGCGCGCTGGTGCTCGACTGGGGAGCCAGCATGATCGTGGCCCTCGGCGCCTTCGGCCAGGGCGTCCTGACCGAGAACGACTGGCGGGCCTGGATGATCCTCACCGTCTTCTTCGTGCAGAAGGCCGTCATGACCGCGCTCACGGGCAGCAGTTTCGGACAACTGATCTCGCGCATCGGCGTCACGCGCGTCGACGGGAGCCCCATCGGACCGCTCCGAGCCCTGGCCAGAGCGGCCATGGTGTCGCTTGTGCTGCCCGCCGTCGTGATCGGCCCCGATCGCCGCGGCATCAACGACCTGCTGCTCGGAACGGTCGTCGTCAACAGAAAGTGATCACTTTTCACTTGTTGACTTGGGTTTTTGTGTTTCCTGTCACGCTTGGGTAACGAATCAACGGCGGTTCGGTTGCGACTGTTGCGCTGCCCATGGACGGGCTGTGTACGGTGCGTGCTACGACGCCAACTGTCCGGTGCACGCCGGGCAGAGGTCCGCAGTGGGGCTCCGCTCGTATGGGCCCCCGGAACCCATGGAGGAACATTGAGCAAGCGCAAGCTTCTGGCCACGACGGGAATCGTCCTGGCCAGCGCGTTGGCGTTCTCGGCCTGCACGCCGGCAACGCCGACGGCACCGGCGCCGGGCACGACAGCCGGAGCCACGACCGAGGCCACCGCTGCCCCGGAGCAGCCGGCGGGCGAGTCGGCCGTGAGCGTGGCGTGGAACCAGGCGTTCTACAGCCGCAACTCGGACACCGACTACGGCAACGCCACGGCCAACGCCAACATCCTGTACCTGACCAACGACTCGGTCGCGTACTACGACAGCGACCTGAACATCGCCCCGAACGCATCGTTCGGCTCCTACGAGCTCGTCTCGGAGGATCCGGTGCAGGTGAAGATCACCTTCGCCGACACGGCGAAGTGGTCCGACGGCACGCCGGTCACCGCCGCCGACGCCGTCCTGCTGTGGGGCGCCGTCTCCGGCAAGTACAACACGGTCGAAGAGGCCGCCACCGACGACGAGGGCGAGTACACCGGTGAGGGTGCGCGCATCGACGACGACGGCAACGTGACCGGTGTCGAGGGTGAAGACGTCTACTTCAACGCGAGCTCGCCGGGCTACGCGCTGATCGAGGAGTTCCCGGAGATCTCCGACGACGGCAAGTCGATCACCTACACCTACTCGAAGCCGTACGTCGACTGGGAGATCCTGGCCATGGGGCCGACGACCGTCCCGGCTCACATCGTCGCCAAGCGCGCCCTGGGCTCCGCTGACGCCGAGGCTGCCAAGGCCGACCTGATCAAGGCGTTCCAGGACAACGACCGCGCTGCCCTGAACAAGATCTCCAGCGTCTTCAACAACGACTTCAACTTCAAGTCGATGCCGTCCGACGCCGAGCTTGTCGTCGGCAGCGGCCCGTACGTGATCACGGAGCTCGTCGAGGAGCAGTACGTCACCGTCGAGCGCAATGAGAACTACGAGGGCATGCGCAAGCCCAACATCGACAAGATCACCGTCCGCATCATTCCGGACGCCCAGGCCTCGGTCCAGGCGCTCCAGAACGGTGAGGTCGCGATCACGCAGCCGCAGTCGACGGCCGACATCCTCACCCAGCTGCAGGGCCTCGACAACGTCGACGTCCTCACGCAGACGGGCGGCACGTACGAGCACGTCGACCTGGTCTTCAACAACGGTGGCCCGTTCGACCCGGCCAGCTACGGCGGCAACGCCGACACGGCTCGCCTCGTCCGCCAGGCCTTCCTGCAGACCCTCCCGCGCCAGATGATCATCGACAACATCATCAAGCCGCTCAACCCTGAGGCCGAGATCCGCAACACCTTCAACGTCGTCCCGGGTGCGCCCGACTACGACGCCACGGTGGAGGCCAACGGCATGAAGGCCACCTACGGTGAGGGTTCGAACGTCGAGAAGGCCAAGGAGCTCCTGGCCGAGGCCGGCGTCGAGGGCCCGAGCGTGCGTCTGCTGTTCGTCCAGAACAACACCCGTCGTCAGCAGGAGTTCCAGCTGATCAAGGAGCAGGCCGACGCGGCTGGCTTCAACGTGATCGACGCCTCCAGCGTCGACTGGGGACCCCTCCTCAGCGACAACTCGCAGTACGACGCGTCGCTGTTCGGTTGGCAGTCCACCTCGCTCGGTGTCTCCGCCGTTGCGCCGAACTACCTGACCACCGGTCAGAACAACTACGGCCGCTTCAGCAACGCCACGGTCGATGAGCTGCTCAACGAGCTGAACATCACCACCGACACCGATCGCCAGAGCGAGATCATCAAGGAGGTCGAGAAGATCCTGGTCGATGAGGCCTTCGGTCTGACGATCTTCCAGTTCCCGGAGATCACCGGCTTCGACACGACGCGCATCTCCGGCGTCAAGTCGATCGCCCTCTCCCCGACCTACTTCCACAACTTCTGGGAGTGGGAGGTCGTGAGCTGACCTCGTCGGCCACAACCCGCTAGAGAACGACACGGTGGGGCGCCAGGTTTCCCTGGCGCCCCACCTGCGGGTCAAGGCGCTACGATCACCCGCATCGCGCTTGACCCGGCATTTTCCTGCATCCCGCTGATCCCGGAGAAGTACATGGCACGCTTCATCGCCCGACGCCTTGCCTTGGCCGTCGGCATCCTCTTCGTCTTGTCGTTCGTGATGTACGGGCTACTCGACTTCGCGCTCGATCCACTGTCGGACCTGCGCGAGAACCCCGCTCCGAACCGGCAGCAGATGATCGACAACCGCGTCCGTCTGCTCAACCTCGACACCCCCTGGTACATCCGGTACTTCACGTGGCTCGGCAACTTCTTCCAGGGCAACTTCGGCATCGCGTGGAGCACGATGACGCCGGTCAGGAACCTGATCGGTGGCGCCATCGCCACCTCGGTCCAGCTGGTGTTCGCCGCGACCATCATCTCGATCCTCCTCGGCGTGACGATCGGCCTGGTGTCTGCACTGCGGCAGTACACCGCGTTCGACTACGTCATCACCTTCATCTCCTTCCTGCTCTACTCGCTGCCGATCTTCTGGGTCGCGGTGCTGTTGAAGCAGTTCCTCGCCATCGGG
>JAUNTP010000264.1 GCA_030538585.1 Mobilicoccus sp.
CATTCTTGGTCGACATGAATTCCGCTGAGGGGCAACGGGTTTCAGCAGGCATCATTAGTGTGATCTGAGTCACATTTGGGTTCCGCATGCTGATCGCCACCCTCGGACCACATCGCCACCATCCTCCGAGAGCCCGCGTTTTTCACGCACGGGCACGATCCAGAGAGGCGCGCCGTGGCTGCGACGTCGATCACGGACGCGATGAGCCCCATTCCGGGGTGTCGCGGGGCGAAGATGGTGCCATGAGCACTGGCGCTTACCGCGAACTCCACGACCGCAGCAGCGCGGACCCGGCTGCCTTCTGGGCCGAGGCGGCCCAGGGGGTCGACTGGATCCGGCCGCCGAAGACCGGGCTGGACGACTCCCGCCCGCCGTTCTACCGGTGGTTCTCCGACGGGACGCTCAACACCTGCTACAACGCCCTCGACCGGCACGTCGTCGCGGGCCGCGCCGACCAGGCCGCCGTCCACTACGAGAGCCCCGTCACCGGCACCTCTCGCACCATCACCTACGCCGAGATGCTCGAACTCGTCGCGCGCTTCGCGGGAGTCCTGCGCAACCTGGGCGTCGAGAAGGGTGACCGGGTCGTCATCTACATGCCGATGGTGCCCGAAGCCCTCGTCGCCATGCTGGCCTGCGCCCGTCTCGGCGCGATCCACTCCGTTGTCTTCGGCGGGTTCGCCCCCGCCGAGCTCGCCGCCCGCATCGAGGACGCCGCCCCCAAGGTCGTCGTCGCTGCCTCCTGCGGCATCGAGCCGTCACGCACCATCCCGTACAAGCCGTTCCTCGACCAGGCCATCGAGCGCTCCTCCCACAAGCCCGATCGCTGCGTCATCCTGCAGCGCGAGCAGGTCACCGCCGAGATGGGGGAGCGGGACCTCGACTGGGACGAGGTCATGAAGCCCGGCGTCGTCGAGCCCGCCGAGTGCGTCGAGGTCCAGGCCACCGACCCGCTGTACGTGCTCTACACCTCGGGCACGACCGGCAAGCCCAAGGGAATCGTGCGCGACAACGGTGGCCACGCCGTCGCCCTCACCTGGTCCATGAAGAACCTTTACGGCATCGACCCGGGCGAAGTGTTCTGGGCGGCGAGCGACGTCGGCTGGGTCGTCGGCCACTCCTACATCGTCTACGCGCCGCTGCTGGCGGGCGCGACGACGATCGTCTACGAGGGCAAGCCCGTCGGCACCCCCGACGCGGGCGCGTTCTGGAGGGTGGTCGAGAAGTACAAGGTCGCGTCGCTGTTCACCGCGCCGACGGCCATGCGGGCCATCAAGAAGGAAGACCCGGACGCCGCCGAGCTCGAGAAGTACGACGTCTCGTCGTTGCGGCGACTGTTCCTCGCCGGTGAGCGCCTCGACCCCGAGACCTACCGCTGGGCCACGGAGAAGCTCGGCATCCCCGTCATCGACAACTGGTGGCAGACCGAGACCGGCTGGCCCATCGCGACCAACCCGGTCGGGATCGAAGAGCTGCCCATCAAGCCCGGGTCACCGACCGTGCCGACGCCGGGCTATGACGTGCAGGTCCTCGACGACCAGGGCCAGCCTGTCGCTGCCGGCACCGAGGGGTCCATCGCCATCAAGCTGCCGCTGCCGCCCGGCACCCTGCCGACACTCTGGGGTGATGACGACCGCTACGTCAGCAGCTACCTGTCGGTCTACGACGGTTACTACTCCACCGGCGACGGCGGCTACATCGACGAGGACGGCTACGTCTACGTCATGGGCCGCACCGACGACGTCCTCAACGTGGCCGGGCACCGCCTGTCGACCGGGTCCATCGAGGCGGCGCTCGCGGGCCACCCGGCCGTCGCCGAGTGCGCAGTCATCGGTGTCGCCGACGAGATGAAGGGCCAGATCCCGCGCGCGTTCGTCGTGCTCAAATCGGGGTCGGGCATCGACACCGAGGAAGACGCCGAGAAGCTCCGCAGTGAACTCGTGGCGCGGGTGCGCGGCGAGGTCGGCGCGGTCGCGGCCCTCAAGCTCGTCGACGTCGTCGTCGCACTGCCGAAGACGCGCTCCGGCAAGATCCTCCGCAAGACGATGCGCCAGATCGCCGACGGCCAAGAAGCCCAGGTGCCGAGCACGATCGAAGACCCCAGCGTCCTCGACACCCTCCGGCCCGTTCTGCGCAAGGAGTAGGCGCCAACCCCGTTGGTCGATTTCGCGACGCTTCGCTCCTCGATCCGGCGGAGGAGCGAGCGAAGCGACGTCTCGAAACCACCATGGGCTGTCGTAGTCACGTGGGCGGTGGTCTCGAGACGTCGCTGCGCTCCTCCTCGACCAACGGTGGTGGGGTGGGGTGGTCTGGCGCGCCGAGGCGATGGTGCGTGGATCTGCGTCGCTGCCACCGCGTGGGCGTGTGACGTGGCACACTGCGGGCACGCCGGTTCGCCGGCCGTCCGCGTGTCCCACTCTTACGGAGGAGCCCGATGAGCCGCCGAACGCTCACCCTCACCGCCGCGATCGCCGCTGCGACCCTTGCCCTGTCCGCCTGCGGTAACGGTGGCGGCGACGCCCCCGGCGGCAACGGCACTGCAGACGACGCCGCCGCAGGTGGTGAGACGTACGAGATCGGCATCACGCAGATCGTCAGCCACCCCTCGCTCGACGCGGCCCGCGAAGGGTTCAAGGAGGCGCTCGCGGAGGAAGGCATCGAGGCGAACTACGACGAGCAGAACGCCCAGGGTGACCAGGCGACGGCGACCAACATCGCCAACAACTTCGTCAACAAGGACCTCGTCCTGTCGATCGCCACCCCCACCACGCAGGCCGCGGCGCAGGTCATCACTGGCACCCCGGTGGTCTTCACGGCCGTCACCGACCCGGTCGCCGCCGGCATCGTCGAGTCCATCGAGGCGCCCGGCGCCAACGTGACCGGCACCTCCGACCTCAACCCGGTCAAGGAGCAGCTCGAACTCGTCAAGGAGATCGCGCCCGAGGCCCAGACCGTCGGCATCGTCTACTCCTCCGGCGAGTCCAACTCCGAGGTGCAGGTGCAGATGGCGCAGGACGCCGCTGCCGAGCTCGGGTTGACGATCCAGACGCAGACCGTCAGCAACTCCGGTGAGGTCGCCCAGGCCGCTCAGTCCCTCAACGTCGACGCCTTCTACGTGCCCACCGACAACGTGGTCGTCTCCGCGATCGAGTCCATGGTCGCCGCGGCCGAGGCCCAGCAGATCCCCATGATCGTCGCCGAGGGCGACTCGGTCGAGCGTGGCGGCGTCGCCACCGTCGGCATCGACTACGGCGAGCTCGGCCGCCAGACCGGAAAGATGGCCGCGCAGATCCTCCGCGACGGCGCCGACCCCGCCACGATGCCCGTGGAGTACCAGGACGACCCGCGCCTCATCGTCAACCCGGGCGCCGCCGAGCAGGCCGGGATCGAGCTGCCGCAGGAGCTCATCGACCGCGCCGACGAGGTCGTGCAGTGACCC
>JAUNTP010000265.1:0-2701 GCA_030538585.1 Mobilicoccus sp.
GCTCGCCGGACTCACCCGAATCACAAAGACTCACCGTCGACGGTGAGCACGGCTCCACAAGGTGGGTTCATCTCCGGAAGGTGAGCTCCTGTCTCTCACGTGTGCTCGCCGCACTCACCCCGGCGCACCGGACTCACCCTGAAGCCCCAGACTCACCCGAGCGTCAGAAACTCACCGTCGACGGTGAGTTCGGCTCCACGAGGTGAGTTCGCCTCGCCCACGTGAGTTCGGAGCGCTCACCCTGCCGCACTGGACTCACCCGCGGGATCCAGGCTCATCTGGAGGCTCCGGACTCACCTGGACGTCAAAGACTCACCGTCGACGGTGTGTTCGGCTTCACCAGGTGAGCTTCGTGCGCTTACGTGAGCGTGTGTCGCGTGGCTCAGACGAGGGTGAGGTGGTCGCGGTGGACGATCTCCTTGGCGTAGGTGTCGCCGAAGACCTCGGCGAGCCAACTCGTGGAGCGGCCGAGGAGGCGTGGGAGTTCGTCGCTTCCGTAGGAGACGAGGCCTCGCGCGACGCCGGTGCCGGCGCGGTCGACGATCTCGACAGGTGCGCCTTCGTCGAAGGAGCCCTCGATGCGGACGATCCCCGCCGGGAGGAGTGAAGCCCCTCGGGCGCGTAGGGCGCGGACGGCGCCGTCGTCGATGACGAGCCGGCCCGCGGGTTCGCTCGCATGCGCAAGCCACAACATGCGGGAGGTGGGGCGGGAAGAGGTGGGCGTGAACACCGTCCCCACCGGCTGTCCGGACAGGGCCGCGGCGACCTGCTCCGCGCTCGTCAGCAAGGTCGTCACCCCGGCCCCGGTCGCGATGCGGGCCGCCTCGACTTTGGTGACCATGCCACCGGTGCCCACCTTCGAGCCGGTGCCACCGATCCGCACATGCGCGATGTCCTCCTGACGGCGGACCAGCTCGATGCGTGCCGTGCCGGGCTCGTCGGGGTGGCCGTCGTAGAGCCCGTCGACGTCGGTGAGGAGCACGAGCGCGTCGGCGCGGGTCAAGTGCGCGACGAGAGCGGCGAGCCGGTCGTTGTCGCCGAACCGGATCTCGTGGGTGGCGACGGCGTCGTTCTCGTTGACGACGGGCACGACCCCGAGTCCGAGCAGGCAGTCGACGGCCCGGCGGGCGTTGACGTACCCCTCGCGGCGAATGAGGTCGTCGACGGTGAGCAACACCTGCCCGACGGTGAGACCGTGCGCCCCGAACGCGGCACTGTACGCCGCCACGAGCGCCCCCTGCCCCACGCTCGCCGCCGCTTGCTGCGTCGCGAGGTCTCTCGGGCGGCTGCCGTACCCCAGGGGCACGATGCCGGCAGCGATGGCACCCGAAGACACGAGGACGACGCGGGTACCGGCCAGCCGGCGCGCGGCGAGAGCGTCGGCAAGGGCGGTCAACCTCTCGACGTCGAGCACCCCCTCCGGGGTCGTCAGTGAACTCGACCCCACCTTGACGACGAGGGTGCCCGCGTCACGGATCCGGGCGCGTGCACTGTCGAGTCCCTGCTCACTCACGGGGATCACGGTATCGGCTGACGCCCTTGCGGGTCGGCACCGTCCACACGCCCGCTCACACCGTGTGTTTTTTACACGGTCTCAGCGGGCGACGAGCACTCCTCACTCTTTCACTCTGGACACTACTGTGCATTGCGAGATACTGTGTGACAGGGAGGAGCGGTCCGGGTGTCGTGTCAGGGGGCGACATCCGGACTCTCCCGACTGGCAGGACCCACGCAGGCGGCCGAGGCCGCCGAGGCAGAACAGGGGTGTCATGGAGACCACACAGCTCGTCAAGGGGGTGCTCGATCTCGCCGTGCTCGCCGTCGTGGCGCGGGAGGACGGGTACGGCTACGACGTCGTCCGCCGGTTGCGGGCAGCCGGCCTCGCTGAGGTCGGGGAGGCGTCGGTGTACGGCACGTTGCGGCGACTGTTCGCCGCGGGCGCCCTCACCTCCTACGTCGTGCCGAGCGAGGAGGGCCCACACCGCAAGTACTACGGCCTCACCCCGCAGGGGCGCGAACAGCTCCGGCACGAGACCAAGACCTGGCAGGAGTTCGCCGCATGCCTGGGCGACATCATCGAGTGGGAGGTCGCAGCATGAGCGAGCACACCGTCACCGCCACCGAGGAAGACGTCCGCCGCTACGTCGCCGATGTCCGCGACGCGCTCGCCGATCTGGCGCCGGAGGAGGTCGACGAGCTCACCGGCGGGATGGGTGCCGACCTCACCGAGATGGTCACCGAGCGGGGCGGGACCGCCGAGGATCGCCTGGGCCCGCCCGCCGCTTACGCCCGCGACCTGCGTCAAGCTGCGGGACTACCCGCGGCGGAGCCTCGCGCGCACGACCCAGGTCTGGCCGACCAGGTGCGCGAGCAGATCGCGGCGTGGCGCGCCGACCTGGCCGCCCTGCGCGAGCGAAACCCCGCGGTCGATGCGGCGCTGAACTTCGTCCTCAGCCTGCGGCCCGCGTGGTGGCTGGTGCGGGGCGCGTTGATCGCGGTCGCGGTGGTGTTCGCCTACGGCCTCGGCGTGACGGCCGCGCTGCCACTGGCCCTCCTCCTGACGCTCGTGAGTCTCTGGGCAGGGATCCGGGCCGCTGCCCCCGATCCAGCACCGACCGCGGTGGGTACGACGCTGACCCTTACGGTGCTCGGCGCCTTCGCCGCGCTCATCACGTCCTTGCTGCTCGTGTCCATCCTGACG
>JAUNTP010000265.1:2711-3403 GCA_030538585.1 Mobilicoccus sp.
GGAGCCTGCCCAGCAGCCTGCGGCCTCGATGCAGGCCCCTGTGCCGGGGCAGGTGAGCGACGCGAGCAACTTCTACGTCTACGACGAGGCGGGGCAGCCTGTCGATGCGGCGCGGATCTTCGACCAGTACGGGAACCCGGTGACCGTGGCTGAGGGCGAGCTGTGGGAGCGCGACATCCCGACCGATGTCTACGGTGCGCCGCAACCGAACACGTTCCCGATGACCTTGCCGGAGATGCCGCGCCCGTGGTCCACCGGCGAGTACCTGCCCGACCGAGACGCCCCCTACACCCCGCCGCAGAGCATCGCGCCGCTCGAGACGTCCGAAGCAGCAACGCCGACGGCACCCGCCACCGACGACGTGGCGACCCCGACCGGAGCCGGCACAGAACCCGCCGATCCCACCCCGACCGTGACGGAGACCGTGACCTCTCCCCCGGCGACGCCGACTCCGACCACGAGCGGGTGAGCCGCGCAGCACGCCCTCACCTATGGTCTCGAGACACTCGCTGCGCTCGCTCCTCGACCAACGGGGAGGGCGTGGGACTACTGGCACCCCTCGCTGGTCGAGGAGCGAAGCGTCTCGAGACCATCGGCGCCGTCTATCAGCTCACCCATGGTCTCGAGACACTCGCTCCGCTCGCTCCTCGACCAACGGGGAGGGCGTGGGACTACTGGCACCCCTC
Source organism: Mobilicoccus sp. (assembly GCA_030538585.1). GTDB lineage: Bacteria > Actinomycetota > Actinomycetes > Actinomycetales > Dermatophilaceae > Mobilicoccus. The sequence goes on from JAUNTP010000265.1 coordinate 3,398, forward strand.
GCTGGT
>JAUNTP010000038.1 GCA_030538585.1 Mobilicoccus sp.
GCAGTTTCGGCGGCGGAGGCGGCTTCGGGGGAGGCGGCGGATTCTGACCACCGGATGCGCGCACGCGTTCGGTCCAGCACCATCACGACAAGCACAGACCACATCACCGAAAGGGATTAACCGTGGCTCAGAAGCAGACCATCCTCGGGCGCGTCAGCCAGCTCGCGAGGGCGAACATCAACGCCCTGCTCGACCGCGCCGAGGACCCGGAGAAGATGCTCGACCAGCTCGTCCGTGACTTCACGAACTCGATCAGTGAGGCCGAGGAGGCCGTCGCGCAGACCATCGCGCACGTGCGCATGCTCGAGGCCGACCACCGCGAGGACGTCGAGGCCGCCGAGGAGTGGGGCCGCAAGGCCGCCGCTGCCTCCCATAAGGCCGAGGAGCTGCGCGGCTCGGGTGACAGCGCGGGCGCCGACAGGTTCGACAACCTCGCCAAGGTCGCCATCGGGCGCCAGATCCAGCACGAGCAGGAGGCGCGCGACGCCGAGCCGGCCATCGCGTCGCAGAACGCGACGGTGGAGCAGCTCAAGGGCGGCCTCACTCAGATGAAGACCAAGCTGGACGACCTCAAGTCGCGACGCTCGGCGCTCGTGGCGCGGGCCCGCACCGCTGAGGCGCAGGATCGTGTGCAGCAGGCCGTCGGGTCGATCAACGTCATGGACCCCACGAGCGAGCTGTCCCGCTTCGAGCAGCGCATCCGGCAGCAGGAGGCCCTCGTCCAGGGTCGTGCGGAGGTCGCGTCGAACTCGATCGAGGATCAGTTCGCCGAGCTTGCGGACTACGGGCGCGACTCCGAGATCGAGGCCCGTCTCGCGTCGCTGAAGGTGCAGGACAAGCCGGCCATCGAGAGCTGACGCACCCCGGCGTCACGGCCCCGCCCCCACGCATCACGTCGGGGGCGGGGCCGATGTCGGGGCGGGGGTGGGACGCGGTGGTCGTTACCGTCTCGTATCCTGTCCCAGGTCGAGATTTGTCCGATTCCAACGGTGGCGTCGGCACGCGAAGGAGAGACGATGGAGCAAGGGCGTCAGCTGGCGATGGAGTTCGCCGACCTCGCTCAACGACTGCAGGGTTCCGACTTCGACATGACGCTGGCCGAAGTGCTGCGCGCCGCGATCGATGCCGTGCAGGCCGACCTCGGCGGGGTCATGTTGGTGCGCAAGGGTGAGGCGGAGTCCGCGGCGGTGAGCGACGACCTCGTCCTGGAGGCGGACCGTCTGCAGCACGAGGCGGGCGACGGTCCCTGCTTGAGTGCCATCGACGACCTGCAGTCCTTCATCATTCACGACACGCGCACCGAGACCCGGTGGCCCAACTGGTGTGAGGCCGTCGACAAGCTGGGCATCCGCAGCGTGCTGTCGGTGGCGTTGAAGTCGTCCTCGCCGGGTTTGCTGGGGGCGTTGAACCTCTACGCGCGGACTCCGGGGTCGTTCACCGAGGAGGATCTCGTCGACGGGACGATCCTCGCCCGGCACGCGTCGGTGGCGTTGGCGGCCGACAAGGAGCGCGAGGAGTTGCGTCGCGCGATCGACGGGCGCCACATGATCGGGATGGCGCAGGGGATTCTCATGGAGCGGTTCGACCTGGACCGTGACCAGGCGTTCGCCGTCCTACGCCGCTACTCCCAGGACCGCAACGTCAAGCTGCGCGAGGTGGCGTCCCAATTGGTCGAATCCCGGGCTCTCCCCTCCTGAGCATTCAGGGGAGTGCGCCCACCCCCCACCGTTGGTCGATTTCGAGACGCTTCGCTCCTCAATCCGGCGGAGGAGCGAAGCGTCTCGAGACCACCCCGTCGTTGGTCGAGGAGCGAGCGAAGCGAGTGTCTCGAGACCATCTGAGCTCAACGCCGTACCTGGCCATCCCGGCCCTCGTTCCGGCGACAACCTCGATGGTTTCGAGACGTCGCTGCGCTCCTCCTCAACCAACGGGGGGGGGGTGGCGGGTCCGTCATCAAGCGATGGGCATCACTGCCTCGGCGAGCCGCTCGCCCCAGCGGCGGTAGCCGGTGGCGGAGGGGTGGAAGCCGTCGGTGGCGAGGTCTTCGGGGTCGCTGATCGCCGGGGTCGGCACGTGCACGACGTCGGCGTGGAGCCGAGCGACGCGAGAGAGGACGCCGTCGAGGGCGGCGCCGTGCCACCCCATGACGGCGCGCAGCGGTTGGGGTAGCGCCGTGAAGGTGCCCAGTTGCGGCACGCCGGCGAGGACGATGACGCCGCGCGGTCGCAACCGGGCCCGGGCCTGCGTCAAGAGGGTCTCGATCTCGCGGCGCCACCGGGTGGCCGAGGTGAGGCCGAGGGTGTCGTTCACGCCGAGCATGAGCACGATGACGTCGTGCTCGCCGGTGAGGGGCGGCAGTTGTCGGGCGCCGGTGGTGCGAAGTCGGCCCCCGTTGCGTCCGTTGACGTGCCAGGTGACGGTGCGGTCGGTGGCCTCGTGGAGGCCGGCGGCGATGACGGGAGCGATGCCGTCGTGGTGGGTGTCGACGCCGACGCCGACCGCGGTCGATTCGCCCGCGACGAGCAGGGAGAGCGTGTTGGGTGCGTGGGCGTCGCCGACCGTGGCGGTCGCTGTTCCACCCGCCTCGTCCAGCCGCGGGACGCGGGCCAGGGTGCGGCGGCCCTGCGGCAGGAGGACGGGCCCCAGCGCGAACGCGAGCAGGCGGGGTGCGTGGTCGAAAGAACGCATGGCGTCAGCATGGCAAAGGTGGGCGCGAGAGGCTCTCGGCGTGGCTGGGTACGCTCCACGTCATGGACGCTCTGCCCGATGACCTGCGCGCTCATGCTCTCGCTGCCCGCGGGTTCATGCCGACCGGTGAGGGCGATCTACTCTTCGCGGAGGCGGAGCGTCGGGCGCCGCACGGGCCGCTGCTCGAGGTGGGGACGTGGTGCGGCAAGTCCGCGATCATCCTCGGCGCGGCGGTGCGGCAGGCGCGCGCGGCTGGAGTGGATGCGGCGGTAGCGTTCACGGTCGATCACCACCGCGGCAGCGAGGAGAACCAGCCGGGCTGGGAGTACCACGATCCGAGCCTCGTCGACCCGCACGCGGGCCGCATCGACACCCTCCCCTTCTTCCGGCGCACCATCGGCGACGCGGGCCTGGAGGAGGAGGTCGTCGCCATCGTGGGCCGCGCCCCCCTCGTGGCGGCGCATTGGCGAACGCCGTTGTCGCTCCTGTTCATCGACGGTGGTCACACCGACGAGCACGTGACGAACGACTACGAGGGGTTCGGGCGATGGGTGGTGCCGGGCGGAAGCCTCGTCTTCCACGACGTGTTCGAGCACCCGGAGGACGGCGGGCAGGCCCCGTGGCGCTGCTACCGGCGAGCCGTCGAGTCCGGCGCCTGGAGGGAGATCCTCGACCGGGGGTCGATGCGCATCCTGCGACGAGTCGTCGGCGGCCCGGGTGATGACGCCGACGGGGTGTCGGTGGTGGCTCCTACAGTGGGGTCTTGAGCGGACGTCACCGGGGGCGTCGCGGCGCAGGCAATCAGGGGTGACGCCATGGACGACCAGGTTCGCGAGTTCTTGACGACCTTCCGGCGGGTGGCGGAGCTGTCGACCTCCGCCCACGCGAGCGGGTCGGGGCAGACCGTGGGTGACGCGCTCACGGAGCACCTGGATGCACCGGCACGCGAGCAGGCCGTCGTGGCCGAGGAGGTGGCGCCCCACCGCTACGCCGACTGGGACCTGGCGCTCGAAATGCTCGCCGAGCGTGACGAACACGCCCGCGAGATCGGCGTCGGCGGCGGTGACATGCGCTACCACCAGACGCTCGCCGACATCGTCGCCGATCAGTACGGCGCGTTCAACGTGGGCCAGGTCGACTACATCTCGATCGCGACCGGGCCCGACTCCCACCGGCGGGCCGTCGGGTTCGGTCTGCGCCTGTTCACCTATCGGGGCACTCCCGTCGGGGTGTTCCAGCGCCGCGGCAACGCGCGGATGGGTCAGGACCAGGGCACCATCGAGATCATCGCCACCGACCGCGAGGCGGTGGTGGCGCTGCTCGATGAGGCGCGGGAGCTCTCGGTGACGCACAGTGTGCTGCGCGGGCAGGTCATCGCGTTCGAGGCGTCGGGCTTCGGTATGGAGTCCGCGGGCATCACGTTCTTGCCCCGCACTCAGGTGCAGGCCGACGAGGTCGTCCTGCCCGAGCGGGCGCTGGAGCGCATCGTCGCCCACGTCAGTGGCATCGCCGAGCACGCGGAGACCCTGCGCCGCCACGGCCAGCACCTCAAGCGGGGCCTGCTCCTCTACGGGCCGCCCGGAACAGGCAAGACGCACACGGTGCGTCACCTCATCTCGCGCTGCCAGGACCACACCGTCGTCGTCATGGCGGGGGAATCCTTGGCGTTCGTCTCGACGGCGGCCACGGTGGCGCGGGCCTTGCAGCCGGCCATCGTCGTGCTCGAAGACTGTGACCTCGTCGCCGAAGACCGCGGCATGAGCGCGAGCGGGCGGCCGTTGTTGTTCGAGGTGCTCGATGCGATGGACGGGCTTGACGCCGACGCCGACGTGACGTTCCTGCTCACCACCAACCGGGTCGAGAGCCTCGAACATGCTCTCGTGCAACGCCCGGGCCGCGTCGATCTCGCTGTCGAGGTGCCGTTGCCCGACCTTGCGGGTCGGCGGCGTCTGCTCGATCTCTACCGGGGTGACGTCGAGTACAGCGCGGCGGCGCTCGACGACGCGGCACACCGGTGTGCGGGCTTGACGGCGTCCTTCACGAAGGAGCTCATGCGGCGTGCCGTGTTGGAGGCGGCGATCGCGGGAGCCGAGCCCGACGACACCCACCTCTCGGCGGCCCTGGACGGGTTGCTCGCCGCCTCCGAGGACCTCACGCGGGCTCTGCTCGGCACGCCGCGCCCCTCCGACCCCGACATCGGGCACCTCGACACCTGGGGTGGCGACGACGACGAGTGGGGCGTGCCCGAGTGAGGTGAGCGCGGGCGTCAGTGGAAGCGGTCACCCGCCTCGCTGACCCCGCGCCCTCACGCGAACGCGTCGCCGATGGGTGCGCCCGCCAGCAGGCGTCGCACCCCGATCCGAATGCCCTCGGCCACCCCGTGCGCACCGGGCAGCGGCTCCTACTCCTCGACCGCCTGCGCCACGCCCTCCACCGTCGTGCGCACCACCGAGGCATCACCACCCCAGGCGAGCACTTCGCGTTCGAGATGGTCGACGGCGATGGCGGCGAGTCGGCACTCGCCCGCGACGGCCATGGACAGGCGCCCGTCGACGCCGGGCCGGTGCGCCATCGGCACCATGTCGTAGGCGGGCGCCAGGGTCGTCGAACCGTCCGTCGTAGTCGCACAGTCCGAGCCGAGATGCGAGCCGGTGGCCGTACTTCTCCTCAGCGAGTTCACCCTCCCTCCCGGGCAACGCAGGCTTGACGATGTGCGTCGACGCCGCCCCGCCGGTCGGTTGATGCCAGCGTCCGTCGTCACCGCGGGTCAGCACGAGCTTGGGTTGCACCCCGGCCAGCGAGGTCTTGCCGTGCGTCGGGTCGTTGCCTAGGAGACTGCTGAATCATCCTGTCGGTGAGCCCGTCGCTGCGCCGATCTGGCGGCGTTGTCGGCGCTCGACGTAGCCCGCTACGCCTTCGCACCTCCGCCTTGCCAGATCGACGCAGCGCCACGCTCACTGATCGACAGCCTTACTCAGCAGTCTCCTAGAGCGAGATCGTCGATGAGGCGCTCGATGTCGGCGTCCTCCAGCGGGACGAGCCGAGGCGTCGGCGGCTCCTCCGCACTGCGGGCGTCGTAGACCTGCACCGCGCCGGCGACATCCCGCCCGAAGCGCGCCAGCAACCCCGCCACGTCGTGCGGCGGTACGCCGGCCAGACGGGCCAGCCGCTCTCGCATCGGTCCCTCCGGCAGCAACTCGGCCAGCACGTTGCGGCGTCGCGGCGCGTGCCCAGGGCGCGGCCGCAACGCGAGGGGCGCAGCCACCGACAACACCGGCGAGTTCACCCCCCCACCGCTCCAGAGCCTCGGCGGTGAACCGCAGATCCACTGAAAGCCACGCAGCACCGCGAGCCACCGCGACCTGGGTGCCGTACAGCTCGACGGTCAGCTCGACGCTCATGAACGGCTCATGAGGACGCCGGTGGATCGAACGATGGGTCCTCGAACTCGGCGACGAGCCGGACGTCGACCTCCGCGAGAGCGGCGAACAGCCGCTCCATGAGCAGGCCAGGTTTGCCCTGCTCGAGCTCCCAGAGCCACTTCTGCGTCACGCCCAGCCGCCGCGCCAACTCGCGCTGTGACCAGCCCTGAATCTCTCGCCCTTGCCGGATCGCCTCGCCCAACTGCTCCGGCGAGCTCACCGCCCCACTGAAGCGCGCCACACGACCTCCTGACGTCGAAATCGATATCACAATAGCGAGACGTCGATTTCGTAGTCAAGGGTCGATGGGTGTCATCGACACGTCAGCGCAGGGCGCTCGTGGCGAGGATGACGGCCGCCGAGGTCCACGTCGAGTGCTCGATCGGCCAGAAAGCGTCATCGGGGTAGACGTACCCCGTCCAGTACGAGCCGTCCTCGTCGCGCAGGTGCTGCATGTCGGCCACGAGCTGCGCCGCCTCCTCCCGGCGCCCGAGGGCGGTGAGGGACAGCGCCAACTCGCACGTCTCCGCGCCGGTCACCCAGGGGTGATCGTCGACGCAGCGGATACCGAGGTCGGGGACGACGAAGTCCGCCCAGCGCGCGTCGATCCGGGCGTGCGCGGCCTCGCCGGTGAGGGCTCCGCCCAACACCGGGTAGTACCAGTCCATCGAGTACCGCGCTTTCGGGGCGAACACGGTCGGATCGTCCGCGTGACCCTGCACTGCCTCGGCGATCCGCGCCGCGACGCCCGACCACTCCGGACGCGGATCACCCACGACCTCGGCGAGGATCACGCCGCACCGCAACGCCAGGTGCAGACTCGAACTCCCCGCCAGCAGCCCGTGGTCGGCCGGCCCGAACTCGCCCGTGGCCCACGCGATCGCGCCGCTCGGCAACTGCAGCTCGGCGATGGCGTCGAGACACCCCCGCACCGACGGCCACCAACGACGCACGGCCGCCTCGTCGCGGCGGGTGCGCCAGTGATGCCACACCCCCACCGGCAGGTACCCCGACAGGTTGGTGTCGAACCCGCCGTCCACCACGTGGAGACCGCCCTCGTCGGCGGTCCACTGCACCGGCCACGAGCCGTCCGCGCGCTGACGTTCGGCGAGAAAGTCGTAGGCGGCGCAAGCTTCGTCGTCGAACCCGGTCGCGAGCAACGCCATCGCGCACTCGACGTGATCCCAGGGGTCGACCTTGCCCGCGGTGTCCCCGGCCACGTCCCACGGGATCGCGCCGCTGCGGTGCTGCGTGGCCGCGATCGCGGCACCGGTACGCCGCAGGTCGGCCTCGCTCGGCAGGCTCACGGCTTCCGGGCGTAGAGGACGACGCTCTTACCGAGCACGGGGTTGAGCAGGTTCTCCGCGGCGCGGGTGATCGGCGGCTTCTTCATGAGGTCCCACACGAGCAGCCGGTGGTAGCCCTTGACCAGCGGGTTGTCATCGTTGTCGACACCGACCGCGCACTTGAGCCACCAGTACGGCGCGTGGAGGGCGTGGGTGTGGTCACGGCCAGTGACCTCCAGCCCGGCCTGGGTGAGCTGCCCGGCGAGCGCGTCGGCGCGATAGATGCGCACGTGCCCGCCCTCGACCTCGTGGTAGGCGTCCGAGAGGCTCCAGCAGATCTTCTCGGGCCAGTAGCGCGGCACGGTGACGGCGATCGTGCCGCCCGGGCGCAGGACGCGCACGAGCTCGGCGATGGCGCGGCGGTCGTCGGGGATGTGCTCGAGCACCTCGGCCGCGACGATACGGTCGAACGAGGCGTCGTCGAACGGCAGCGCGAGCGCGTCGCCCTGCACGGTGCGGGCCTGGTCGGGAGCCCCTTGCCCCTCGGCCGCCATGGCGCCGAGCATCTCGCTCACCCCCGCCAGCTCCACGGCGTCCTGGTCGAGGGCGGTGACGTCGGCACCGAGGCGATACATCTCGAAGGCGTGGCGGCCGGCGCCGCACCCCATGTCGAGCACGGCGTCGCCGCGGCGCAGGCCGAGTCGGGTGAAGTCAACGGTGAGCACGGGCTGATCCTTCGGTGCGGGAACGGGAGCCCGCCGCGACGGCGGCGGAGACGAGTCGGGTGCGGCGGCCGGGGCGACGGCGCGGTGCGTGGTCGGCCATGGCCTCGCGGTAGGTGTCGGCGGTCGCCGCGGCGACGGCAGGCCAGGAGAAGTCGCTCACGGCCCGCTCCCGCCCGCCGGTGGAGAGGCGTTCGCGCAGGTCAGGGTCGTCGAGCAGCCGGTCGAGGGCGCGATGCAGGGCAGTGATGTCGCCGGGCGGCACGACCAGGGCACCGGGCGCCTCACCGTTCTCGTGACCGACGACCTCACCGATGGCGCCCGCGTCGCTGACCACCAGCGGCGTCCCGCACGCCATCGCTTCGAGGGTCGGTAGCGAGAACCCCTCGTACCGGGAGGGGACGCACGCGACCTCGGCGGAGGCGACCAGCGCCGCAAGGTCGGCGTCCGACAAGCCGTTGGTCACGGTGACGACGTCGCGCAGGCCGAGTTCGCCGAGGAGTCGGTCGGTGCGGCCGCCCGGCTGGGGGCGGCTGACGAGCACGATTTCCAGGGGGGCGTGCGGGTGCGCCGCGCGGCGATGGGCCACGGCCTGCAGGAGGACGTCGACACCCTTGAGCGGGGTGTCGGCGCTGGCCATCGTGACGATGCGCCCCGGGACACGCTCGGCGGCGGGCGCGAACAGGTCCGTGTCGACGCCGAGGGGGACGACGTGGATACGCGCCGGGTCGACGCCGAAGTCGGTCGCGATATCGCGGGCCGATGAGGCCGAGACGGTGAGGATGCTGCTCTGCGCGCGCGCCACGTGGCGCTGCATCCGCAGGAACGCGTACCAGCGGCGCAGGGTGAGGCGCCGCCAGCTGCGCGCGGAGGCGAGGTCGGTCACGCGGTCGCGGGTGATGGGGTGGTGGATGGTCGTCACGAGCGGTGAGTGGCGGGCGATGTCGAGCAGGCCGTACCCGAGGCATTGGTTGTCGTGGACGACGTCGAACTCGTGCGCGCGCTCACGGAGCACCCGGGCGGCGCGCAGGCTGAAGGTGAGCGGCTCCGGAAACGCCGCGGTCATCATCGCGCCCACTTCGACGACGTCGATGAGGTCGCGGTACTCGCGCACGTGCGGCATTCGGAACGGGTCGGGCTCACGGTAGAGGTCGAGGCTCGGCACCTCCGCGAGCCGCACTCCCGGGTCGAGCTCGGGGTAGGGCTGCCCCGAGAACACCGTCACGTCGTGGCCGGCGGCGACGAGCTCGCGCGACAAGTGCCGGACGTAGATGCCCTGGCCCCCGACGTGCGGCTTGCTGCGGTAGGAGAGGAGCGCGACCCGCAAACCCACCCCGGCCTCCCCTGTTGTCGTCATCGACCCCGACGCGGGGTCCGAACCAGATTACTGACCCGTAGCGCCGAGTGCGGCACCGGGCGCGCGGGGGCGGCGGCGATCAGCGGCCTGCGGCCGCGAGCTCACGCGTCGTCGGCGCATGATGCTCGGTGAGGGCGGCGGGTTCCCAGTCCTCGCGGGTGAGGGCGGCTCCGGCGCCCCAGGACGCGCAAGCGTGACCGATCAGGGCCGCGACGATGTGTCCGCCGGTAGTGACGAGATCCCCGCCGACGAGGACGTCGAGCACGAGCGCAAGCACGAGGACGCCGCGGACGACGCTCGCCTGCCGCGGCGTGGAGTGCGGCAGCGCAGCAGCGACGACGGCCGCCGCGCCGTAGCTGAACCCGACGTCGACCCCCGACGCGTAGGTGTCGGCGAGCAGCCCGGTCGCGATCGCCCCCGCGACGGCGGCCGCGACCACCAGGGAGGCACCCACGTGCCCGATGACGAAGGTGCGCAGCCACTTACGGGTGCCCAACCGACGTTCGGCGACAGCGAGCAGCGGGACCGCCGCGGCGAGGACGAGGAGCTGGGTCGGCTCGGCCAGCCAGAACGCGCTGCTGATGAGCACGCTCACCGGGTCGGCGGCGAGGTTGACCAGGGTCGTGCTCTGCGAGGCGAGAAAACTCTCGGCGGCGTCCTCACCGATGAACAGGAGCCACACGGAGGTGAGCACGAGCGTGGCGACGTACACGGTGAGGGCGGGCTGAGCGCGGCGCATCATGTCTTCGACGGTCCTCGCCGCGTTCAGGGACCGGCTCGGTCGGGGCTGTGGCGCCGCTGTGAGATCAGCCGCGCGGAGCTCGCCACCCGGCGTCGCGCGCCTCGGCCTCGCTGCAGAACCAGCGCTCGCCGTTGGCCTCGTTGATCTTCGTCTTGTCGTAGGAGCGGCTGCCGGGCACGTGGTAGATCTTCACGCCCTCCCGGTTGATGTTGCCCTTGATGTCGCAGGCCCCCGCCGGAGTGCTGTCGGTCTGCGGCGCCGTGCCCTGGTCGCGGGCCGATGTGCCGGCCGCCGAAGCGGCCTGCGACGAGCACGCTCCCCACAGACCGAGACCGCCGTCGCGGGCGGCGCGCTCGGCCGCCACATGGGCACTCTGCCCCTGGTAGGCGTCGCGGTAGGTGTACTCGCGCCCGTACCCCCCGGCGATGAGCACCTCGGCCGCGGAGCGACCGTCCTCGAGCACGACGTGCCGCAACAGCCGGTCGTAGCGGTCGCGGTCGTCCTGCGTCGGGTCGGCGACAAGGCGCACCGAGCGGCTCTGCGCGAGCGACTGCATCTTGCTCGTCGCCTCCTGCGCGTAACATTCCCCGGTCATCTCAGGGGTGTCGATGCCGATGATCCGCACCCGCTCGGTGACGCCGTCGACCCGCACACGGATGGTGTCGCCGTCCACGATGCCGACGACGGGGACAAGATCGGGATCGGCTGTGGGTGTCGGTGAAGGGGGCTCGGTCGGGATGGGGGTGTGCCTCGGGCTGGGCGTCTCGGTGGGCGGCTGACTCGGCGTGGGCGGGCTGGGGACAGGCGGGGTCGGGGTGGGTGAGGGAGCCGTCGGCGGGGATGTGGCCGCGACGGGGACGGTGTCGCCCGCGGTGCTCTTGTCGCCCGTCAGGTTGGCGGTCCAGATGACCGCCGCGACCACCACGATGAGGAGGGCGATCCCCCACCCCTTGAGCACCCGCATGGTCATCCTTCGTCTCGTACCGTCACCGCCCCGATCGGCGCCGGACCTCACGTTTACAGCATCAGCGCCGAATCCGTCTCCGATCGAGTCCGATTCACGCTCACAGCAGGTCCACAGCGTCCTCAGCGGACCTGCATGGTCTGCCGCTCGAGCATCGTTCACATGACGCCACGACGCTACGAGGGCCGCGAGCTGCCGCGCCCCGATGAGGACATCAACGACCAGGGTCTCTCCTTCGACCTCGGCACCATGAGCCGCCGCTCACTCCTGGCCGGTCTCGGACTCGGTGCGGGAGGTTTGCTCCTCGCCGCGTGCGGGGTGTCGAGCACGTCGGGGTCGACGACCACGGCGGCCGGCGACTCGACGGGTTCGACGTCGAGCTCCACGTCGGAGGGTGAGATCCCCGACGAGACCGCCGGACCCTACCCGGGTGACGGCTCGAACGGGCCGGACGTGTTGGAGCAGTTCGGGGTCGTGCGCTCGGACATCCGCTCCAGCTTCGGCACGGCGAGCGGCACCGCGCAGGGGGTGCCGTTGACGTTGACGTTCGCGATCACCGACCTCGCCGCCGGCGGGGGCCCCATGGTGGGTGCCGCGGTGTACGTGTGGCACGCCACCAGGGAGGGCGAGTACTCGATGTACTCCGACTCGGTCGCCGACCAGAACTTCTTGCGCGGCGTGCAGATCACCGACGCGAAGGGCGAGGTGAGCTTCACCAGCGTGTTCCCGGGCTGCTACGACGGCCGCTGGCCGCACGTGCACTTCGAGGTGTACCCCGACGAGGCGAGCATCATCGACTCCACGAACGCCATCGCCACGAGCCAGATGGCGCTGCCCGAGTCGACGTGTGCGCAGGTGTACGCCACGGGCGGGTACGAGGCGTCGGTGTCGAACTTCGACCGCATCAGCCTCGCGAGCGACAACGTGTTCGGCGACGACGGGGGTGCCCTGCAACTGGCGACGACCTCCGGAGACGTCGCCTCCGGCTACACGGCCCGCCTGGTGGCCGGTGTCGACACCCGCACCGAACCCACCGGAGGCAGCATCCCCGGCGGCCCACCCCAAACCCGAAGCTGAGGCTCACCTGCCCGCACCGAGCTCACCTTGCAGACAAAGGCTCACCTTCGCGCACCGAACCCACCTTGCGGACAAGGGCTCACCGTCGACGGTGAGTGTGTGTTGGCAGGGTGAGTTTTTGTGGTGCAGGTGAGGGTGTGACGGGAACGTGAGGTTCTGGCGCTGCGAGGTGAGGTGGAGCTCACCTCCGGGTCAGCGGCTCACCTTCGCGCACCGAACCCACCTTGCGGAGAAGGGCTCACCGTCGACGGTGAGTGCGTCTGGCCACGGTGAGCTTCGCTTCGTCGGGTGAGTCTCTGTCGGGTAGGTGAGTTTCGTGCGCCCCCGGGAGTCTCGGGGCGGCGTGTGACGATGAGGCCATGAGGCTGTGGGTGCCGCGGGGGTTTCGTGAGGTCACCGAGCTGGAGGTGAAGCGCTCGCGGTTCATCACCACCCTGGCGCGGGCGGACGACGAGGACGCGGCGCGCGCGATCATCGCCGACGTGCGGGGCACGTGGCCGGACGCGCGGCATCACTGCACGGCGTTCATCGTCGAGGTGCCGGAGGCGCAGCCCATCGAGCGTTCCTCCGACGACGGCGAGCCGTCAGGGACGGCGGGGCGGCCGATGCTCGACGTGTTGCGCGGAGCGCAGGTGGCGCAGGTCGTCGCCGTGGTCACCCGCTACTTCGGTGGGGTCAAGCTCGGGACGGGCGGGTTGGTGCGTGCCTACTCCGACGCCGTGTCGCTCGCCCTGGACGGAGCGCCGCGCGTGCGACCCGTCGTGTCACCGGTGTTCGAGGTGGAGTTCTCCTACGCCGACGCGGCGCGAGCGCAGGAAGCCTGCGCTGCAGCGGGATTGCGAGTCGTCGGAGAGGTCTACGCCGAGGCGGTGACATTGCAGATCGCCGGAGACGGTGAGCAGGTCCGCACCCTGGCCGCGGAGATCGCCCGAGGCGAGGTCGCGGTCATCGCCCGCGGGGAGTTGCTCGTCGAGGAGCCCGTCGCGTAAACCAGGCAGTTCGAAGGCGGGGTCGAGATCGTCGGCCGTGAGTCCCTGACCTTCTGGAACTCGCGGCTGCCGACGACCAACGCAGGGGCGGGCGTGGGCAGCTCAGGCGCCGCCTGCGATGTCGGCGAGCCCCGCGAGGAGCGCGTCGACGTCGGCGTCGTCGGTGTAGGGCGCGAGGCCGACGCGGACGGCGCCGGTGTCGCCGAGGCCGAGGTGGCGCGAGCATTCGAGGGCGTAGAAGTGGCTGGCGGGCGCGTTGACGCCGCGCTCGGCGAGCCCGGTCATGACGTCGGCGTCGGGGATGCCGGGCAGCTGGAACAACAGCGTCGGGGTGCGGCGCTCGGCGCGGGAGTACACGGTGGCGCCCAGTCGCGCCAGGCCGTCCTCGATGCGCGCGAGCAGCGGTTCTTCGTGCTCGTGCACCGCGGCCATTCCGGCGAGGACCCGGTCGCGGCCCGGCGACACCTCTCCGGGCCGACCCGGGGAGGTGTCGGTGTCGCCGAGGCGCGCGAGGACCTCGACGGCGGCGGCGGTCCCGGCCATGAACTCGTACGGCAGGGTGCCGAGTTCGAACCGTTCGGGGACGACGTCGGGGGAGGGGAGCAGCTTGTCGGGGTGCAGCGTCTCGAGAAGGGTGGGTGCGGCGGCCAGGACGCCGCAGTGCGGGCCGAGGAACTTGTAGGGGGAGCAGAGCCACACGTCGGCGCCCTCCGCCTCGACGTCGGTGGGGACGTGGGCGGTGGCGTGGACGCCGTCGACGACGAACAGGGCATCGTGATCGTGGGCGATCTGCGCGGCGGCGGGCAGGTCGGGGCGGGTGCCGAGGATGTTGCCGGCGGCCGTGAGGGCGACGACGCGGGTGGCGGTCGTGACCTGGGCGGCGACGTGGTCGGGGGTGAGGTCACCGGTCGTGGGGTCGAAGTCGACCCAGCGCACGGTGGCCCCGGCGCGGTCGGCGGCGGTCACCCAGGGGCGGATGTTCGCGTCGTGGTCGAGGCGCGAGACGACGATCTCGTCACCTGGACCCCACGGGGGCAGGTCGTCTGTGCCCTGGGCGAGGGTGCGGGCCAGGTCGAAGGTGAGCTGGGTCATGGATCGCCCGAAGACGATGCCGGCCGGGTCGGCGCCGAGAAGGTCGGCCATGGCGGTGCGGCCAGCGGTGACGGCGTCTTCGGCGTTGCGGCCGGCGGCGTAGATCGTGGCCCGGTTGGAGAGCCCAGCCGTGAGGGTGCGGGCGATGGCTCCCGCGACAGGGGTGGGGGTCTGCGTACCGCCCGGCCCGTCGAAGAACGCCGTCCCGTCGGCGAGGGCGGGAAAGAGGGCACGAAAGGCGGCGACATCGTAAGCCATGACGCCATCATCACCCGATCCGCTGAACTCGATGGGAGGAGCGAAGCGCTCGTGCGGGTCCACCTGGTGGGCGGGCGGATGATCGAGCCGATGAGCGTGCGATGACTGTCGTGATCACGGCACTGATCGCGAGTTCATCTGCGCGTGCCGGCCTTCGGGGCACCCGACTCCCGCATCCCGCGATGGCCTCGGTTCGGGCCGGCCGGGGGTGCCCGCGGTGTCCGAAGGGCGTTCCGATGGTGGAACTTTCGCCCGAGGCGTGTCCTCGTTACGGTGCCAGGACGGTGCCGGTCACCGGACCGGCTGTCGACGGGAAGGAGATCGTCATGACCGTCCCACGAGGACACCGGCGCATGGTTGTCGCGACCGTAACCGCAACCGCAGCAGCAAGCGTGGCCGTCGCGGCGTGTAGCGGCCCGGGCGACGTGGAGCCTGCCACACCGACCACCGTGGTGACGCAGACCGAAACCCAGACCGAGACCGCGACGGAGACGGTGGAGCCGTCCCCCGCGCCGGACGACGAGACCGCGAGCCCTGACGCCGAGGCGTGGACGATGTTGACGGCGGTGCGTGCCGGGCAGCATGAGGGCTTCGACCGGATCGTCATCGACGTGGACGGGCCGGACGTGCCGCCGTGGGAGACGGAGTACGTCGAGGAGGTCCTCGATCCGAAGGGTGAGTCGTGGACGGTGCGGGGTGAGGCGTTGCTCCGCATCCTGGTCCACGCGCCCGCGCGGGACACCGACTGGAACCCGACGGTGCCGCCCGCGCAGGAGGCTGTGGACGTGGCGGGGTTCGAGTCCCTGCGGCAGGTCGCGTTCGTCGGCGAGCATCACGGAACGGCGACGTTCGCCGTCGGCGTCGACGAGGCGCGGCCCGTGACGACCGACATGGTCAGCGACGGCACGCACCACCGTCTCGTCGTCGATGTCCCCCACGCCTGACGGAGATTCGCCACAGCCACCTGGTCCGATCGAGTCCTCGATGGACCCAGACTGTGGTCATGGCCTTCGATGAGGGGTTGGCGGAGCGGGTACGCATGTGTGTGTTCGACGAGCCGGATGTCACCGAGAAGAGGATGTTCGGTGGCCTCGCGTTCCTCGTGAGTGGACACATGACGGTGGCCGTGGGCGACGACGGCCTCATGGTGCGTGTCGACCGTGATGACGAACCGCAGCTCCTCGAGCTGCCCGGCGTCACGGGGACGGTGATGGGGCGGCGGCGGATGCGGGGCTGGTTGGACCTCGACTACTCAGCGATCGAGAACGACGACGAACTCACCGCCTGGGTCGCGCGCAGCGTCGCGTTCGTGCACACTCTGCCGCCCAAGACCTGACACGCCCGTCGCCGGGGTCGCGACGCGGGGTCGAGATGGTCTCGAGACGTCGCTTCGCTCCTCCTCGACCAACGGGGGGAGCCGGGTTCCTCTTGGACCGACCGTCGGGGGGCGGTTCCTCCTCAACGCTGCTCAGTCCGGCCGGCAAGAAACCACAACGTCGGAACCGATGCCGCGCTCGCGACGATGGTCAGAGCATCACTGCAGGTCAGCGGCTTGCGGTGGGTTGAGGGGGACCGTCCGTTCCGACGTTGTGGTTTCTTCGGGCATGACGGCGTCCTGCGCTTCGGCGACGATGAGCTTCGCGTGGTGCTCGGCCGCGACGGCGTCGCCCGTGGCGACGGCCTCGGCGATCTCTCGATGCCATCGCACCGCCTCCGGGACGGGGCGAGCCGGCATGAGGTCGTGCTTCGTGCGCCCCGTGAGCGCTGCCGCCACGAGGGGGGCGAGGCTGGCGAACGCCGCGTTGCCCGACGCCTCCAACAGTGTCGTGTGGAACACGATGTCGTGCTGCAAGTACGTGTCGAGGTCACCGGCGGTACCGGTCACGAACATGCCCGCCGCGGCCTCCACCAGTCGGGCCCGCTGCTCCGGGCTCGCTCGCCGCGCCGCGAGCGCCGCCGCGACCGGCTCGGTGCCAGTGCGCAGCTCGCTGATCTCCCGCAACTGGTCCAACCGGCCCGGACCCGCCAATCGCCACCGGATCACGACCGGGCTCAAGGCCTCCCACCGCGTGGGCGGCTGCACCGTCACCCCCACCCGACGTCGACTCGTCGCCACCCCCAACTGCTCCAACACGCGCACCACCTCACGCACCACCGAGCGCGACACCCCGTACCGCTCCTCCAGCTGATCGATGGAGAGGACCGTTCCCGCAGCCAGGGCACCCGTCACGAGATCCACACCCACCCGATCGAGTGTCTGAGCGTGAAGCCCGCGAGTCGTCATGTCAGTGATGGTCGCACGGGAGCCCGCTCCACGGAATCAGGTCCTGATTTCTTGTGGGTACGCCCAAAGATCATACGTTTGGGTGCATAGTGGGGGCACTGCCCCGGATCACCGTCGATCAAGGAGACGCCGTGCACCCGCTCATCGGGCCATTCGTGGCCGCGGACGCCGTCCAACCCGCCTATTCCACCGGCGTGCTGCTGACCATCGCCGTCGCCGCCGTCCTGGTTCTGCTGTTCCTCATCATGAAGGTCAAGCTCCACGCGTTCGTGGCGCTCGTCCTCGTCAGCCTCATCACGGCCCTCGTCACGCGCATCCCGCTCGGCGACCTCATGCCGACCCTCCTCGACGGCTTCGGCGGCACCCTCGCCAGCGTCGCGCTGCTCGTCGGTATCGGCGCCATGATCGGCCGCATTCTCGAAGTGACCGGTGGCGCGCAGACTCTCGCCGACACCCTCATCGCCCGGTTCGGCGAGAAGCGCGCCCCGTTCGCGCTCGGTGTCGCATCGCTGATGTTCGGGTTCCCGATCTTCTTCGACGCCGGCCTCGTGGTCATGCTGCCGATCATCTTCAGCGTCGCCCGCCGCTTCGGCGGCTCGATCCTCACCTACGCCCTGCCCGCGGCCGGTGCTTTCGCCGTCATGCACGCGTTCGTGCCGCCGCACCCCGGCCCCGTCGCCGCCGGTGAGCTCCTCGGCGCCGACATCGGCCTCATCGTCGTCGTCGGTCTGCTGCTCGGTCTGCCCACCTGGTACGCCGGTGGTTACCTGTTCGGTCTCTGGACAGGCAAGCGCATCCACCTGCCGGTGCCCTCGATCCTCGGTGAGATCGCCGAGACCGACCCCGCGACCCGCCCCTCGTTCGGGCACGTCCTCGGTCTGCTGCTCCTGCCGCTGGGCCTCATCTTTCTCAACACCGGCCTCAACACCCTCGCCACGATGGGGTACGTCGACGCCGACGAGCCGTGGGTCCAGGGTCTGCGCCTGCTCGGCCACACCGCGGTCGCGCTGCTCATCACGCTGCTCGTCGCCGTGTTCACCCTCCGCGGGCCGAACCTGAGCCTCGGTGACCTCGAGAAGGTCTGCAACGACGCCCTCGGCCCGGTCTGCGCGATCATCCTCATCACGGGTGCCGGTGGCATGTTCGGTGGGGTGCTCCGCGCGAGCGGCATCGGTGAGGCCCTCGCCGGGAGCCTGGAGGCGACCGGTCTGCCGATCATCGTCGCCGCGTTCATCATCGCGACCGCTCTGCGTGTCGCCCAGGGTTCGGCCACCGTCGCCCTGACGACCACCGCCGGCCTCATCGCCCCGACCGTCGCCGCGATGCCCGACCTCTCCCAGCTGCAGCTCGCCTGCATCGTCATCGCCATCGCCTGCGGCTCGACCGTGCTCTCCCACGTCAACGACTCCGGCTTCTGGCTGGTCGGCCGCTTCCTCGACATGGACGTCAAGACCACCCTCAAGACGTGGACCGTCATGGAGACCCTGCTCGGCGGCATCGGCTTCGTTCTCGCCTTCATCCTCTTCCAGGTGGTGTGATGGAGCACATGACCGCACACCACCTCGTCGTCATGGGCGTCTCCGCCTCGGGCAAGACCACCGTCGCCGAGAAGATCCGCGACCGCACCGGCTGGATCTTCGCCGAGGCCGACGACTTCCACCCCCGCAGCAACATCGAGAAGATGGAGCGGGGCGTCCCGCTCACCGACGAGGACCGTCAGCCGTGGCTGGAGGCGCTCGCCGCGTGGATCGAGGGCCGCGAGAAGGGCGGTGTGTCCAGCATCGTCACCTGCTCGGCGCTCAAGAAGGACTACCGCGACATCCTGCGCGGCGCGAGCGACAACGTCGTCTTCATCCACCTGCACGGCGACGAGCGCACGCTGACCGACCGCATCGAGGGCCGCAGCGGCCACTTCATGCCTGCCAGCCTGCTGGAGTCCCAACTGGACACGCTCGAGGAGCTCGACGAGGACGAGAACGGCTACGTCTTCAACATCGAGCTGTCGCCGGATGAGATCGCGGAGGAGGCCCTGCGCCGGGTCCTGCGCGTCTGAGCTGAGAGTGCTGCGAGCGGCCTGCCGGTACCGACCGGTGGGCCGCTCGTCGCGTCGCGAGCCCCGCCCGGCGACACCGCGATCCGAGAGCCCGACCGGGGCAGCGGATGTGGTGTCAGGATCGAGCCATCATGGAGCACGAACTCGTCGAAATCCGCGACTTCCTCGCCGAGCAGGCGCCGTTCGCCGACCTGTCGGCCGACGTCCTCAGCACGCTGCCGTCCCGCATCACGGTGCGCTACCACCGCCGCGGCCAGACCATCCTGCGTCCGGACGACGTCATCGACTCGTTCTTCCTCGTCCGCAGCGGCGCGGTCGACATTCACGACCGCGCCGGGGGCCTGGTGGAGCGCGTCGACGTCGGTGACAGCTTCGGCGTCAACGGCCTTCTGCAGCCGCCGCCCTACGGGTTCGTCGCGACCGCCGTGGAGGACACGCTCGTCTTCGTCATCGGCGAGCCGACGTTCCGTGAGCTCCTGGGCCACGGCGCGGTGTCGTCGTTCTTTCTCATGCAGCAGGCGGGCCGGCTGCGCGCGGCGGCGGAGTCGGTGCGCTCCAGTGACAACGGCGGCGCGGTGTTGCGCACCCGCGTCATCGACATGGTCGCCAAAGACCCCATCGCGTTGCCGCCCGAGACCCCCGTGCAGGAGCTGGCCGCGACGATGCGCGACCTCCGCATCTCCTCGGTCCTCATCCAGGACGAGCAGGGTGCGCTGTGCGGCATCGTCACCGACCGTGACCTGCGTAATCGTGTCGTGGCCGCCGGCCTCGGCTACGACACCCTGGCCCGTGAAGTCATGACCGCGGACCCCGTCGTCATCGGCGCCGACGCCCTCGCCTTGGAGGCGCTGATGGAGATGCTCGGGCGCGGCATCCACCACTTGCCGGTGCTCGACCACGGCCGCCCGGTCGGCCTCGTGACCAGCACCGACCTCGTCCGACTCGAACGGTCGAACCCGCTCTACCTCGTGCAAGACGTGTCGCGTCAGACCGACGCGGAGGGCCTCGCGCAGATCGCGGCCCGCCTGCCCAGCCTGGTCGAGGACCTCGTCAGCCAGGACGCGACGGCCGGCGATATCTCCCGCCTCATCTCGGCCGTCGCCGACGCGATCCATCGGCGCCTCATCGCCCTGGGCGTGGAGAAGCTCGGCCCGGCGCCGGTGCCGTACTGCTGGGTCGTGCTCGGCTCGCAGGCGCGCCACGAATCGGGCCTCGGCGGCGACCAGGACACAGCCCTCATCCTCGACGACACCGCCGGCCCCGAGCATGTCGACTACTTCGCCGACCTGGCCCGATTCGTCACCGACGGCCTCATCACCTGCGGGTACCCCGCCTGCCCTGGCGACGTCATGGCCACCAACCCGCGGTGGCGGCAGAGCCTGGCCACGTGGAAGCGCACCTTTCGCGAGTGGATCGAGGAGCCTACCCCGGACGCCGTCCTCGGCGCCACGATCTTCTTCGACATGCGTCCTGTCGCGGGGGAGGCCGACCTCTTCGAGGAGCTCCGCCGCGACCTGCTCGCCCGCACTCCGCGCGCGGCGAACTTCCTCGCCCATCTCGCGAAGCAGGCGGTCGACCACCAGCCGCCGCTGAGCCTGTTTCGCGGGTTCGTGCTCGACAAGGGCGGTGCGGAGGCAAGCAGTCTGGACCTCAAGCACCGCGGCGTCGGGCCCGTCGTCGACCTCGCCCGCGTACACGCCCTGTCCCTCGGGGCGCCCGCCGTCGAGACGCGCGCCCGCTTGGGTGCGGCTCGCCTCGAGCGCCTCATCTCCGAGAACAGCGCCGCCGACCTCCTCGCTGCGTTCGAGTTCATCTCCCACCTGCGCCTGCGGCATCAGGCCGGACGTGTGCGGGAGGGGTTGGCGCCCAACAACCACGTGCCGCCCGGCACCCTCACCGCGTTCGAGAAGCGCACCCTCAAGGACGCCTTCGGGGTGGTGCGCACGGGTCAGTCGGTCCTCGGCCAACGCCACCCCGTGGGCTTCGTCTCGTGAACCTCTTCGGGTGGGGGTTGCGGGCCCGTTGGGAGCGGGCCGCACGGTCGGCGAAGCCCGGGACGGCCCTGCACCGTTATCTCAGCGAACGGCCCCCGACCCGCGCCACCCCCTCCGATGAGGTGCCGCTGCTCGCCGTCGACCTGGAGACCACCGGCCTGGACCCCAAGACCGACTACATCCTCGCGGTCGGTTTCGTCCCCGTCGACGGTGCGGCGATCCGCCTCGACGGCGCCCGCGAGTACGTCGTCAAGGTGCCGCGTGAGGTGGGGCAGAGCGCGACCGTGCACGGCATCACCGACGATGAGATGCAGGCCCGCGGCTGGCCGCTCGCGCACGTCCTGGAGGAGGTGCTCACGGCCCTGACGGGGCGGGTGTTGCTCGCGCACTACTCCACCATCGAGGAGGAGTTCCTGTCGCGCGCCTGTCGCAGCGTCTACGGCGCAGCGATGCCCGCGCGGGTCGTCGACACCCTCGAACTCGAACGGCGCCTGACGACCAACGAGTACGACGACCCCCGCAAGGGCACCCTTCGCCTCGGCAACGCCCGTGATCGCCATCATCTGCCGCGTTACCGGGGGCACGCGGCGCTCTCCGACGCGCTGGCCTGCGCGGAGCTCTACCTCGCGCAACGGGCGGTGTTCGCCGAACGGGGTCAACGCACGCTAGGCGCGCTCTCCTCCTGAGCCCGCGTCGACGCGCTCTTGCATACATGTGATGTCTCAGGGGGCGGTCAGGTGGTCGGATCATCGTGCAGGTGCGGTGGCCGGTGCCGATGAGGAAGCGGTCCTGCCAGACCACCGCGTTGCTCCCTGCCAACGAAAGTCCCGTGTCATGTGCCGTCTGCTCGCCTACGTCAGCCCCAGCCCGTCCACGTTCACAGATGTGATCGGGGTCGACCAGGGCGCGGCGTTCCAGTGGCTCGCGCGGGTGCACGACGACGGGTGGGGCACCATGTGGCTCGACGGTGGGCAGGTCGAGCGGCAGCGCACCGCCGAGCCGGGTCACACCGACGCCGCGCTCACCAACGCCCTCAACGGTCGTCGCTCCCGTGCGGGCGTGGCGCACCTGCGCCTCGCCACGGGCGGGTTGTCGGTCGGGCAGGTCAACACGCACCCCTTCGTCGCCGAGGGCATCGGCTTCGCCCACAACGGCTCGATCCTGCCCGTGACAGCGTTGCGCGCCAAGGTGTCTCCTGCCCGCTCGGCTGCGTGCGAGGGGACGACGGACAGCGAGCTGTACTTCGCGCTCATTCGTGATCGGTGGGCCGACGGTCTGCCCCTCGCAGAGGCGGTCACGAGCGTCGTCGCCGAACTGCGCCAGGAGTTTCCCGCGGCGTCCCTCAACGCGATGGTGCTCGGCGCACACGAACTCGTCGTCGTCCGCGCGAGCCGCTACGCCGAGGTGCCGACCCAGCACTTCATCGAGCGCGGCATCGTCGACGACGACCTGCCGCCCGCCCACGACGAGGCGTACTACGACCTGCGGGTTCGTCGCGGCGAGGACGGGTCGCTCGCGTTCGCGTCCAGCGGCCTCGACACGACCGGCTGGGAGGAGCTACCGCAGGACTCGGTGACTGTCGTCGACCTCGACAGCGTCACCGCCACCACCCACCTGCTGCACCCGGTGACGCATCTCGCCGGCTGACGAGGTTCAGGCGTCGGCGAGGAAGGTCGGGACGCGGTCTTTCGGGCGTCCGATGATGGCGCGTCCCTCGGTGATGAGGACCGGACGCTGCATGAGCTTCGGGTGCTCGGCCAGGAGAGCGGCGACCTTCTCGGGGGAGTCGATGTCCTCGTCGGACAGGTCGAGCTCCTGGAAGGTGGCGTCGCGGCGAATGAGGTCGGCCGGGTCGTCCTCCAGGATCTCGAGTAGGTCGAGCACCGCTTGTTCGTTGAGGGGAGTGTCGAGGTAGCGCACGATCGTGGGCTCGACGTCGGCCTCCTCACACGCCGCCAGGGCGGCCCGGGATGTGGAGCAGCGCGGGTTGTGCAACACGGTGATGTCCATGGGTGCTGATCTACCCGAGCCCGCCGCCGCTGGCAAGAGGTGGCGCCCGCCACAGTAGGTCGAGCAGGAGCGCAGCGACGTCTTCAGACCACCGCTTTCCGTCGGTCGAGCATGAGCGCAGCGACGTCTCCGGACCACCGCTTTCCGTTGGTCGAGGAGGAGCGCAGCGACGTCTCGAGACCACTGCCCACGTCACTGCGACACGCACGATGGTCTCGAGACGCTTCGCTCCTCGACCAACGGGCGGGAGTGTCCCTTGCCACGTCCTTTGCGCAACGGGGTTGACGAACGCGGCAACCTCGGGTTGAGTGAGGCGCGAGTTCACCCGCTCGACAGGATTGTGACTCCCGCCATCGCGCTGCGGGAGGCAAGACCTGAGACGCACGTTCGTGCGCCTCGGGTCTTTTTTTGTGCCCGGAAACAGAAGGAGAAGGACGATGGGGTCCCTGGACACCTCGACGATGGCGAAGGACATCCTCGCCGGCGTCGGCGGAGACGAGAACGTCGCGAGCGTCGGACACTGCGCCACGCGACTGCGTTTCAAGCTCAAGAACAACGACGCCGCCGACAAGGCCGCCGTGGAGCAGATCCCCGGTGTCATCACCGTGGTCAAGGCGGGCGGCCAGTTCCAGGTCGTCATCGGCAACAAGGTGCCCGACGTGTACCGCGCCATCACCCCGCTCGTGGCCGACTCCAAGCTCGGCGAGGGAGAAGGCGGCGAGAAGGGTAACCTGCTCAACCGGTTCATCGCCCTCATCTCCTCGATCTTCCTGCCGATCCTGTGGCCGCTGGCCGGTGCAGGCCTCTTCAAGGCGTTCGTCAACATGGCGATCCAGTTCGGCTGGCTCGACCCCGAGAGCGGCACCGGCATCATCCTCAATGCGGCCTCGGACTCGGTGGTCTACTTCCTGCCGCTGTTCCTGGCCATCACCTCGGCCAAGCGGTTCGGCGCCAACCAGTTCACGTCGCTCGCCGTCGCCGGTGCGCTCGTGTACCCCACCATCGTCGCCCTCAACGAGACGGGGGCCGACGTCACGTT
This sequence comes from Mobilicoccus sp., assembly GCA_030538585.1. Classification (GTDB taxonomy): domain Bacteria; phylum Actinomycetota; class Actinomycetes; order Actinomycetales; family Dermatophilaceae; genus Mobilicoccus. The sequence continues at coordinate 23,978 of JAUNTP010000038.1, forward strand.
CCTCGGGATTCCCGTCGTCATGATGAGCTACGTCAGCTCGGTCATCCCGATCATCATCGCCGTCTGGGTGCAGAGCCACTTCGAGCGGCTGCTCGACCGCGTGCTGCCGGATGCGCTGCGCAACTTCATGACCCCGCTGCTCGTGCTTCTCCTGCTCGTGCCGTTCGTGCTCATGACCGTCGGCCCCATCACCACCCTGGCCGCCGATGGCATCACCGCCGGTGTCACCACCCTGTTCGCGTTCGCGCCGTGGCTCGGCGGCGCCATCATGGGCGGCTTCTGGCAGGTGTTCGTCCTGTTCGGACTGCACTGGGGCCTCGTGCCGGTCATGATCAACGACCTCGCCACCCAGGGCTACTCCATCCTCACCGGCCCGATCCTGCCCGCCGTCCTCGCCCAGGTCGCCGCCGCGACCGCCGTGTGGATGCGCACCCGCAGCGCCAAGCGTCGCGGCGTCGCCGGCCCCGGCGTCGTCTCCGGGTTCGCCGCGGGCATCACCGAGCCGATCATCTACGGCGTCAACCTGCCCCTGAAGACGCCGTTCTACT
>JAUNTP010000039.1:0-7780 GCA_030538585.1 Mobilicoccus sp.
GCGACGTTCGTCGTCATTCTCAACGAGACGATCATGGTCAACGCGCTGCCGGTGCTCATGGAGTCGCTGCGCATCGACGCTCGCGCCGCGCAGTGGCTGTCGACGGGGTTCATGTTGACGATGGCCGTCGTCATCCCCACGACCGGCTGGTTCTTGCAGCGCGTGGGGCGGCGCACGGCGTTCATCGTCGCGATGACGAGCTTCGCGGCCGGCACCCTCCTCGCTGCGCTCGCGCCGACGTTCGCGTGGCTACTCGTCGGGCGCGTCGTGCAGGCCTGCGGCACCGCGATCATGATGCCGCTGCTCATGTCGAGCGTGCTCGCGCTCGTGCCGGCGAGTCACCGCGGTCGCATCATGGGCAACGTCTCGCTCGCCATCTCGGTGGCGCCGGCGATGGGCCCGGCGGTCTCCGGCGTCATCCTCGGGTTCGCCTCGTGGCGGTGGCTGTTCGGTGTCGTGCTCCCCATTGCGGTGCTCATCGGCCTCGTCGGCGCGCGGATGCTGCGCGCGCCGCACCTGGCCGACGCCGACAGCCAGACGACGGACGGAGGGACTCGGCAGGAGCCCTCCAACGCCCTCGACGTGCCGAGCGTGCTGCTCACCGTCCTCGGTTTCGGTGGTCTCGTCTACGGCCTCAGCCACCTGGGTGAGCACTCCGACGGGGCGCTCGGCCTGCCGGTCATCGCGCTCGTCGTCGGGATCGTCGGCGTCAGCCTCTTCACGTGGCGCCAGCTCACGCTGCAGCGCCGCGCCACCCCGCTGCTCGACCTGCGGGTGCTGACCCACCGCACCTACCTGCTGTCGGTGTCGATCATGGCGCTCGCGTTCATGGGCCTCATGGGCGCGATGATCATGCTGCCGATGTACTTCCAGGAGGTCCGCGGCATGACGACGCTGCAGGCGGGGCTCATGCTCATGCCCGGCGGTCTCGTCATGGGTCTGCTCGGGCCGGTCGTCGGGCGCCTGTACGATCGCGTCGGCCCGGCGCGTCTCGTCATCCCGGGCGCGTTCGCGCTGGCCTGCGGTCTGGGGCTGCTCGCCTGGTCGACGACGCACGGCCCGTGGTGGCTGTTCCTCGTGCTGCACGTCGGCATGAGCGTCGCGCTCGCGTTCATCTTTACGCCTGTCTTCACCGCCGGGCTCTCGGTGCTACCGAGCCACCTGTACTCCCACGGGAGCGCCCTGCTCGGCACGCTGCAGCAGGTCGCGGCGGCAGCAGGAACCGCCCTGGTCATCACCGTGATGTCGGTCCGCACGGCGACTCTGGTCGCGGCTGGTGGCGAGCCCACGGCCTCACTCGGGATCGGCATCCAGACCGGCCTGCTCGTCGGCACCGGCCTCGCCGTCGCCGTCGCGTTCCTCTCGCTGCTGTTCGTGCGGGTGCGCGTCGAGGCGAACGGGCCCGCGCCGGTCGCGCACTGAGGCGCGCTCAGAGCACCATCGCCGCGATCCACCCGGCGGCGAGCAGGGGCAGGTTGAAGTGCAGGAATGTCGGGATGACGGTGTCGCGGATGTGGTCGTGCTGGCCGTCGGCGTTGAGACCGGCGGTCGGGCCGAGGGTCGAATCCGAGGCCGGTGATCCGGCGTCGCCGAGCGCGCCCGCGGTACCGATGAGGGCGACCGTCGCCATCGGGGAGAACCCCAGCGAGAGGCACAGGGGCACGTAGATCGTCGTGATGATCGGCAGCGTCGAGAACGAGCTGCCGATGCCCATCGTCACGAGCAGCCCGACGAGCAGCATCGCGAACGCGGCCAGACCGCGGCTGCCGTCGAAGGCGTCCGCGCTCGCGACGACGAGCGGCTCCACCTGGCCGGAATCGCGCATGACCTGCGCGAACCCCTGGGCGGCGATCATGATGAACCCGATCATCGCCATCATCCGGATCCCACGATCGAACACGGTGCCGGACTCGTTCCACGGCACGACCCGCGCCGCCATAAAGACCGCGAACCCGACGAGCGCGCCGAGCAGGAGCGAATCGGCCCAGATCTGCACGGCGAGCGAGGTGACGATGGCGACCAGCGCGACGACGATCGGGTACCACGCCACCGGCTGCTCGCTCTGCTGCTCCTCCCCCGCGATGGGGGCGTCGGCGTAGTCGCGGGGCTTGCGGTAGCTGACGAGGGCGATGAGCAGGCCCGCGACCATGCCGAGGGCCGGGATGCTCATGGCGGCCATGACGTCGATGTCGCTCGTGTCGAGCCCGGCTGTGTCGATGTTGGCGAGCAGGATCTCGTTGAGGAACACGTGCCCGAACCCGTACGGCAACCACATGTAGGTGGTGACCAGGCCGAACGTCATGATGCAGGCGAGCAGACGGCGGTCGATGCGGAACCGGTTGAACGCGATGAGCAGCGGCGGCACGAGGATCGGGATGAACGCGATGTGGATGGGCACCAGGTTCTGGCTCATGATGCTCACCGCGAGCAGCACCCCCAGCAGGGCCCAGGTGACGCCCGAACGGGACCGCGGACGGGGTGTCGCCGCCCCTCCCGACCCTCCTGCCCATCCTGCTCAGCGCTGACGCCGCTACCGGTGGGCCGAGTCTCACCGCGGCCGGTCGGGTCGTCCACGGCACGCACGGCGGTGGCGCCACCGGCGGCGACGGTCACGGCCGTCGCGTTGCGGGACCGCTCGACCACCCAGCCTGCGAACGCGCGCGGCAGGCCGGAGTGGGCGATGGCGACGGCGAACGCCCCCAGCAGGGCGTAGGACAGGGCGATGCTCGCCCCGCCGGCGATGCCTTCGGTGAACGACTCCATGGTCCCGGTGATGCCCATGCCCGCGACGAGTCCGCCGACGATGGCGGCGATGACGAGGGCCATGACGACGTGCACCCGCGCGAGGGCGAGGGCGAGCATGACGACGACGGCCAACAGAACGGCATTCACGGGCACTCCTCTGAGGTCTGTGCGACCACCGTAGCGACGCGCTCGCTACGGACCGCGTCTGGGTCTCGAGCACGAGGGGCACCGGCGTGCACGGGCGGCCGCACGCGCTGGGCGGCATGCTGAGGTGATGGAGTACACCCCCGAACAGACCACCCGCGCCGACGTCGACGCCACCAGCGGCCCCCTCGTCCTCGCCTTCGGCACGGACTGGTGTGGCTACTGCCGCTCGGCTGAGCGCTACATCACGCCGGCGCTGGACGAGCACCCCGGCGTGCCGGTCATCAGCGTCGAGGATGGCAAGGGCCGACCCCTCGGCCGCTCCTACGGCGTGAAGCTGTGGCCGACGCTGGTGTTCCTTCGCGACGGCGAGGAGGTCGACCGCGTCGTCCGTCCCGGCGACCGCACGGCCCTCGACGCCGCGATGAACGCCATCACCACCTGAGACCCCGCCGAGACCGCCGAACCGACGGTCTCGGCGCTCGTCGCGTCGGGGCGGGTGGGGCTACCTTTGCGCTATGCAGCACGAGACGCCCATGGCCGGCGTGGGCACCCCCTGGTGGCGTCGCCCCATGGTCATCGTCGCCGCCGGGTGTCTCATCTCGATCATCACGTTCGGGGTCCGGTCGAGTTTCGGGCTGTTCACGACGCCGCTCATCGACCTGCGCGGGTGGGATCGTGAGGCGTTCGCGCTGGCCATCGCCTTTCAGAACCTCTTCTGGGGCTTGGGCCAACCGATCGCGGGCGCCATCGCCGATCGGTACGGCGCAGCTCGCGTCCTCGCTGTCGGGGGGCTGATCTACGCCGCGGGCGTCGTGCTCATGGCGTTCGCCACCGACCCGCTCACGTTGACCCTCACCGCGGGGGTCGTCGTCGGTATCGGCATCGCGGGCGGCTCGTTCACCGTCGTCATCGCGGCGTTCTCCCGGCTCGTCGAACCCTCCAAGCGGTCGTGGGCGTTCGGGCTCGCCACCGCGTCCGGCTCGATGGGGCAGTTCCTCTTCGCCCCCCTCGGGCAGGCGTTCATCTCCACCTACGGCGCGCAGATGGCCCTCATCCTGCTCGCCGGAACCCTGCTGTTCGTGCCCCTGTTCGCGCGGTCGCTCACCGGGTCGGCCACCGACCAGCACGCCGCACCGGCCACGCTCACCGAGGTCGACCGCACCGCGCGCCAAGCCTTGGCCCACGCGGCGCGCTACCCCAGTTACCTGCTGCTCGCCGCCGGCTTCTTCGTGTGCGGGTTCCACATCGCGTTCGTCACGACGCACCTGCCGCCCTACCTCACCGACCACGGCATCAGCCCGACCATCGCGGCGTGGGCGATCTCCCTCATCGGGCTGTTCAACGTCATCGGCGCCTACTCCTCCGGCATCCTCGCCGGACGATGGCCGCGCCGCTACCTGCTGTGCGGCATCTACCTCGCCCGCGGCGTGGTGTTCCTCATCCTGCTGCTCGCCCCGGTGACACCTTCGGTCGTCGTCATCGTCTCGGCGCTGCTCGGGCTGCTGTGGCTCTCGACGGTGCCGCCCACCTCCGCCCTCGTCGCGCTCATGTTCGGCACCCGCCACGTCGGCATGCTGTTCGGGCTCGTGTTCCTCTCCCACCAGATCGGGGCTTTCATCGGGGTGCTGCTCGGTGGGACGATCTACGAACAGACCGGCAGCTACACGCTCATGTGGATCGTCTGCATCGTCTTGTCGATCGGCGCGGGGCTCGTCCACCTGCCCATCCGTGAACGCGCCGCACCCGAAAGGAGCCTCGCGTGAGCCGCACCCACGTGATCAACCTCCTCGTCGGCCTGCTGCTGACCGCGATCACCTTTCTCGGCGTCCTCTATCAGGTGAACGAGACGATGGCCGCGAATGGCACCGGCGAGGGCTCGCTGCCACAGCTCATCTGCCCCCTGCACTGAGCTGCGCGGACGGATCGGGCAGCAGGACTGCGTCGTTCGTAGGCTGGTGGGGTGAACGCACACCTGGCGCGCCTCGAACTGCGGTTGTTCTGGCCGCTGCTCGCCCTGTTCGTGCTGTGGAGCGTGCTCACCCTCACCGGCGTCCTGCACGACCTCGACCGTGCGACGCTGGCGCCCTGGATCGACCCGCGCTCACCGGTCGGGCAGATCGCCGAGGCGATCGCGCTGGTCAGCAACCCCATCACGATGTACGCGGCCATCGCCGCCTACGGGTTGTGGGCATTGCAGCGGCGCATGCGACGCCTCGCGACGGCTCTGTTCCTCACCTGTCTGGGCTGGCCGATCGAGGTGCTGCTGGCGTTCTGGTCGGCAGAGCCGCGCCCCTCCTCGCCGTTCGGGGACGCGATCTCCTTCGTCGGCGCCTCCTACCCGGCGGGGCACCTCGTCGCCGCGACGGCCCTCGTGTGGGTGACGACGACCCTGGCCCAAGCGCGGCGTCGCCCGGAGGCCTCGATCGTGGCGGCCCGCATCGCGGGGGTCCTCGTCGTGAGCGCCCTCTTTCTCGACCAGTGGATCATGCGGGCCCACTGGTTCTCCGACCTCGTCGGCGGTGTCCTCCTCGGCGCGGCCCTGGCCACCGGCGCGCTGTGGGTGTGCGGCGCCGACGAGATCGTGCACGCCTGGGCCACCTCCGACCTGCCCGAGGAGAACGTCGACAAGCGCGCGGCGATCATCTACAACCCCGTCAAGGTGTTCGACTTCGACCTGTTTCGCCGCCGCGTCGAGTACGCCCTGCTGCACGCGGGCTGGAAGCCGCCGCTGTGGCTGGAGACCAGCGTCGACGATCCCGGCTACAAGATGGCGCGGGATGCGGTCGAGGCCGAGGTGGACCTCGTGATGGTCGCGGGCGGCGACGGCACCGTGCGGGTGGTGTGCTCGCAGATGGCGCACACCGGCATCCCCATCGGTCTGCTGCCGGCCGGCACCGGCAATCTGCTGGCCCGCAACCTCGGCGTGCCGCTCGACGAGGACTCCGCGATCGCGCTGGCCCTCACCGGAACTCCGACCCCGATCGACGTCGTCCGGGCCCGCACGGACGCGGGCCGCGAGACCTTCGCCGTCATGAGTGGCATGGGACTGGACGCCGCGATCATGGCCAACACGAACGCCGACCTCAAGAAGGTCGTCAAAGGTGGCGCTTACGTCGTCGCCGCGCTGGGCCAGCTGGGCAGCTCTCCGTTCGAGCTCACCCTCAGCGTCGACGGCGGCGAGGCGACCCCGCACCGGGCGCTCATGGCGCTCATCGGCAACGTCGGCCAGATCCAGGCGGGGGTGCAGTTGCTGCCCGACGCCGACCCCAGCGACGGGCTGCTCGACATCATGCTCGCCGAACCTGCCCGCGTCGCCGACTGGCCGCGGATCGCGCGCGGGTTCCTCGCCGGGCAATCCGTGCAGGGCCTGACGTTCTTGCAGGCACGCAGCGTCGAGATCGAGGTCACCGAACCCGTGCCCTGCCAGTTCGACGGCGACTCCGAGGGCTCCACCCGCCGCTTTCGCGCCGCCGTCGACCCGGGAGCGCTGCTCGTCGTGCTCCCGGACAAGGACGGATGAGGCTCCCCTGAGTCGCCCGCCGTCGAGGCGTCGTCGCGCCTCGCACTCCACCGGCCGGTCGTCCGTGACGTCACCCGGCGGTCGCCTACGGTGAGGTGGTGGGTTGGTGCAGGGCGTTCTGATGGGCCGCATGCGCGGCCAACGTCGCCGCGCTCGTGTGGGCGGCACCCCGGCTGCCTGCGCAGGTGGCGAGCCGCTTCGACGCCGCCGGTCAGGTCACCGGATGGATGAGCCGACATGCGCGTCATCGCCGGCCTCACCGGGCTGCTCTTCGTCGTCATGGAGGTGCAGATCGTCGAAGCCCAACCGCACCGGGGAGGGAATCGGGGGGATGCTGCTCCCCGTCGGGGTGTATATCGCCGCGATCCTCGCCAACACGGCGTGGATCGTCTTGCGCCGCTACGTCCCTCCCACCGAAGAACCCGGCAGCGGCGACCACGGCCCCTGACCTCACGCGCTCAGACCGTGTGTTTCTCACACGGTCTGAGCGCTCAGCGGGTCTCGCGGAGCCAGTCCTCGACGAACTCCGGCATGTCAGAGGTGCGGCTGGTGAACTCCGCTGGGCGCTTCTCCAGGAACGCTGCGACGCCCTCCTTGCCGTCGGCGATGCTCGTCCAGAACATCGCGAGGGTGTCGGCGCGATGGGCGTCCTGCGGGCCCGGCGCCCCGGCGCCTCGGCGGATGAGCTGTCGGGTGAGGGCGACCGCGACCAGTGAGCGCCCCTTCGTCCAGCGGTCGGCCATCTCCCGGGCCGCCCCGAGCAGGTCCTCCGGGGCATGGAGGGCGTCGGCGAGGCCCGCCGCGAGCGCCGCGTCGGCGTCGAGGATCTCGGCCGACAGGGCCAGGTCCATCGCGCGGGTGGGGCCTACGAGTCGCGGCAGGAACCACGACGAGCACGCTTCCGGCACGATGCCGAGCCGCCCGAAGACGAGCCCGATGCGGGCCGACGTCGACACCAGGCGCGCGTCCATGGCGAGGGTCATCGTGGCGCCGATGCCGACGGCCGCGCCGTTCACAGCGGCGATGACGGGCTTGCGGCAGTCATGAATCGCAAGCGTGACCCGTCCGCCGGTGTCGCGGATCGCGGCGATGGCCGGGTCGTCGAGGTCGCGCACGTCCTCCCACCCCGGCGCCTGGCTCTCGTCGAGGCCGAAGACGTTGCCGCTGGCCGACAGGTCCATGCCCGCGCAGAACGCCCGCCCCGCACCGGTGACGATGACCGCGCGCACGTCGTCGCGGTCGTTCACCTCGACGAACGTGCGCTCGAGCTCCTTCGCCATCGTCACCGTGAAGCTGTTGAGCTCCTCCGGCCGCGACAGCGTGACGGTGAGAACACCGTCGTCGACGTGGTGCTCCAGGGTCTCGAAC
>JAUNTP010000039.1:7880-19009 GCA_030538585.1 Mobilicoccus sp.
TCGGTGAGGGCCGACGCCCACGCCTTCTCGCGCTCGTGGTGGGCGGCGAACGTCTCCGTGATCTCGGCGTCGCCCGCAGCGGTCAGGCTGAGGCGCACCGCGCGTCCGTCATCCGGGTCGCGCTCACGAGCCACAACCCCCTGCTCGACGAGAGCCCCCAGCAGGTTCGACAACGCCGCCCGCGACAGCCCCGACAGTTCGGCCACCCCCTTGGCCTCCAGCGGGCCGGCCAGCCACAACACGTACAGGATGCGGAAGGCGGCCCAGGAACGGCCGCGGGGGCGGTGGATCGTCGACTCCAGGTCGTAGGTGACGATCCCGGACGCCCGGTTGAGGGTGAGCAGCAGCTCGGTGGCGCCCACCTCGTCGTACCCGTGCTCCTCGGCGAGGCGCGCGCAGGCGCGAGGAACGAAGGACCAGAACGCCGAATCGGCACCCATGCCTGTCTCCATCCCTGTTCAATCGAGCAGAGATCCTGCTACGTTGACGGTGATAGTACATCCCTGAACTACTTGCCGCGTCGACGCCGATCCCCAGGAGGACCAGTTGCCGTACTACCGATCCATCGGCTCCGTCCCGCCCAAACGTCACACCCAGCACCGTGACGAGAACGGTGACCTCTACTACGAGGAGCTCATGGGTGAGGAGGGGTTCTCCTCGGACTCGGCGCTGCTCTACCACCGCAACATCCCCTCGGCACTCGCCGACGTGCAGCCGTGGGACGTCGGCGACACCTCTCTCACGCCCAACGACCCGCTGCGCCCCCTGCACTTCCGCCTCCACGACCTGTTCGGCGCGGGTGACGAGCAGGGCGTCGACGCCGTGCGCGGTCGCCGCCTCATTCTCGGCAACGCCGACGTGCGCATCTCCTACGTCGCCGCCGACACCGTCAGCCCCTGGTACCGCAACGCCATCGGCGACGAGTGCGTCTACATCGAGCGCGGGAACGCCCGCCTCGAGACCGTGTTCGGCGCCTTCGACGTCCGCGAGGGTCACTACGCGATGATCCCGCGAGCCACGACGCACCGGTGGATCCCCGTGACGCCCGACAACACGAGCGAGCACGGCGTCGAGTACGTCGAGCCCTTCCGCGCCTACGCGATCGAGGCGATCGGTCACATCAAGGAGCCCAAGCGGTACCTCAGCAAGTACGGCCAGCTCCTCGAGCACAGCCCGTACTGCGAGCGCGACTACGTCGTGCCCACCACCCCGCTGCTCGCCGAGGACATCGGTGAGGACCCGCTGGCGCACACCGAGGTGCTGGTCAAGCACCGCGGCACGGGCCCGTCGGGCATCGGCGGCTCCATCCACACCCTGCCGTTTCACCCGCTCGACGTCGTCGGCTGGGACGGGTGCCTCTACCCGTTCCTCTTCCACATCGACGACTACGAGCCGATCACCGGCCGGGTCCACCAGCCGCCGCCCGCGCACCAGGTGTGGGAGGGCCACAACTTCGTCGTGTGCAACTTCGTGCCGCGCAAGGTTGACTACCACCCGCTCGCCATCCCGGTGCCGTATTACCACTCCAACGTCGACTCCGATGAGGTCATGTTCTACACGGCCGGTAACTACGAGGCCCGCAAGGGCTCGGGCATCGACCGCGGGTCGATCTCGCTGCACCCCGGCGGCCACGCCCACGGCCCGCAGCCGGGCGCGATGGAGGCCTCGCTCGGGGCTGAGCGTTTCGACGAGACCGCGGTCATGGTCGACACGTTCCGCCCCCTCGACCTCGGCGAAGGTGCCCTGGCCTGCAACGACGAGAACTACCAGTGGAGCTGGACCGGCGGACAGCGCGGCGCCGACACCCCCGGCCCCAAGGGGCAGCGATGACGACGCGCATCCCACCTCGCCTGCAGCGACTCTGCGACGACGCCGCGATCTTCCCGCCCGGCAACATGCCCCTGGAGCAGGCGGTGCGCACGCACGTCGACCACTCCCTGTCGGACTACCGCAAGGTGCTCGGCCCGTTCATCGTGCCCGGTGCCAAGCTCGACGCGGTGCGAGAGTTCACGACCGACCTCCCCGACCGCTCGGTGTGGCTCGCCGTGACCGTCCCGTCCCCGGCCGCGCTCGGTGAGGCCCTCGCCGCGGCGATCAGCATTCCGGCGATTCGATTGGCGGGCGCCGAGGTGGCGATCCCCGACGACGTCGACGTCGCCGAGGTCATCCCGGCACTGGAGGCTGCCCTTCGCCACGCGGGCGTCGACGAGACGGAGATCTACGTCGAGGTGCCGCGCGACGAGCGCCGCATCCCGCTGCTGGACGCCCTCGCCGACTCCGACTTCTACGCCAAGTTCCGCACCGGCGGCGTCGAGGCGCACATGTACCCCGACGCGGGTGAGCTCGCCGACGCGATCCTCGGCGCCGTCTCGCGGCACCTGCCGTTCAAGGCGACCGCGGGCCTGCACCACGCCATCCGCAACACCGATCCGGAGGGGCGCGGTTTCGAGCAGCACGGGTTCCTCAACCTCTTCGTCGCGACCGACGCCGCCCGCCAAGGCAAGGACCGCGAGCAGCTCATCCAGTGGCTGGAGGAGCGCGACGGCGCCGTCGTCGCTGCGGCGATCCGTGACCTCACCGAAGAGCGCGCCGTGGCGGCGCGGGCGTCGTTCACCTCGTTCGGTACCTGCTCGATCCTCGAACCCCTCGACGAGATGGTCGGCCTCGGCCTCATTGAAGGAGCATCATGACGACCCTGACCCCCGGCGACGGTTTCGGCCTCGCGAACCTGCCCTACGGCGTGTACTCGGTGGCGGGAGGTGACCGTCGCGTCGCTACCCGCGTCGGTGACGTCGTCGTCGACCTGGCGCTGCTGCTCGGCGACGACGAGTCGGTGCTGCAGTACTTCGCGACCGACAGCCTCAACCCGTTCATGGCGGCCGGCCCGAGCGAGTGGGCGCGGGTCCGCGAGGCCATCCGCGAGGCGGTGCAGGGTGAGGTCGACGACGCAGCCTGCCACCCGGTCGCCGACGTGACGATGCACCTGCCGGTCGTCTTCGCCGACTACGTCGACTTCTACGCGAGCGAGAACCACGCCTCCAACCTCGGCCGCTTGTTCCGCCCCGACAACCCCGACCCCCTCATGCCGAACTGGAAGCACCTTCCAGTCGCCTACCACGGGCGCTCCTCGACGATCGTCGAGTCCGGCGTCGACATCCGGCGACCGCTCGGGCAGTCGAAGCCGAAGGACGCCGACGCACCGGTGTTCGGGCCGAGCTCGCGCCTCGACATCGAGGCGGAGATGGGCTTCATCGTCGGGGTTGGCAACGAGATGGGCACCTCCATCGCCACCGGCGACGCCGAGGAGCACCTGTTCGGTGCCGTGATCTTCAACGACTGGTCGGCCCGCGACATCCAGGCGTGGGAGTACGTTCCGCTCGGCCCGAACCTGGGCAAGAGCTTCGCGAGCTCCATCTCGCCGTGGATCGTGCCGATGGCCGCGCTCGCCGAGGCGAAGGTCGCGACGCCGACGCAGGACCCGACGCCGCTGCCCTACCTGCAGATGGACTCCCCGTGGGGGCTCGACATCGCGCTCGAGGTCGAGTGGAACGGGCACGTCGTCTCCCGCCCGCCGTACAGGACGATGTACTGGTCGCCGGCGCAGATGCTCGCGCACACGACCGTCAACGGCGCGGCGACTCGCACGGGCGACATCTTCGCCTCGGGCACGATTTCGGGGCCGGAGAAGAACGAGCGCGGCGCGTTCCTCGAGATCACGTGGGGCGGCAGCGAGCCGGTCGACGTGGGCGGCGAGGAGCGCACGTTCCTGCTCGACGGCGACACCATCACCATGCGCGCCGTCGCCCCCGGCGCGAACGGTGAGCAGGTGAGCTTCGGCGAGGTCACCACCACGATCCTCCCCGCCCCCACCGCCTGACCCCACCCCGCCACCCCAGCGGACATCTGAACGGACAGCGCTGGTGTCGTCATCACGGCACCGACGCTGTCCGTTCGGCTGTCTGCTCACGCGTCGACGCGTCCCCATCTCAGGGGAGGTTGGGTCGGCGTGGGTAGGGTGCGAGACGGCCGGGACGCATCCGTTCCGACCGTCATGTACCGCGGGTGCCGCGGTCCTTTCGTGCCGGAGGGCCCATGTCGAAGGACGCGATGACGACGGACGGCGTCGGCGCCACCCCGGATCCGCAGCGCCCCGCACCCGCTCCCCAGGCGGGGCGCGAGCCGGGCCTGCCCGACAACCCGTGGCCCGCCCTGTGGGCGCTCGTGCTCGGGTTCTTCATGATCCTCGTCGACTCGACCATCGTGTCGATCGCGACGCCCGCGCTCATGGAGCACTTCGGCGCCGACATCAACCAGGTGCTGTGGGTGACAAGCGCCTACCTGCTCGCCTACGCCGTGCCACTGCTCATCACCGGCCGCCTCGGTGACCGGTACGGCCCCAAGCGGCTCTACCTCGTCGGGCTCACCGTCTTCACGCTGTCGTCGCTGTGGTGCGGACTCACCGGCTCCATCGGCGGCCTCATCGCTGCACGCGTCGTTCAGGGCCTCGGCGCCGCCATGATGACGCCGCAGACGATGACCGTCATCACCCGCACGTTCCCGCCCGAACGGCGCGGATCGGCGATGGCGCTGTGGGGCGCGACGGCCGGGGTGGCCACCCTCGTCGGCCCCCTCCTCGGCGGGGTCCTCATCGACGCCCTCGACTGGCGCTGGATCTTCTTCGTCAACATCCCTGTCGGGCTGCTGGCCCTCGTGTTGGCGTGGCGGTTCGTCCCCGTGCTGCAGACCCACGCCCGGTCCCTCGACGGCGTCGGCATCGCGCTGTCCGCCGTCGGCCTGTTCTGCGGTGTGTTCGCGATTCAAGAGGGGGAGCAGTTCGGGTGGGGCACCATCGTCGGCCCGATCTCGGTGCCGCTCCTGCTCATCGTCGCCGGGTTGCTCCTCGCCGCGTTCGTCGTGTGGCAAGCGCGGATGCGCCGCGAACCCCTCGTGCCGCTCTCCCTGTTCCGCGACCGCAACTTCTCGCTCGCCAACATCGGGATCTTGTGCGTCGGGTTCACCGTCGTCGCGTTCATCTTCCCGTTCACGTTCTACGCCCAGACCGTGCGCGGACTCTCCCCCACCCAGGCCGCCCTGCTGCTCGCACCGTCGGCCGTCGTGTCGATCATCCTGGCGCGACCCGCAGGAAAACTGATCGACCGGGTGCATCCGCGGATCCTCGCCGGCATCGGGCTGCTCGCCTGGTCACTGTCGCTGTTCCTCCTCGGGCACCTCATGCGCCCCGGGACGCCCACCTGGCAGATCCTCGGCACCGCCGTGCTGCTCGGCGCGTCGAGCTCGCTCGTGTGGGGACCGCTGTCGACGTCGGCCAGCCGCAACCTGCCCCCTCACCTGGCCGGCGCAGGGTCGGGGGTCTACAACACGACCCGGCAGATGGGGTCGGTCCTCGGCAGCGCCGGGATCGCGGCCCTCATGCAGGCCCGCATCGCCGTCCACTTGCCGGGCGGGTCGGCCGCGCCGCACGCCGCTCCCGGTGCGACGCTGCCGCCGCAAATCGCGGACGCCCTCGCCGCCGCCCTGCGCGAAGCGATCCTCCTGCCCGCCGCGGTCCTGCTCATCGCGTGGCTCGCCGCCCTCTTCTTCGAACGCCCCCGCCACCTGCGTCGGTGATCTCCCGGATTCGACCCTGATCCGCTCTCTGCCCCCTCCCGCTCGCCGCGAGATCTTTCTACGCTGGTCCGCATGGGCACCTCGACACCGGACGAACCGCAGGACGAGCTCCGTCACCGCACCCCGACGGACCCCGACGCCCCCATGCCGGTCATCGGCCCCTCAGGCATCGAACCCGGCCAGGCGGTCGCCCGCCGCCCCGAGCACACCCCGGCGCGACGCGACGACGCCGCCGCACTCGCCGCGCGCCTCCCCCCACCGCGGAGCACGTATGTCGCGATCTTCGGTGACAGCAAGCGCACGGGCCAGTTCGTGCCCGCCGAATCCAGCACGGCGGTCAGCGTGTTCGGTGACGTCAAGATCGACCTGCGGGAAGCCGTGGTGCCGCAGGACAGGATCACCGTCAACGCCTACTCGATGTTCGGGGACGTCACCGTCATCATCCCGCCCGGATTCATCGTCGACGCCGGCGGATTCCAGGTGTTCGGAGACCTCAACCAGCACATCCGCCCCATCGAGGCACCCAGCCCGACCGACCGCACCGTCATCCTCAACGGCTACTGCATGTTCGGCGACGTCACGGTCCGCACCCTCGACATCGGCGAGAAGGCACCGACCTTCTGGGACCGCTTCCGTCGCAGCTGACCCATCGTTGGTCGAGTGAGGACGAGCGAAGCGAGCGTCTCGAGACCACCGCCCACGTCACCGGCGTAAGCACGATGGTCTCGAGACGTCGCTTCGCTCCTCCTCGACCAACGGGGGCGGGTTCTCGCGTTGCTCGCTCTTCGCACGGGGGCGGGGCGGCGCCTGGCCGCCGCGCAACGTTCACCGTTCGTCTCCTTCGGGGGTCACTCGCCGGGTGCTCCAATGGCGCCGCGCGCTTCGCGTGTTCCGCTGTGCTGCAGCGGAACCCCTGCCACGCCCGGAGAGTGTCATGACGCCCCGTCCCCGTTTGTCCCTCGTCCTCGCCCTCGCCCTGCCGCTGACTGCCGCAGCTGGTTACGCACCGGCTCACGCTGCCGTCGCCCCCGCCCCCACGGCCGTCACGAAGGAGGCCGACCGCAAGGGCGTCGCCACCTTGACGAAGCGCTCCATCCTCCCGGCGGAGACGTACACGCCGAACAGTGAGCCGTCCGGACACTTCGTCACCGGCAACGCGAAGATCCCCGCGCCGTTCACGGGCCAGCCCGTGCAAGGCTTCTCCGCCACGCACCGCCTCGGCGACGGCAGCTATCTCGTCATGAGCGACAACGGGTTCGGCACCAAGGCCAACAGCCCCGACTACCAGCTCGCCGTGCACCGCATCCGCCCCACCGCCGGCACGGACGGCAAGCCGGGCGCGACGCAGTACCTCAACACGGTCTTCACCCTGTCCGACCCCGACGGCCTCATTCCGTGGGACATCTGGCGCGACGGCGCCTGCGCGGCCGCGAGCGACAAGCCCGTGAACTACACCTGCCCCGGCGCCGACCGCATCCTCACCGGGTGGGACTTCGACCTGGAGTCGATGCAGGTCGCGAACGACGGCACCTTCTGGTTCGGTGAGGAGTTCGGCCCGTTCCTCCTGCACACCGACCAGCTCGGCCGCCTCCTCTCACCGCCGATCCCCACCCCCGGCGTCCGCGCCCCCGAGAACCCCACGCTGCGCTCCGGCCAGGAGCCGAACCTCGGGCGCTCGAAGGGCTTCGAGGGCATGGCGATCTCGCCCGACGGCCACACGCTCTACCCGATGCTCGAAGGCCCCCTGGCCGAAGACGTCGCCGCCGGTCGCGGCGCTGACCTGCGCATCTACGAGGTGTCCATCAAGAACCGCGCCCGTTACACGGGCGCCCAGTGGCGCTACCGGATGGAGTCGACCGAGCACGCCATCGGTGACTTCATCGCGGTCAACGACCACCAGTTCCTCGTCATCGAGCGCGACAACAAGCAGGGCGCCGAGGCCACGTTCAAGAAGATCTACCTCGTCGACATGGTGGGCGTGAAGCGCGGGGAGTACGTGCGCAAGACCCTCGTGGCCGACCTCATGAACATCGCCGACCCGAACAATGTCGGCGGCATGGGTGGAACGTTCACGTTCCCGTTCTTCACGATCGAGAACGTCGAGATCATCGACGCGAACACCATCTCGGTGATGAACGACAACAACTTCCCGGCCATGGGCGGTCGCGGCCCGGAGATCCCCGACGAGAACGAGTACATCGCGCTCCACCTCGACACCCCGCTCAAGGTCGACGAGCGACTTCTCGGCAAGTTCGTCCCCTACGGCCCCCAGACCGCGAAGGGCAAGGGCAAGAAGGGCAAGGCTGCGGCGACGATCTCACTCATCGGTGACGTGCCCTACGGGCAGGCCCAGGTCGAGAAGTTCCCGGGGTGGGTCGACGACATCAACGCCGGCAAGACCGATCTGACGATCCACGTCGGCGACATCAAGAACGGCTCGTCGGTGTGCAGCGACGAGTACTTCTCGATGATCAAGACCCAGTTCGACCGGTTCGCGCAGCCGCTCATCTACAGCCCCGGCGACAACGAGTGGACCGACTGCCACCGCCCCAACAACGGCGCCTACAACCCGCTCGAGCGCCTCGACAAGATCCGTGAAGTGTTCTTCGCCAAGCCGGACGTCACCAACGGCACGCCCATGGCGATCCGCTCGCAGGCGGCGCAGGGCTTCCCCGAGAACGTGCAGCTCCGCAAGCACGGCATCTCGCTGGCTGCCGTGCACGTTGTCGGCAGCAACGACTCCCTCGCCCCGTGGACCGGCAAGACCGCGCCCACCGCGGAGCAGGCCGCCGAGCAGAAGGCGCGCATGGCCAACGCCCTGTCGGTCGTGTCGTCGACGTTCGAGCAGGCCCGCCGCCACGGCGACCGCGCCGTCGTCATCGCGCTGCAGGCCGACATGTTCGACCCCACCTCGGAGTTCACGCTCGAGAACAACGACGCGTTCATCCCGTTCATCCAGAAGCTCGTCGATGAGTCCTCCTCGTTCTCCGGGCACGTCTACCTGCTCGACGGCGACTCGCACGTGTTCCACGTCGACCAGCCGCTGGAGTCCGGCTCCCCGTGGCTGGCCCGCTACGGCATCACGGGATCGGCCGACAACCTCACCCGCATCACCACCGACGGGTCGGCCAACAACACCAACTGGATCAAGATGACCGTCAACCGCACGGGCGAGCCCCTCTCGTTCGTTCAGGTGCCCTACTCGCGCTTCTGAGGCGTCACGACGAGACCGCCGGTGCGCACGGGCCGGCGGTCTCGTCGCGTCGAGCGGCGGGGTGGAGCATGGGGGTATGAGTACTGCCGGTGGTGGGGCCGACCGGGCCAACACCCTGCCCGTTCTCGCGGCCGCGCTCACGACCATGGTGTTGTGGGCGTCGGCGTTCGTTGTCATCCGCGGTGTCGGACCGCACTACGACCCCGGCGCGATGGCCCTGCTCCGCATGCTCGTGGGCAGCGTCGCCCTCGGCGTCATCGCCCTCGTCAACGGAGTGCGCCTCCCGCCGCGGCGGTTCCTCCTACCGACCTTCGCCTGGGGCGTGGCCTGGTTCGGCCTCTACAACCTCGCCCTCAACGCCGCAGGGCGACAGATCGACGCCGGCACCACCGCGATGCTCGTCAACCTCGCGCCCCTCATCGTGGTCATCCTCGGCGGGCTGCTGCTCGGCGAGGGCTTTCCACGTCGGCTGATCCTCGGCGCGCCGCTCGCCTTCCTCGGCGTGGTGCTCATCGGCTCCGCCTCCTCGACCGGCCAGGCCGCCGCCGGTGGCGTGGCCCTCGCGATCGCCGCGGCCGTGCTCTACGGCGGCTCGGCCCTGGTGCAGAAGCGGCTCCTGCACACCGTGGACGCCACGACCCTCACGTGGCTGGGCGCCCTCGCCGGCACCGTGTCACTGCTGCCGTGGGCACCGTGTCTCATCACCGACGTGAGCAGCGCCCCGCTGCCCGCCACGCTCGCCGTGGTCTACCTCGGCGTCTTCCCGACCGCCATCGCGTTCACGACGTGGGCCTTCGTCCTCAGCCGCACGACCGCCGGCCGCACCGCCGCGACGAGCTACCTCGTCCCCGCCATCGCCATCGTCCTGTCGTGGGCGCTGCTCGGAGAGGTGCCGACGCCCATCAAACTCATCGGCGGAGCCCTGTGCCTGCTCGGGGTGTTCATCACCCGCCTGCCCGAACGTCGCTCACGTCGATGACGTCGACGCCCGATCCTGCCGCCCCGGGCGACCGGCCCGAGAACTGGTGGTCGAGGACCCCTCGGACGAGGACCCGTCCGGGGCGTTGCGACGCCTGGCGATCTCCTCGTGACGCGCCCGGTCGAGGTCGTCGGGCACGTTGCCGACCCCGCCCACGGGGTCGCTCGGCAACAGCGACCCGGTCACCTCGTGATACGGCCACTCGAGGGTGTGCGGCGCCGAAAGGGTGACGTAGTTCGGCCGCTCCGCGTGGCGGAACTCCACGGGCATCACCGGGAAGCGTGTCTTCGGCGGGTTTGCCGTCCACGCCGCCACGATGAGCACGAGACGCACGGCGACGTTGACGACGATCATGAGCGTCGCCGCCGCCGCGAGCGAGGCCAGCACCGGATCCTGCACGACGCCCACCACCGAGTTTCCGGCCCACCGCAGCAGGCTCGCGCCGGCCGCGCCGAGCACCGAGCCCATGACGAGGTCGCGTCGCACCACCTTGACGGCGGCGGTGACGCGGAACAGCAGAGCGAACACGAGGGCGTCGATGAGAGCGACGGCGAGCACCGCGCCCGCGGTGAGCAGCCACCCCGTCACGCCGTCCTCGATCTGCAGCCACTCGAGAATCGGACCGCCGAAGATCGAGACGGCCGTCGACAGCGTCGAGGAGAGGACGAGCGCCACCGCGAAGAAGAGGAACCCGAGCGCGTCGCGCCACTTGCCGATGTGGAAGGGCAGCGGCGCCCCGCCGAGACCGAACATCGCCCGAATCGCCTTGCGCAGACCCGTCATCACCGATAGGGCGCTCCAGGCGAGGACCAACATCGAGGCGATCGTCACCGGGCTCCAGAACGAATCGACGACCAACGCGTCGGGCTGGATGAGCCCACCGTTGGCGCCGTCGTCGATGAGACCGGGCACGAGTTCGTTGACGGCGCTCACGCTCGCACCGAAGATGTCCTGGTTGGAGCCGAGGAAGGCGCGGCCCACGTTGACGGCCACCGTGACGATGGCCGTGATCGAGATGACCGCCGACCACGCGACGCCGCCGGCGAACAACTGCGCCCGGCCGAAGTGGTAGCGCATCCCGGCCCGCACGATGCGCATGCCGAGGACCCGCGAGCCCGCCCGCTCGAGAAGACGTCGGGCGCGGACGCGACGCGGCGGAGTGCGCTCCGGGTTGGCGGCGTAGGCCATGGAGTCAACCTATCCGGGGACGGGCGGTGAACCGACCCGGCCGACGCGACATCGACCACGATCACCACATCGACAACGACAACGACGACGACGACAATCACCACCGAGCAGCTCCGGTGA
>JAUNTP010000039.1:19019-24228 GCA_030538585.1 Mobilicoccus sp.
TGAGCAACACCACAGGGGACCCTCGTCCCCCGCTACCACGAACGTGGCCCGGCCGCGACCGGGAGCCCACTACTGTGCGTCCATGAACCTCAGTCGGATCGGCCTGCTGCCGCGCATCATCATCGCCATCATCCTCGGCATCGCCTTCGGTCTGTTCTTCCCCGAGTGGCTGGTCCGAGTGTTCGCCACGTTCAACGGCCTCTTCGGACAGTTCCTGTCGTTCATCATCCCGCTCATCATCGTCGGGCTCATCACGCCCGCGATCTCCGAGCTGGGCAAGGGCTCGGGCAAGTGGCTGGGCATCACCACCGCCATCGCCTACGGGTCGACGATCTTCGCCGGGCTGCTGGGGTTCGCGGCGAGCATGATGCTGCTGCCGCCACTGCTCGCGGGCCGCGGCGTCGCCGACTACGGCGAGCCGGAAACAGCGCTGGCGGCCTACTTCACCGTCGAGATGCCGCCGGTGTTCGGGGTGATGACCGCGCTCGTGCTCGCGTTCGTCGTCGGTGTCGCGCTCACCGCCATCGACGGGCACCGCCTCCACCGCGGGTTCGTCGAGTTCCGCGAGGTCGTCAACAAGGTCATCACCGCCGTCATCATCCCGCTGCTGCCGATCTACATCTTCGGGATCTTCCTCAACATGACCGCCACCGGCGAGGTGTGGGACATCATCACGACGTTCGCGGGCGTCATCGTCATGGTGTTCGCCCTCACCGTGATCCTCATCGTCATCCAGTACGTCCTCGCGGGAGCCATCGCCGGGCGCAACCCGTTCCGGATGCTCGTGACGATCCTGCCCGCCTACGCGACCGCACTCGGCACCTCGTCCTCGGCCGCGACCATTCCCGTCACGCTGCGCCAGACCCTCAAGATGGGCGTCTCGGAGCCGGTCGCCTCGTTCGTCATCCCCCTGTGCGCCACGATCCACCTCGCGGGCTCGACCATCAAGATCACGACGTTCTCCCTCGCCGTGATGATGCTGTACGGGATGGACATCGACCCGATGCTCATCCTCGGGTTCATCCTTATGCTCGGCATCACCATGGTCGCGGCCCCGGGCGTGCCCGGCGGCGCCATCATGACGGCCGCGGGCCTGCTGCAGTCGATGCTCGGGTTCACCGAGCCGCAGGTGGGTCTCATGATCGCCACGTACATCGCCATCGACTCGTTCGGTACGGCCACCAACATCACCGGTGACGCGGCCATCGCGACCGTGGTCGACAAGATGACCGAGCGCGACAACGCCCGACGCGCCGGCCACGAGGCGGAGCAGATCGAGCCGGCCTGACCCGAACACCGTTGAGGCTCAGCGACGGACCGGTTGCCCCCCGGGCCGCCGGTCCATCGCTGTGCCGATCATCGGTCATTTTTCGCGCATCGGTACGGATTTCGTGCCGACAATGAAGACATGCGCGACACGTACGTGGAGGTGGACTCGGGCCGATATGCCGCGATCGACTTCGGGGGCAGCGGACCTGACATCCTGCTGCTGCACGACCTCATGTCGACCGCGGAGATCTGGCGGCCGTTCGCCGGTGCCCTCTCGGAGTTCTCGCACGCCGTCGCCCTCGACCTGTGCGGGCACGGCCGCACCCTGGCCTCCCCCGAGACGCTGCGCACCCTCGTCGACGATCTCGCCCCGGTCGTCCGCACGCTGGGTCTGCGCGACCCGCTCGTCGTGGTCGGGCAGGAGGAGCACCTCGCCCTGTTCGAGGAGCCGCTGCGTGAGATCGGGACGCGGGCCGCGCTCGTGGCGTTCGCGTACAACTCCTACCGGGGGCAGCGCGCCCGCGAGGAGCGCGACGAGTCGCTGGGCGCCGAGGCGCTCGCCGCGTGGACCGAGCGCTCCCGCCTGTTCATCTCGGGCGAGGCGGGCACGCAGCACGAGTTCGTCGAGGAGCGGGTCGCGGCGGCGAGCGCCGATTGGGTCAACCACGGCGTCGACATCGACCAACTGCGGCGCTACTTCGAGCGGCAGGTGCGCCCCACGGAGCAGGGCTGGGAGCGGGTGCCGCGACGCCCCATCGTCGAGGAGACGTTGCGGCACGTCGACGAGGGTGCGCTCGGTCTCGACGCGTTGGACGTGCTGGACATTCCCGTGTGGGCCATGGTGGCGTGGGAGGTCGGTGACGTGGCCGAGCTCGACCGCTTCGAGACGTGGGCGATGGAACAGCCCGGTCGACGGATCGTGCCGGTCAGCGACGCGGTGGCCGTCGACGCCGTCGACCCCGACCTGTTCGCCTCGATCGTTCGCGACCTGTTGGCGCTGCCCGAGGTGTCGGCGCCCCGGCGCGACGCCGTGCGGAGCTGAACCGCCGGTCTGCCGATGAGCACGGTCGGGTGCGCGATCGCCCACCCCTCACGCCTTGAGCGTCGCCGCCTTGCGCCAGCTCAGCGACCCGCCCGTGTGGAGGATCGCCCGTTCGTAGAGCCGCGACCCGAACCAGATGGTGACGACGCAGCACAGCAGCACGAGGGCGAGCGCGACCACCGGCTCCCACACCTCGTAGTCCCCGGCGACGATGCGCATCGGCATGACGATCGTGGAGGCCACGGGGATGAACGACATGACTGTCGCGACGGTGCCCGAGGCGTTGATGCCGACGATGAACACGGCGATGAGGATGACCGTCAGCGGCATCGTCGTCGACTGCAGGTCCTCGTTGCGGGCAGCCATCGCCCCGGCCGCCGCCCACACGCAGGCCAGCGCGAGGAACCCGAGGACGAAGAACGGGACATACCAGAGGATCGCCTCGGTCAGACCCGACAGGTCGAGGGGGATGTCGGTGAAGCTCAACCCGAACAGGGCCACCGCGGCGATGAGCACGATCTGCGCGAGCGCGAGGAGCGTGTTGCCGATGACCTTGCCGACGAGCAGCGCGCGCGTGGGGATCATCGCGGCGAGGATCTCGACGATGCGCGACTGCTTCTCCTCCACGACGCTCTGGGCGATCTGCATGCCGAACATGATCGCGGCCATGTAGAAGAGCATCCCGAAGGCGAGCCCCACGAACAGGTCCATGAGCTCACCGAGCACGGGGTCTGTCCCGTCTTGCGCCTGCGGGGAGAGATCGACGGGCACGAGGGTCGTCCCGGCCATGAGCTCCGCCACGCTCGTGCCCGCCTGCTGCGCGTTGCGCTCCATGGCGCTCACCTGCACGACGTGACCCAGCGTCGCGGTGAGCTGCATCGGGGCCGAGCCGTCGGCGAGGAGCTGCCAGTCGGTCCCGTCGTGGACGAGTGCCGCGTCCGCCGAGCCGTCGAGCACGGCGGCCTCGGCGGCGGCCCGGTCCGCGACGTCGACGGCCTCGACGGTGGTGTCGGCATCGCCGTTACCGAGCGGGGAGACGACGGTCTGCTGTGCACCGTCGGCCTGCTGCACCACGGCGCGCCCCTGGCTGTCGACGACGGCCACGCGGTAGGTCGTGTCGCCCTGCCCGAACATGCCCCCGAGGAGCATGGGCAGAAGGGTGACGGCCAGCACCAGCACGAGCGTGAAGGCGGTGCTGACCAGAAAGCTCTTGTTACGCAGCTTGACGCTGATCTCGCGCTGAGCGACGAGGGTCCAGGCGGAGCTCATACCTCCGTCACCTCCCGGTAGATCTCGGACAACGTGGGTCGCAAGCGGGCGAACTCGGCCACGCCGCCACGGGAGACGGCCGCGGCGAGCACGCGCTCAGCCGCTGCCTCGTCGCTCGGTGCGAGCAGGACGCCGTCGGCGCCGGTCTCGACGACCTCGATGCCGGGTTGCTCGGCCAGCCACCCGGTGTCGCCCGAGGTGACGAGCCGATAGCGCAGCGGCGCGCTCGACCGGAGCTCCGCGGAGGTGCCCTCGGCCACGACGCGTCCCTGGTGCAGCACGACGATGGAGTCGCACAGCCGGTCGACGAGGTCGAGCTGGTGAGAGCTGAAGAGCACCGGCACGCCCGCGTCGGTGTGCTCGCGGAGCAACGCGCACATCTGGTCGACCGCGCTGGGATCGAGGCCGCTGAACGGCTCATCGAGGACGAGCATGATCGGGTCGCCGAGCACCGAGGCGATGATCTGCCCCCGCTGCTGGTTACCGAGGGAGAGGGTCTCGACCTTGTCCTTGACGCGCTCGCCCAGACCGAAGCGCCCCAGCAAGTCGGTCGCGCGCTCCTGAGCGGCCTGCTTGTCCATGCCCCGCAACCGGCCGAGATAGGTGAGCTGGGTGAGGATCGGCTGCTTGGGGTACAGGCCGCGCTCCTCTGGCATGTACCCGAACCGGCGGCGCTCGGCGCGCGTCACCGGCACCCCGTCCCACCGGATCTCACCGCTGGTGGGCGCCAGGACGCCCATGATCATCCGCATGGTCGTCGTCTTGCCGGCGCCGTTGCCGCCGACGAACCCCACCATGCGCCCGGCCGGCACGGTGAAGGACACCTCGTCGACGGCGGCGTGATCACCGAATCTCTTGGTCAGCGCATCGAGTTCGAGCACCGTATTCCCCCTCCGGCCGTGGTCGGTCTTCCCAGCGTGGCACACCGGCACAGTGCGGCGACAAACCCGCTGGGACGAGGACGCGCCGGGAGATCAGGGTCTGATCTCCCGGCGCGTGGTCATCGGCCGAGCGCATCGGCATGGACGTCAGGATCGGGCGAAGAACACCTGCGCCACGTCGTTGCGGGGACCCCACGCCTTCGTCGTCGTGGCGCCCGCACCCAGCTCCCACGCGATGACGACGTGACGGCCCGCGCTCATGCGCGACAGGCGGGTCGTGGTCGAGACGTCACCGATGCGCGCCGAGGTCTGGGCGTTGATGGCCTTCATCACGTGCGCGTCCGAGGCGTTCGCGGGCACCCGCACCGTGACGAACTGCCACCGGCTCGCCCCCCACAGCGGCCGGTCCTCACGGTAGGTGAGCAGGCCGTCGTCGTCGAGGCGCGCGACGACCCGCGCCTGCGCCGCCGTACGGGGCATGTACCGGTCGACCTGGAAGGTTCGCGTCACCATGACGGGCCCGGCCGGCCGGGTGGGGCCGCTCGGCTGCGCCGGCTTAGTGGGCGTCGCGGGCTTCGTCGGTGCCGCAGGCGTGGTCGGCGTCGGGCGGGCGCTCGGAGGAGCCGTCGGGCGCGCCGGGGTAACCGGCTGGGCCGGGGTCGTCGGCTTGGCCGGCGGCGCCAGCGTCGGGCGGCCGGGCGCCGGCGTCGGACTCGGCGCCACCGGCGTGGGTGTCGGGCTGGGCGCT
>JAUNTP010000040.1:0-17940 GCA_030538585.1 Mobilicoccus sp.
ACGTGCTCGACATGACGGCGCCCCGGGCCGTGCACAGCCCGGGGCGCCGTCAGGGTGGGTCAGCGGCAGGCGCTGCCGTCCTCGCTGCCGGCGGCGCGGCCGGCCTCGAGGCGGGCGACGGGGACGCGGAACGGGGAGCACGACACGTAGTCGAGGCCGATGCCGTGGAAGAAGTGCACCGACGCCGGGTCGCCGCCGTGCTCACCACACACGCCCAGGTGCATGCCCGGGCGGGTCTCGCGGCCGGCCTTGGCGGCCATCTCCACCATCGCCCCGACGCCCGTGGTGTCGAGGGTCTCGAACGGCGACACCCCGAAGATGCCCTTCTCGATGTAGCGGGAGAAGAACGCGCCCTCGACGTCGTCGCGGCTGAAACCCCACACCGTCTGCGTGAGGTCGTTGGTGCCGAAGGAGAAGAACTCCGCCGACTCCGCGATCTGACCCGCCGTCACCGCGGCGCGCGGCAACTCGATCATCGTGCCGATCGGGACGCCCGACAGGTCGACACCGGTCTCCTCGCTGACGGCCGCCTTGACCTCCTCGATCGACTCGCGCATCACCTCGAGCTCCTGCACCGCCGCGACCAGCGGAATCATGATCTCCGGCTGCGGGTCACCGCCCGCCTTCATGCGCTCGGCCGTCGCCTCGAGGATGGCCTTGGCCTGCATCTCGAACAGCCCGGCGATGACGAGCCCCAGACGCACACCCCGCAGACCCAGCATCGGGTTCTGCTCGGCCATGCGCTCGACCGCGGCCCTGATCTTCTTCTGGTCGTCGGTCATCGACGTGCCCCGCTCCTTGGCCACCGCGGCCTGAGCGGCGAGCTCGATGTGCGAGGGCAGGAACTCGTGCAGCGGCGGGTCGAGCAGACGGATCGTCACCGGGACGCCGTCCATCGCCTCGAGGATCTCGACGAAATCGCCCTTCTGCAGCGGGGCCAGACCATCGAGCGCCGCCTTCTTCTCCTCCGCCGTCTCCGCGAGGATGAGCTTCTCCACCAGCGGGCGCCGGTCGCCGAGGAACATGTGCTCGGTGCGGCACAGACCGATGCCCTGGGCGCCGAAACGGCGAGCGCGGGCAGCGTCTTCGCCGGTGTCGGCGTTGGCGCGCACCTTGAGGGCCCGTTGCCCGTCGGCGACACCCATGATGCGGTGCACGGCGCGCACCAGCTCGTCGTCCTCGATCTCGGACTCGCTGAGCTTGCCCTCGAAGTACTGCACGACGGGCGGGTCGACGACCGGCACTTCACCGGCGAACACCTCACCGGTGGTGCCGTTGATGGAGATGACCTCGCCCTCCTTGAGGACGGTGCCGTCGGGCAGGGTGATGGTCTTGGCGCCGACGTCGATGAGCAGCTCCTCGGCGCCGCACACACACGTCTTGCCCATGCCGCGCGCGACGACGGCCGCGTGCGAGGTCTTGCCGCCGCGGCTCGTGAGGATGCCCTGGGCGGCGATCATGCCGACGAGGTCGTCGGGGTTGGTCTCGCGGCGGGCGAGGATGACCTTGCGGCCCTCGGCGGCGGCGACCGCTGCGTCGGGAGAGGTGAAGCACAGCTCACCGGAGGCGGCACCGGGCGAGGCGTTCATGCCCTGGCCGATCTTCTCCTTCTCGGCCGACTCGTCGAACCGGGGGAACATGAGCTGCACGAGCTGGTCGCCGTTGACGCGCTGCAGCGCCTCGGCCTCGCTGATGAGGCCCTCGTCGACGAGCTGGCAGGCGATGATGAACGCCGCCTCCGCGGTGCGCTTACCCACGCGGGTCTGCAGCATCCACAGCTTCTTGTCCTGCACGGTGAACTCGATGTCGCACAGGTCGCGGTAGTGCTTCTCGAGGGTGCTCATGATCTCCATGAGCTCGTCGTAGGCGGCCTTGTCGATGTCTTCGAGGTCGGACAGCGGCACGGTGTTGCGGATGCCGGCGACGACGTCCTCACCCTGGGCGTTCTGCAGGTAGTCGCCGTAGACGCCCTGGTTGCCGCTCGCGGGGTCGCGGGTGAACGCGACGCCGGTGCCGGAGGTCTCGCCGAGGTTGCCGAACACCATCGTGCACACGTTGACGGCGGTACCCAGGTCAGCGGGGATGCGCTCCTGGCGGCGGTACAGCACGGCACGCTCGGAGTTCCACGACCGGAACACCGCACGCACCGCCTCGAGCAGCTGCTCCTTGGGCTCCTGCGGGAAGTCCTTGCCGGTCTCCTCGGCGATGATCGCCTTGAACTTCTCGGCGATCTGCTTGAAGTCCTCGGCGTCGAGGTCGAGGTCGTTGGTGGTGCCCTTCGCGTCCTTGGCCTCGTCGAGGACGTCCTCGAACTTCTCGCCCTCGATGTCGAGCACCGTCTTGCCGAACATCTGCAGCAACCGGCGGTAGGAGTCGTAGGCGAACCGCGGGTTGTCGGTGACCTTGGCCAGCCCCTCGACGGAGGCGTCGTTGAGGCCGATGTTAAGGACGGTCTCCATCATGCCCGGCATCGAGAACTTCGCGCCCGAGCGCACCGAGACGAGCAGCGGGTCGTCGGCGTCGCCGAGCTTCTTGCCGATCTCGTCCTCGATCTTGGCGATGTGCTCGTCGATCTGCTGCGCCATCTCCTCGGGCTCGCTGCCCTTCTGGAGGTACGCCTTGCAGGCCTCGGTGGTGATGGTGAAGCTGGGCGGGACCGGCAGGCCCATGTTGTGCATCTCGGCCAGATTGGCCCCCTTGCCGCCGAGGAGATCCTTGAGATCCCGGTTGCCTTCCGACAAGGCGTACACGAACTTCATGCCAAAGCCCCTCCACATCGAGTTCCGAGCGTGGGCCCCGGACGGGCCCTGGAGGTCAGCGTACGACTGTCCAAGCCGCCGACCACAGGTCTTAGGTCACTCGTGATCGGCTTCACGGGTATCGCCGCAGGTGGGGTGCCCCAGTTCCGATAGGCCGGGGTCGGCGAACCATGTAGGGGCGGCGGCGGCGAACGTCGCAGGATCGAGCCTGCCGGCCCCGGCCGGAACGCGTCCGAGCAGGCGCCGGCCCGTGACGGCCGGGACGTCGAGCGCGTTCTGCTCTTCGACCAGCGACGGGGTGGTCGGCCACGCGCCGAACACGTATCCCGCACAGGCGAGCCCGCGTGAGTCGAGGGCCTCCTGGGTGAGCGCGCAGAGGTTGAGGGTGCCCAAGGCCGGATCGGCGACGACGACCACCTCGACGTCCACCCCCGCCGCCTGCACGTGACGCACCAGGTCGGCCAGGGTGCCGCCGTCCGAGTCCACCTGCACGAGAAGCCCGCCCGCACCTTCGAGCACCACGACGTCGACGTCACCCCGCGCGAGCTCCACGACCCGCTCGGCATGCTCGGCGACACCCGGCAACCGCACCCCGACGACACGGGCCGCAGCGGCAGGCGCCAGCGGGTGTGGGAGGCGAACGAACTCGTGCGTCGGCACCCTGGTGAGCCTCGCTACGACATCGGCGTCGCCACCCGGCTCCCCCTCCCGCAGACCCGTCTGGGCGGGCTTGACGTACACGACCCGCTGCTCGCTGCTCTGCTCCCGCGCAATGAGCGCCGCCGCCGCGATCGTCTTGCCGACGTCGGTGTTCGTGCCCGTCACCGCGAGCACCCGCGCGCTCACCGCGTCACGTCCGCCAGCACGGCGAGCGCCGGTGCGAGCTGCTCACGCGTGTGCTGGGCGTGCGCGGTGAAGCGCAACCGCGAATCACCGTCGGGAGTCGAGGGCGGTCGAAAGCAGCCGATGCGCACGCCCGCCGCTGCCGCTCGCGCCACCCCGTCCAGGGCCTCTTGCGGCCCCGGCATCGCCACCGACAACACCGCCCCCGCCACCGGTTCCAGCCCGCACGCCTGCGCCAGCAGGGCCGCGTTGGCGCGCACCGAGTCGGCCAGCTCGGGGCGTCGGGTCAGGATCCGCAGCGCCGCGAGCGCCGCGCCCGCCGCCGCCGGAGCCAGACCCGTGTCGTAGATGAACGGACGCGCGGTGTTGATGAGGTGATCGCGCACCGCGGTCGAACCCAGCACCGCGCCGCCCTGTGCGGCCAGCGATTTGGACAGCGTCGTCGTGACGATCAGGTGATCGTCGCCCGCGACCCCTAGCGCCGCCGCGAGGCCCTCCCCGCGAGCACCCACCACTCCGAGCCCGTGCGCCTCGTCGAGCAGCACCGTCGCTCCGTAGCGGCGCGCCACCGCCAGGAGATCGCGCAGCGGCGCCGCATCACCCAGCACGCTGTACACCGACTCCGCGAGGATCACCGCCCGCGCCTCGCTGCGCGCGGCCAGCAACTCCTCGACGGGGGCCACGTCGCCGTGCCGGGCGATGGCCACCGGCGCTTTCGCGAGGCGCGCGCCGTCGACCAGAGACGCGTGCACGTGCGCATCGGAGACGACGAGACAGTCGGCGCCGGTGAGAGCGGTCACCGCGGCGAGGTTGGCGTGATACCCCGTGGAGAACACCAGCGCGGTCTCTGCTCCCATGTGCGCCGCGAGCGCCCCCTCCAGCTCCTCGTGCAACTCCAGATGCCCCGTGACCAGGCGCGACGCCCCCGCCCCAGCGCCGTAGGCGCGCACGGCCGCGACCGCGGCGTCGATGACGTCGGGGTCGGTGAGCAGACCGAGGTAGTCGTTGCCGGCGAGGTCGAGCAGGCCGGCGGCGTCACGGCCAGGTTCGCCGCCCGCGCCGCGAGCGCTCAACTGCCGCACGAGACCCAGCCGCGTGCGGCGCTCCCGCGCGGCGTCGAGCATGTCGGTCAAGGGCGTGTTGCTCATCCGTGGACCTCCCGCACCGCTGCCACCAGGGCCCCCGCGATGCGGCCCACATCCGCATCATCGGTGACGAACGGCGGCATCGTGTAGACGCAATCCCGAAACGGCCGCACCCACACGCCGTGTTTCAGGGCCACCTGAGCGACCTCGGCCGCGCGCACCGGTTCACGCAACTGGATCACCCCGACCGCGCCGAGGGTGCGCACGTCGGCGACGACGTCGAGGCTCGCGGCGGGCGTCAATCCCTCGCGCAGCCCAGCCTCCACTGCCCTGACCTGCGGCAGTGGGTCACGCTCGGCGAGCAGGGCGAGGTTGGCCGCCGCGATCGCGCTCACCAGCGGGTTGCCCATGAACGTGGGGCCGTGCATGAGCGCGCCGGCCGGTTCGGCGCTCACACCCCGGGCGACCGCGCCCGTACACAGCATCGCCGCCTGCGTCGCGTACCCGGCCGTGAGGGCCTTACCGGCGCAGAGGATGTCGGGCACGATCCCGCAGCGCTCAGCCGCCCAGAACGTGCCGGTCCGACCGAAGCCGGTCGCGATCTCGTCGAAGATCAGCAGTGCGCCGTGTTGCCGGGCCAGGTCGGCGAGGACCTCCACCGCGTACGGGCTGTAGGCGTGCATGCCGCCCGCGCCCTGGAGCACCGGTTCGCAGATCACCCCGGCGATGTCGTCGGCGTGCTCGGCGTAGAGGGCACGGGTGGCCCGCTCCCAGGCGGCCATCTCGGGGTCGTCAGCGGCCCGGTCGACACCTGCCGGTGGGCGCGGCGCGAAGACGTGCTCGGGCAGGACACCGTTGAAGAGGGAGTGCATGCCGCCCTCGGGGTCGCACACGCTCATCGCCCCGAACGTGTCGCCGTGGTAGCCGCCGCGGATCGTGAACAGGCGCCGCCGCGGCGTGCCGCGCAGCATCTGGAACTGGAACGTCGCCTTGAGCGCCACCTCCACCGACACCGATCCCGAGTCGGCGAGGAACACGTGCTGCAGCTTCTCGGCCTCGCTCACCGCGCGGGACTGCTCGCCGATGACCCCCGACGCCCCCGGCGCCATCTCGATGAGCCGCTGCGCCAACGTCACCGCCGGCGCGTGCGTGAGACCGCCGAACATCACGTGGCTCATCCGATCCAGTTGAGTGCGCGCCGCCGCGTCGAGTTCAGACACCCCGTACCCGTGGATCGCACACCACCACGACGACATCGCGTCGATCGCCTCCACAACCGTCCCCGGGTCGGTGGTCGTCCGCAGCCGGAGGCGCACCCCGGCGGCCGACTCCACCAGGTGGGCCGTCGAGGGCCGCGTCGCCGACGAATACGGGTGCCACACGTGATCGCGGTCCGTCGCCAACAAGGCCCGCACGTCGAATGCCATGGGCCCCATCCCACCATTCCCCGACGCGCAACGACCGTCTACCCCAGAGTGTGACCGAATCGCCCGGTTGCTCCCGTCGAACGTGCGACACCGCCACCTACGATGTGCGCATTCACCGTCGAATACCGGAGGAGCACATGGGCTCACATGCGCACGACCCCAACGTGGTCGAGCACCAAGGAATGGCCGAACACGGCCTCGAAGAACAGAACCGCCGCCGCCCCGCCTTGGACTGGGCTCTCCGGCTGCTCGGGGTCGCGGTCGCCCTGACGGTGTGGTTCCTCCTCGGGGCCGCGGACATGTCGCCCGACGCGCGCATGGTCGCCGCCATCGTCTCCCTCATGGCCATCTGGTGGATGACCGAGGCGATCCCGCTCTCGGCGACGGCGCTGCTGCCGATCATCCTGTTCCCCATGCTCACCGACATGTCGGTCGGGGACGCCACCGGGCCCTACGCCAACCCCATCGTGTTCCTCTTCCTCGGTGGCTTCCTCATCGCCATCGCCATGCAGAAGTGGAACCTGCACCGCCGCATCGCGCTGCTCACGCTGCGTACCGTCGGCACCAAGCCCAAGCAGATCATCCTCGGCATGATGATCTCGACGGCGTTCCTCTCCATGTGGGTGTCGAACACGGCGACGACCCTCATGATGCTGCCCATCGCCATGAGCGTGCTCACCCTCGTCATCGAGCGCTCCATGGGCGACGGCGACGGCGCCGCCAAGGCCGGCGAGATGATCCAGTCGGGCGAGAAGATCACCGACGTCGTCCGCGACGAGGAAGTCAAGACGTTCGGTGTCGCGCTCATCCTCTCGATCGCGTGGGCCTCCTCCATCGGTGGCCTCGGCACGCTGCTCGGCAGCCCGCCCAACGCCATCGTCGCCGGCTACATCTCCACCGAGCTCGGCCGCCAGATCGGGTTCCTGCAGTGGATGCAGCTCGCGCTGCCCATCGTCGTCGTGTTCATCGGCATCGCCTGGTTCGTCATCACGCACCTCGTGTACCGCTTCAAGCTCGACGAGATCCCTGGCGGTAAGCAGATGATCCAGGGGCAGATCGACGAGCTCGGCCCGATGTCGCGCGGCGAGATCACTGTCGGCGTCGTGTTCGTCGGCGCCGCCACCTGCTGGGTCCTGCCCGGCCTGGTGGAGGAGTTCCTGCCCGGCGTCATCGCTGTGCTGCCGTGGCTGGCCGAGTTCAACGACACCGTCATCGCCATCGCGGCCGGTCTCATCATGTTCTTCCTGCCCGGCGACAAGGACGGCCGCCGCGTCCTGGAGTGGGACGACGCCGAGAACGGCCTCCCCTGGGGTGTGCTGCTGCTCTTCGGTGGCGGCCTCAGCCTCGCGGGTGCCGTCGCTTCGACCGGCCTCGACGAGTGGTTCGGCTCGCAGGTGACGGGCCTCGGCGTGCTGCCGACGTTCCTCCTGGTCGGCGCGGTCGTCGGCATCATTCTCATGCTGACGGAGATCACGTCGAACACCGCGACCGCGGCGACGTTCATCCCGATCCTCGGCGGTGTGGCCCTGGGTATCGGCGTCGACCCGATGCTGCTGCTCATCCCCGCCGCCCTCGCCGCGACCTGCGCGTTCATGCTGCCGGTCGGTACCCCGCCGAACGCCATCGTGTTCGGTACGGGCGTCGTGACGATCGGTCAGATGATCAAGGGTGGTATCTGGCTCAACATCATCGGCATCATCCTCATCACGTGCTTCACCTACCTCCTGGGTGGGTGGGCGTTCGGCATGGTCTTCTGACCCACCACCGCCACGCAACAGCGTCGAGACCGTCGGTTCACACCGACGGTCTCGACGCTCGTGAGGTGGCCCACCCCGCGGTTGGTCGAGGAGGAACGAAGCGACGTCTCGAAACCACGCCCCGTTGCGCAGTGGCCTTCGGCGATGGTCTCGAGACGCTTCGCTCCTCGACCAACGGGACACGCCACCTCGCCGAGACCGTCGGTTCGAACCGACGGTCTCGACGGTTTCGCGTCAGGTGCGGGGAGTGAGGGCCGCGCTCAGGGCCCCGACATAGTGGCCCGGGTCATCCACGCCCGTCAGCTCTCTCGCCGAGTGCATCGACAGCATCGGGGAGCCGATATCGACCGTCGTCACGCCCGTGAGCGCCGCCGACATCGGGCCGATGGTCGACCCGCACGGCATGTCACCACGGCTCCGGAACACCTGCATCGGCACCCCCGCCTGCTCACACGCCAGCACGAAGGCCGCCGACCCTGGCGCGTCCGAGGCGTACCGACCCTTGGCGTTGACCTTGAGCACCGGGCCCGCGCCCAGCGCGATCCGGTGGTTCGGCTCGTGCCGCTCGACATAGTTGGGGTGCGTCGCGTGCGCCATGTCCGCCGAGAAGATGAGGCTGCTCGCCAGTGCCCGCCAGTAGTCCTCCCGGCTGCCGCCGCGCGCGGTGACGACGCGCTCGAGCACCGTCGGCAGGAACGTCGAGAACCCGCCGCTGGAGGTCATCGACCCGATCTCCTCGTGATCGAACAGCACGAGCAGCGGGATGTGACGTGCGCCCTCGTCGCTCGCCCGCTGCGTCGCATCGATCAACGCCGCAGTACCGGCGTAGGCGGTGGCGAGGTTGTCGAGGCGGGGCGCGGCGATGAGGTCCCCGTCGAGTCCGAGAGGCCCGCTGGGCGTGAGGTCGTGGGTCATGACGTCAAACGCGAGGACGTCGCCGGTCTCGACACCCACGAGGTCGGCGAGGTAGGCGTCGAACGACGGCGCGTCGCCCGTCGTGCCCCACACGGGCGTGAGGTGGGTCTGCGGGTTGAGCTCCAGACCGCTGTTCACTTCCCGGTCGAGGTGGATGGCAAGCTGCGGCACCCGCAGCACGGCGTCGTCGACCTTGACGAGCCGCTCGCTCACACCGCCTCGCGCCCCGGGGTCGCGGACGGCGACCCTGCCGGACAGGCCCAGGTCACGGTCGAGCCAGGAGTTGAGCAGAGCCCCGCCGTACACCTCGACGACGAGTTGGTGCCAGCCGAGTGAGCGCCGTTCCGGTCGTGGGGAGATGCGCAAGTTGGGGCTGTCGGTGTGCCCGCCGACCACCCGGAATCCGGCGTGTGGATCGCCGTCGAGGTGCTCGGTCGACCAGGCCGCGAGCGACCCGCCCCGGGCCACGAAGTACCGGCCCGGCTCGCTCGTCCACGGCTTCTGCTCGTCCACGGCGACGAACCCCGCGTCCTCGAGACGCCGCGTCACCTCCGCCACCGCGTGATACGGAGACGGTGCTGCGTCGATGAAAGAACACAGGCCGCGCGCATGCTGGTCGAGGAACTCAGCCGTGATGTCACTCATCGCACCACCATAGGCACGAGCGTGTCAGCGGATGGGGGTGTTGGGGGTGCGGTCGGGGTGTTCGGGCCACACTCCGTCGACGATGCCCTTGGGGCGCTCCGGCAACTCATCGAGGACGTACGTCGCGTCGGGGGCCCGCTTGCCGTGGCGCTGCAGGTCCTTCAACGCGGTGAACGCGTGCTTGCCGAGCAAGAGGATCGCGATGAGGTTGATGATCGCCATGAGCGACATCGCGAGGTCGGCGACATCCCACACGAACGCCAGCTCTGCGATCGCCCCGATGCCGACCGCGGCGACGACGAGCAGGCGGATGGCGTAGTCGCCGACCGTTTTGCCGCCGAGGAAGTCCATGTTGACCTCGGCGTAGGTGGAGTTGCCGAGCACCGAGCTGAACGCGAACGTGAAGATGAGGACCGACATGACCGGCAACGTCCACTCACCCAGACCCGCGGCGACCGCGTCCTGCGTGAGGGAGGCGCCGGCCTGATCGCGGGTCGTCGTCCCCGGCGTGTAGACGCCGGCGGGCGCCAGGAGGATCATGACGGCGGTCGCGGTGCAGACGATGATCGTGTCGACGAACACGCCGGCCGACTGCAGCAGTCCCTGGTGGGCCGGGTGGCTCACGGTGGCGGTGGCGGCCGCGTTCGGCGCCGAACCCATACCGGCCTCGTTGCTGAACATGCCGCGACGCACACCGTTGAGCAGCGCCGCGATCATGCCGCCGCCGGTACCGGCGAGCGCCTGGTCGAGACCGAACGCCCCGCGGACGATGTCGCCGAGGATGCCGGGCACCGCCTCGACGTTCATCGCGATGACGACGAGCGCGAGCAGCACGTACGCGAGCGCCATGAGGGGCGCGAGGTACTCGGTGACGCGGGCCACCGAGCGGATACCGCCGAGGAGGATGACGGCGACGAGAATGACGAGCACGGTGGCCGTCATCCATGGCTCGATGCCGTGGGTGGCGACGACGTCGGCGATCGTGTTGGCCTGCACCATGTTGAACGCGAGCCCGAACGCGAAGATGAGGCACACGGCGAACACGATGCCCATGGGTCGTGACCCGAGGCCGCGCTGCATGTAGAAGGCGGGGCCGCCGCGGAACGTGCCGTCGTGGTGGGGCTGCTTGTAGATCTGCGCGAGCGTCGCCTCGACGAACGCGGTGCCCATACCGAGCAGCGCCATGACCCACATCCAGAAGATCGCGCCTGGGCCGCCGACGGCGAGCGCGATGGCCACGCCCGCGATGTTGCCGGTGCCGACGCGGCTCGCGAGGCTGATGCAGAACGCCTGGAAGCTGCTGATGCCCTCGCCGTGGCCCGAGCGCGAGCCTGCGATGATGCGCACCATGAGGCCGGCGGTGCGGAACTGCTGACCGCGTCCGAGGACGAGGAACACCACACCGGCGACGACGAGCAGGGGCACGAGCCCCCAGTCGGTGACGTACCCGCTGAACTCTTGGATGAGGTTGTGTAGTGCGTCCACTGAGCGCTCCCCGATACCGACCTGTTCGCCGCCTGCTGGTGGCTCCCGCACTGTAGAGCGCGGGGGACTGCTATGGCGGGATCAGGCCCGGGTCGATCGCCACGGATTTCGGTAGCCGTGGGCCCTCTCAAATGAATCCGAATTCATGTACAGTCGGCAGAACGCCCCTGACGTGCGCGATGTCACACTGCATGGCTGCTCAGCGCGCGCTCAGAAAGGTCCCCCACGAGGATGTGAGGTTCCATGACCGTCACGGACACGACGACCCAGGCCTTGGCCCTGCGCGGCGTCACGGTGCGATTCGGGGGGATCACGGCCCTCTCGGACGTCTCGATGGAGGTGATCCCCGGCGAGGTCCACGGGGTCATCGGCCCGAACGGCGCCGGCAAGACCACCCTGTTCAACGTGTGCTGCGGCTTCGTCCGCCCGACCGAGGGCGACCTCGTCATCGCGGGAACGCCCCGGCCGGGTCTCAAACCCACCGACCTCGCCGGCCTCGGCATCTCCCGCACCCTGCAGGGGCTGGGCCTCTTCGAGCGGCTGCCCGTGCTCACCAACGTGCAGGTCGGCGCCGAGCGGCACGCCAAGGCCGGGTTCGTCTCGGGCCTGCTGGGTCTGCCGACCTCCTCCAAGGACGAGAAGGCCCTGCGCGAACGCAGCATGGCGGCCCTCGCCCGGCTGGGCATCGCCGAGCACGCCGGCACCATCGCCGGGTCGCTGCCCTACGCGCTGCGTAAGCGCGTCGCGCTCGCTCGCGCCCTCGTGGCCGAACCGACGATGTTGTTGCTCGACGAGCCCGCCTCCGGGTTGTCCGAGGCGGAGATGTCGGAGCTCGGCGCGCTGATCCGCGACCTCTCCGGCGACCTGTCGATCATGCTCGTCGAGCACCACATGGACCTCGTCATGTCGGTCTGCGACCGCATCACCGTCCTCGACTTCGGCAAGGTCATCTCCCGCGGAACCCCCGACGAGGTGCGCGACGACCCCCTGGTCCTCGAGGCCTACCTCGGCGCCGACGACATCGACGCCGACGCAGGCGAAGGGACAGAGGTCTGATGCTCACCGTCTCCGGACTCACCTGCAGTTACGGTCCTGTGCAGGCGCTGCGCGGCGTCGACGTCCATGTCGAACCGGGCGGCATCACCGCCGTCCTCGGCGCCAACGGCGCCGGCAAGACGACCCTCCTGCGCACCATCTCGGGCCTGCACCGGCCGAGCGCCGGCACCGTCGAGTTCGACGGCCGCGACATCACGACGTTCTCGGTCGACGCGATGACCCGCGCCGGGCTCGCCCACGTGCCCGAGGGGCGCGGCGTCATCACCGAGCTCACCGTCGAGGAGAACCTGCGCCTGGGCAAGATGGGGCGCTGCACCGACCGGGCCGCCGTCCACATCGACGACGTCATGGACCTCTTTCCGGCCCTTGCCAACCGTCGCCACGCTCTCGCGAACACCCTCTCCGGTGGCGAGCGGCAGATGCTGGTCATCGCGCGCGCCCTCATGTCGACGCCGAAACTCATCCTCCTCGACGAGCCCAGCCTCGGCCTCGCCCCGCGCATCGTGAGCCAGATCTTCCGCATCGTCCGCGACCTCGTGGACTCCGAAGGGTTGTCCGTGCTCCTCGTGGAGCAGAACGCCCGCAGCGCCCTGTCCATCGCCGACGTCGGCGTCGTCTTCAACCTGGGCACCGTCGTCGCCCGCGACGACGCCGCGACGCTCATGGCCGACGACGACCTCCGCCACGCCTACCTCGGCTTCTAGGCCGCCAGGAGAGACATGCAGCAATTCCTCGCCATCGTCCTCAACGGCGTCGCCACCGGCATGATCTACGCCGCGTTCGCGCTCGCCCTCGTGCTCATCTGGCAGTCGACGCGCATCGTCAACTTCGCGCAGGCGCCGATGGCGATGATCACGGTGCTCTCGGCGCTGTGGCTCATCGACCGGGGCGTCAACTACTGGGTCGCCTTCGTCGGGGCACTCGTCATGGGCCTGATCCTCGGGGCGCTCGTCGAACGGCTCGTCATCAGATACGTCGACCAGAAGAGCCACATCAACCCCGTCATTCTCACGCTCGGGTTGTTCATCGTCATCCACTCGGTCGCGGCGATCATCTTCCACAACGACTTCCGCTCCTTCCCGGCGCCGCTCGGCGTCTCGGGCATCGCGGTGGGCGACATGTACATCCCGATGACGTGGACCGACATCTTCGCCATCGTCATCGTGCTCGTCGTCATGGGCGCGCTGCGGACGCTGTTCCTCAAGACCGACATCGGCCTCAAGATGCGGGCCAGCGCGTTCAACCCGGAGGTGGCGCGTCTGCTCGGAGTGCGCGTCTCCCGCACGCTCACCCTCGGCTGGGCGCTCGCGGCGATGGTCGGTTCGCTCGCGGGTCTGCTCATCGCGAGCGGTGGGCTCGTGCACCCCTCCTACATGGACGGGGTCGTCATCTTCGGGTTCGTCGCCGCCGTGCTCGGCGGGCTCGACTCGCCCGCCGGTGCCGTCGTCGGCGGCCTCATCGTCGGTCTGACACTGAGCTTCGTCAGCGGCTACCTCGGCTCCGGGCTCGTTCCCATCGCCGCGCTGCTGGTGCTCGTCGCGGTGCTGCTCGTCAAACCGAGCGGACTGTTCTCCACGACCCACGAGCGGACGGTGTGACATGACTCGTCTCGACACCTTTCGGCATGAGCACCCGGGCACGATGCGTGTGCTCCTCGGCGTCGTCCTGTTCGCAGTGATGATCCCCGTCATCGACCTGCTTCCCGCGTTCCGGCAGGGCCAGGTCGCCCAGGTGGCCTACACCGCCATCGCCGCGGGCGGCCTCACCTACCTCGTGGGCCTGAGCGGCCAGCTCAGCCTCGGGCACGGCGCCTTCATGGCGGTCGGGGCCTACACGACGGCGCTCATGCTCGGCGCGGGGATCAATCTGTGGCTCACCCTCGTGGCGGCGGTGCTCGTCACGATGGCCGTCGGCGCCGTCGTCGGCGTCGCCGCCGCCCGCCTCCAGGGCCCCTACATCGCCGGTGCGACGCTCGCCCTCTCGGTCGCCATCCCCGGCCTGGCGCTGCACTTCTCCGGCATCTTCGGCGGCGAGCAGGGCCTGCGTGTCCCCGGCCAGCCGATCCCGCAGCTCCTCGACGACGCCCTGTTCCTCATCACCGGCACCGAGGTGGGCCGCAACCGTTGGCTCGCCACCCTCTGCGTGTTCTTCCTCATCGTCACGTTCGTGCTGCTGAAGAACCTGGCGCACTCCCGCGTCGGGCGCCGCTGGATGGCGGTGCGCGACGACCCGGTCGCCGCCCAGTTGGCCGGCATCAACCTCGGACGGGCCCGCGTCGAGTGCTTCATCGTCAGCACGGCCTGCGCCGGACTCGCCGGGGCCCTCATGGCGATCGTCATCCGCATCGCCGCCCCGAGCGGGTTCCACCTCGTCCTCTCCCTCACCCTGCTGAGCGCCGTGGTGCTCGGCGGGCTGGGCTCCCTGCTGGGCGCGTTCCTCGGGTCGGCGCTGCTCGTCCTGCTGCCCCAGCTCACCACCAACGTCGGCAGCGCCATGGGCCTGTCCGACCTCCAGGCCGCCGAAGGCGCGCAGCTCGCCGTCGGTGTCGCCACCGTCCTCGTCATCCTGTTCGCCCCCGCGGGCCTGGTGGGCACCATCCGCCAGAAGTTCCGCGACCGCCCCACCCCCACCTCCCCGCAGACCCCCGCCGAGGTGGCGGCGCCCGAACCCGCGCGCCCGTGACGTCCGACCGACCAGCCATGACCCCGCACGACCCCGCTCGATCCCGTATCCACCTCGGAGGTGTTCGTCCATGAGATTGACCAAGACCCTGGCCGCCACGGCGGCAGCCGCCCTGATCCTCGCCGGTTGCGGCGCGGGCGGGCGCGACAACGGCGGTACCGACGCCGGCGGCGACGAGCCCTCGGCCGCGGAGATCGTCGACGGCGACACCACCGGCGTCACCGACACGTCGATCAAACTCGGCACCCATCAGCCGCTGACGGGCGTCGCCGCCCCCGGCTACTCCGAGATCAACACGGGCATGACGGCGTACTTCAACTTCGTCAACGCCAACGGCGGCGTCAACGGTCGCGAGATCGAGCTCATCGTCAAGGACGACGTCTACAACCCGACGAACACCACCCGCGTCGTCGAAGAGCTCGTCATGCAGGACGAGGTCTTCGCGATCCTCGGCGGCCTCGGCACCCCGACCCACACGGCGGTCATCGACTACCTCACCGAGGAGGGCGTGCCCGACCTGTTCGTCTCCTCCGGCTCCTCCACGTGGAGCGAGGACCCCGAGACCCACCCGAACATGTACGGCTGGCAGATCGATTACATCTCCGAAGGCAAGATCATGGGGCAGTGGATCGCCGAGAACTACCCCGACGCCAAGGTCGGCCTGTACCTGCAGGACGACGACCTCGGTGAGGACGGCGAGGAGGGTCTGCGCCAGTTCATCGACGACCAGATCGTCGAGGTCGTCAAGTACACCCCGGGCAACACCGACGTCGCACCGCAGATCACGCGCCTGCAGGCGAGCGGCGCCGACTTCGTCGTCGGCTTCAACGTGCCCGCCTACACCGCGCTGAGCCAGCTGGTCGCCATGCGCCTCAACTACCAGCCGCAGTGGATGTACTCCAAGATCGGCGCCGACATCAACACCGTCGGCGGCCTGCTGCAGCAGTTCTCCGAGGGAGCCGTCGGT
The DNA here is from genome assembly GCA_030538585.1 of Mobilicoccus sp. Taxonomy (GTDB): domain Bacteria; phylum Actinomycetota; class Actinomycetes; order Actinomycetales; family Dermatophilaceae; genus Mobilicoccus. The sequence goes on from JAUNTP010000040.1 coordinate 15,622, forward strand.
GAGGCGGGTGCCCTCGAGGACGTCTACACCTTCCAGTACATGTACGGCCTGGACTCCGGCGACAGCCCCTGGGTCGACCTGTGGACCCGCGTGTGGGAGGAGCACGGCACCGGCCAGCCCGCCACCGACTACCGCGGCTACGGCATGGCCGTGGCGTACACGTTCGTGCAGGCCCTGGAGGCCCTCGGCGACAACGTCACCCGCGAAGGCATCATCCAGGTCGTGCAGGAGCAGGGATCGACGTGGGAGGGCCCCAACCTCACCCCCTACCACTACTCCCCCGACAGTCACTTCGGCATGAGCGGCGGCCGCGTCACCCAGTTCAAGAGCGGCAAGGCCGAGCCCGTCGGCGAGATCATGGTCACCACCCCCGACGACGGTGAAGTCCGCCTGGACGACAGCGGATTCGCCGACAACGTCCCGCCGGAGAGCGGTATCCCCGGTCAGTGACACCACATGGCCACGGGCGTCGACGCACCTGGTCGGCGCCCGTCGTCATGTCCGCAACCCTGGCCGAACACGCATGAAGCCCCCTGGTTCGGGTACTGGCTCCCCATGACGGCGACGCTCATCGACGACGAGTCGACCGTGCGGGGGACACCCGCACGGGGTCGACCGTTGTGGGTGGTGCACGGGGGCGCGCAGGCCGACCCCATCCGCCGGTTGCTGCACTCGACGCCGGACGCGCCCTACATCGTCACGAGCACCGTCTCGGTCGACCGCATGACCGAAGCGCACGTGCGACAGACCCACCGCCTCCTCAGCCAGGCCGACGTGTTCATCACCGAGCGGCTGCCCGCGGGCTACCGGGGGCTGCCGGTGGGGTTCGACGACGTCACCCCGCACCTGCGTCCCGGCATCCCGGTCATCACCTACCCGCGGCTGGAGTACGGCGGCCTGCACCCGTTCCAGATCTGCGCCGACGCCGCCAACGGCATCGACACCCCGCCGCTCGTGCCCTATCACGACCTGCGGTCGGTCGCGGTCGCCTCCGGGCACCGCACCCACGAGGAGGCGTGGCACGCCCACCCCTCCGTCAAGGTCATCCGCGAGTTCGCGGCCTGGTCGCTGATGCGCATGCGGCTCACGGAGTCGCGCACCGACGTGTGCGTCGCCGACGCGGTGCGCGGCGCGGGCCTCGCGGCCGTCAACACCGTCGACCGACCCGGCAACTCCCTGCTCGTCGAGACGGCCAAGGGCATCCAGCGCACCCTCGGCCTGGAACAGTCGGCCGTCGACCCCGGCGCGATCCTGCTCGGGCAGTGCCGCAGCCCCGTCGAGGGTCCGATCGCGGCGGCCCTGGGCATCGGCCCCAGCCGGCACCAGACCTGGTCGATGTACGGCCGCCGCTTCAGCGCCCACGAGATCGACGCCGCCCAGGTGCGGTGGTACCGCGAGCACCCCCGCGTCCTGCGCACGCTCCTGGCCGGTCACGCCCAGCGCATGGACCTGCTCGGCGTGCTCTGAGCGGTCACCCGCGACCTCACTCGTACAGCACGTACTCCGGCGTCGGCTCCAGCGCCATCACCTGCTCCGGCGTCATCAACGTCCAGCCGGGACGCTCGGTGTCCTCTTCGTAGAACAGCTTGAACCCGGGGCGCACGTGCGGCGGCTTGACGCCCATGAGCGTGCGCCACGTCGCCTCCTTCATCTCGCGGCTGCCGATGCCGTCGACGGACAGGATCATCGCGACGTTCTTGCGGGGCTTGAGCTCCTCGTGATGGCGCACCCAGTTGGTGCGAATCATGTGGTAGAGCATCACCTTGTCGGGCAGATTGTTCTCGGCGACGAGGTCTTCGAGGTACTCCCCCACGGCGTTGAGTTCGGAGGCGTCGGTGCTCCCGAAGGTCCGCATCGGCTCCTCGTTGGGGCCCATGCGCCACTCCGGGTCCATGGCGATGCCGACGTCGGGCTCCTTGAGGAACTTCTCGTACGCCTTGACCTCGGTGAGAAAGTCCGAGCGGCCCGGCTGGATGGCGAGCAGCAGCAACCCGTCGACCTTGCGGACTGCGTCGAGGTGCTTCTGGACGCGCTCGTCGGTGGCGCGGGTGCGGCACTGCGGCGCCAGATGACAGGGGTGGACGACGGTGGCGATGAGCTCGAGCACCGGCATGATCGTGCGGCCGTCCTCGGCGTACGGCTGCGCGCGCTCCACCATCTCGACCATGCGGTCGTCGAGGTCGCCGACTCCGGCGCGCCCCAGCGTCGAACCCGTACCCGCGATGCCCGAGTACCCGACAAGGCGGTAGCGGGGGAAGAGGGTCTGACCACCCTGCGGCAGCTCGATGGGCGTGGGGGTGGGTGTCGGGGTCGGGGTGG
>JAUNTP010000040.1:17950-24178 GCA_030538585.1 Mobilicoccus sp.
TTTGGTTATCCCCACCGTGCGGAAGAGGTTGGGGGGTGGGGTGGGTTTTGGGGTGGGGGGTGGGGCTCTCCTCCTGCTCGACCTGTTCCTGCTCACCGGCGTGGGTGCTGCCGGGGTCGCCTGGTGCGGGGGCGGTGCACCCGAGGAGGGCGAGGACCGTGACGACGGGGACGAGGAGTCGAGTCGAACGCACAGAGGGGCCTTTCGGGGCGGTCCGGCGCGGACATCGCGTCGAGCGCCGCTGAGCTCCCCACATGCTACGGGTGCGCACGCACCCTCCCGCAGAGCGGCACGCCCGATCGACACCTCTGCCGACAGACCCCCCACCCAACACCCACCTTCCACTGAGACCGTGTGTGTCGTACACGGTCTCAGCGGGTGACACGTCACCCGGCGACAGAACGCCGGGGGCAGGCTGCGTCTCCATCGAACGATGGAGGCCGGATCACCGACTCGACCGATGTGCCCGGGGCCGCGGGCCGGTGGACTGGGAGGACACCACGGCGCCACCGCGCCCATCTCCCACGAAGGACACCCGTGAGCTCGACATCGGTCCACGACCGCCCCACCCTGGCGGACCCCACCCCACCGCGCGCACCCGACAGCGACCCGCCGCGCATCCTGCGCGCCCTCACGGGGCGGCGGGGCGCCTGGGTGACGATGCTGCTCGCCGTGCTCGTGCTCGGCGGCCTCATCGGGGCGTTCCGCACCGCGGAGAACACGACGGTGAACTCCGCCGTGCCGCCCACGAGCGAATCCGGTGTCGTCGCCTCGCTGCTCGCGGGCTTCGACGACGGCGACGAAGCCCCCGTTCTCGTCGTCGGGACCCGCACCGAGGGTGGCGTGCTCAGCGAGAGCGACCGGGAGGCGATCGGCGCCGCCGTCGACACGGCGGCGAGCGCGGTCGGGGTCGAGGCCGGGCGCCCGTTCACCTCAGAAGACGAGGCGGCCGTGATGATCAGCCTGCCCGTGACCGCGGAGGCGACCACCGATGAGATCCGCGCTGAGGTCGAGACGGTGCGCGACGCCCTCGCGGGCGCCGACCTGCCCGCCGGCCTGCAGACGCAGGTGACCGGTGGCCCGGCGTTCCAGGTCGACATCGCCGCCGCGTTCGACGGCGCCGATCTGCGCCTGCTGCTGACGACCATCGCGATCGTTGCGGTCCTGCTGTTGCTCACCTACCGATCCCCAGTCTTGTGGATCGTGCCGCTGGTCGTCATCGGCCTCGCCGACCGCGCCGTCGCCGGCATGACCGCCGCCCTCGGCGACGCGCTCGGCCTGCAGTTCGACGCCGGGATCGTCAGCGTCCTCGTCTTCGGCGCCGGCACCAACTACGCGCTCCTGCTCGTCTCCCGCTACCGCGAAGAACTGCGGCTCGAGCCCGACCACCGCCTCGCCCTGGCCCGCGGCCTGCGCAAGGCCGCACCGGCGATTCTCGCGAGCAACGCGACCGTCGTGCTCGCCCTCCTCACCCTGCTGTTCGCGACGTTGCCCGGCACGTACGGCCTCGCGCTGACGACCGCCCTCGGCCTCCTCGTCGCTCTCGCGGCCTCCCTCACCCTGCTTCCGGCGCTGCTCGCCCTCTTCGGGCGCGGCCTGTTCTGGCCGTTCGTGCCCCGACCGGGGACCGCGCAGCAGGATCGCCGCGGCGTGTTCGGCGCCATCGCGAGCGCTGTGACAGCCCGCCCGGCGCTGGTGGTCACGGCCTCCGTCCTCGCCCTCGGCGTGCTCGCGGCCGGCATGATCGGCACCCGCGTCGGCCTCACCCAGACCGAGCGTTTCACCGTCGCCGCCGAATCGGTCGACGGCCTGGAGACCCTGTCGGCGCACTTCCCGCCCGGGGAGGCCCTGCCGCTGACGATCCTCGCCGACGAGGGGGCGGCCGACCGCGTCCGCGAGGTGGCGGAGGAGGTGCCCGGCATCGAGCGCGTCTCTCCCACCGGCGAGCAGGACGGCCTCGTCCGCTTCCGCGCCCCCGCGAGCGCCGCCCCGGGTACCCCCGAGGCCGAGCAGACCGTCCGGGACCTCCGCGACGCCGTGCATGCCGTCCCCGGCGCGGGCGCCCTCGTCGGCGGCGCGGTCGCCGAAGACGTCGACGCCTACGACGCCTCCTGGCGGGACTTGTTCGTCGTCGCCCCGCTCATCCTCGGGCTCGTCCTCCTCGTCCTCATCGTGCTGCTCCGCGCCCTCGTCGCTCCGCTGCTGCTCCTCGCCGTCAACGTCATCAGCTCGGCGGCTGCGATCGGTGCCGGGATCTGGGTGGGAGAGAACGTCTTCGGGTTCCCGGCCATCGACGTCCTCGTGCCGCTGCTCGCGTTCCTCTTCCTCGTCGCGCTCGGCATCGACTACACGATGTTCCTCGCGCACCGCACCCTGGAGGAGTCACGCCGCGTCGGCACCCGGGCGGCCATCGTGCGGGCCGTGTCCTCGACGGGCATCGTCATCACGAGCGCCGGTGTCGTCCTGGCTGCCGTGTTCGCCGCGCTCGGCGTGCTCCCGCTCGTCGTCCTCACCCAGCTGGGGCTCATCGTCGGAATCGGTGTGCTCATCGACACACTCTTCGTCCGCACCGTGCTCACCCCGAGCCTGTTCGCCCTGCTCGGAGACCGAATGTGGGCCGGGCTCGGCCGCGCCGGTCACGGCCGCGAGGTCGCGGCGGCACGCCCGGTCGGGGCGGACCCCGTTTCTCCGGTGTAGGTCGGTTCTATGATGGAGGGGTGCACGACGACAGCACCACCCTGGGACCCCGACCGGCCGGACCCCGACAGGATCCGGCGACGCAGATGTCGAGGGCCAGGGCGGCGGTGTTGGAGCAGTTGGGTCGCCACACCTCCCCGACCACCGTCGGCGTCCTCGCCGGGGAGTGCGGACAGCACACCAACACCGTCCGTGAGCACCTCGACGCCCTCACCTCGGCCGGCCTCGTCGTCCGCACGACCGGGCCGGCCCAGGGTCGCGGTCGACCCGCGATCCGGTACTCGGCGGTGCCGAGCGAGTCGGTCCGGCCCCAGATGCGGGAGTACGTCAACCTCGTGACCGCCCTGTCGGCGCAGATCGACCGGGCCGTACCCGACCCGCGCGGGTTCTCCGTGGAGGCGGGACGCCACATGAGCGTCAACGCCGCCGATCACGCGGTTCCGGGCGCGAACGCCGCCGACGCCTCGCTGGCCCTGCTCGCCGACCTCGGCTTCGACCCTCACGTCGACGATCCGAGCAACGGCTCGGACGACGATGCGGGGGCCGGCGCACAGGATGCGGAGCCGAGCGAGGTGCGTCAGGACTCCCAGGGGCGGGACGTGCTCACCGTGCGCTTGCGGGAGTGCCCGCTGCTCGAGGCGGCCCGTCGCCACCCCGAGGTCGTGTGCTCGGTGCACCTGGGCGCTCTGCTCGGCTCCTACGACGAGGCGGGGGAATCCACCGAGGGCGTGGGCGTCGTGCCGTTCGCCGAGCCGGGTGCGTGCCTGGCGTTCCTGCCGGTGTCGGGCACGGCCGCCCGCGACGACGACTGACCCGACTGCCACGACGCACACCTCAGCAGGACCTCCGCCGGGACGGAGGTCCTGCTGACCTGCGCTCTCGCCTCTGCTATTTTTCACGGAGAAGTTCTGTGATTTTCGGGAGGCACCGATGGAGACCCGCCCACCTCGCACCTGGTGGTGGCGACACGCCCCGACGTTCGCGTGGCTGCTGATCTCGGTGGGCTTCACCCTCGTGCATCCGTTCGTCGAGCGGGGGATGTGGCTCATCGTCCACGGCCTGCTCCTCGGCGCCCTCGGTCACGCGATCCTCGTGTGGTCGAGCCATTTCACCCAAGCCCTGCTGCGCTCCCCCGAGCACCTCGACCCGCGGCATCGCCAGGCCGAGCGGCTCATCGCGTTCCACGTCGGCGTCGCTCTCGTGCTCACCGGTGTCGCGATCGGGTGGCCGATGCTCACCGTGCCGGGCGCCCTGCTCATCGGGGTCGCCGTCGCCTGGCACCTCATGGCCCTCGTGCGCCGCCTGCGGCGCGCGCTGCCGGGGCGTTTCACCGGCTCGGTCCACTACTACGTCGTCGCCGCGACCATGCTGCCGGCCGGTCTCGTCTTCGGTGCGCTCATGTCGTTGCCGAACCCCGCTGGCCACACCGGGCTACTCGTCGCACACGTCGCCTTCAACGTCCTCGGCTGGATGGGTCTTACGGTCGTCGGCACCCTCGTCACGTTCTGGCCGACGCTGCTGCGGGCCCGCATCGACGAGCGCGCCCAAACTCGCGCCACCCAGGCCCTGCCCGCCCTCGTCGTCGGCGTGCTCCTCATCGCCACGGGAGGACTCATCGGCATGCCGCAGCCGGTGACCGTCGGCCTCGTCACCTACCTGGCCGGGCTCGCCTGGTGGGCGACCACGCTCGTCGCCCCGTGGCGGGCCCGCACCCCGCGCGAGTTCGCGCCGTGGTCGGTGGCCGCCGCCCTCGTCTGGCTCGTCGTCGGGCTCGTCTGGGTGACCGTCCTCGCCGCCACCGAAGCCGGACGATCCTCCCTGGCCGTGAGCCGCAACCCCCAGCTCGCCATCATCGTCGCGGGGTTCGCGGCACAGTTGCTCATCGGTGCCCTGAGCTACCTGCTGCCCGCCATCGGCGGCGGCGGTCCGGCGGTCGTGCGCGCCGCCGCGGCTCCCCTCGAACGGTGGGCGACCGCGCGCATCGTCCTCGTCAACGCCGGACTGCTGCTGTGCCTGCTGCCCCTGCCGAGCACCGCTCGGGTCGTCGTCTCCCTCGTCGCGTGGCTGGCGTGGAGCGCGTTCCTGCCGCTGGCCTGGGCCTCCCACCGCGCGGCGCGACGCACGCGAGCCCTCGCCGTAGCCGATCGACCGGCCCCCGAGCCCGCCGCGCACCGTCCCGGCTGGTCGGCGGCCCAGTGCGTGGGCAGCCTCGCGGTGCTCGCCCTCGCCCTCACGACCACCCTGGCCGCCGCGTCGACGAGCACCGGCCCGGCGATGACGTCGCTGGCCGCGACGACGCCCACCGGAGAGACGACCCGGGTCCGCGTCGAGATGACCGCCGACATGCGGTTCGTGCCCGACACGGTCGAGGTGCCCGCAGGCAACCGGCTCGTCATCGACCTCGTCAACACCGACACGACGACCGTGCACGACCTCGTCCTCGACACCGGAGCCCGCAGCGTCCGCGTGGCCCCCGGCACCGAGGCCGAGTTCGACGCCGGGGTCATCGAGGGCGACGTGCAGGGCTGGTGCGACATCATCGGCCACCGCCAAGCAGGGATGGTGTTCAGCATCACCACCGGCGCCTCGGGTGCGCCCGACGCGGCCTCCGCCCACCACGCGGGCGCAGCGCCGTCGGCGGGTGCCGCTGCCGATATCGACCTCTCGCGCGCCCCCGCCGACGACTTCGTCGCCCACGACGCGACACTCCCGCCGTTGCCGCCCGCCGACGGCCCGGTGACCCACGAGATGACGATCCGCATGACCGAGATCGAGCAGGAGGTCGCTCCCGGCATTCGCCAGACCATGTGGACGTTCAACGACACCGTGCCCGGCCCGACGCTGCACGGGCGAGTGGGCGACACGTTCGAGATCACGCTCATCAACGACGGCACCATGGGCCATTCCATCGATTTCCACGCCGGGGACGTCGCCCCCGATGTGCCGATGCGCACCATCCCGCCGGGTGAGCAGCTCGTGTACACGTTCACGGCCCGTCGGGCGGGCATCTGGATGTACCACTGCGGCACGGCGCCGGTGACGGCACACATCGCCGCAGGCATGGCGGGCGCGGTCGTCATCGAGCCGGACGACCTGCCCGCCGTCGACCGGTCCTACGTCATCACCCAGGCCGAGCTGTACCTCGGCGAGCAGGGCGAGCCTCTGGATGTCGCCAAGGCGTTCGGTGAGCAGCCGGACTTGGTGGTGTTCAACGGGTACGCCGACCAGTACGTGCACCGCCCATTGGAGGCAAGCGTCGGGGAGACGGTGCGGTTCTGGGTGCTCGACATCGGCCCCAACCGGCCCACCTCATTCCACGTCATCGGCGGACAGTTCGACACGGTCTACCACGAGGGCGCCTATCTGCTGCGTGACGGCCGCGACGCCCTCGGTGGCAGCAGCGGCGGCAGCCAAGCCATCGGGTTGCAGGCGGCTCAAGGGGGGTTCGTCGAGATGACCCCGACCGAGGCAGGCCGCTACCCGTTCGTCAGCCACATCATGGTCGACGCCGAACGCGGCGCGAAGGGCATC
>JAUNTP010000266.1 GCA_030538585.1 Mobilicoccus sp.
TGGCCCTCGACGACGACGGGGACGTGATCGCCTACGTCTTGACGAGCCAGTGGACGCCACGCGAGCTGTACGTCAACCTCGTCGGCACCGTCGCGAGTGCGCGGGGCCGCGGGCTGGCTGCCGCGTGCATGGCGCGCACGCTGAGGCTGGCCGCGGTGTCCGGGGATTACGACACCATCGGACTCGAAGTGGACTCCGACAGCCCCACCGGCGCCACCCGCCTGTACGAACGGCTCGGCTTCACCCTGGCACGCACCTTCGCCTCCATGGAGCGCCACCCGGCGTGACCCCCGCTCGCCGTTGGCCGAGGAGACAAGCGCCTCGAAACCATCGCCGGCCCGATCGTTGGTCGAGGAGCGAAGCGTCTCGAGACCATCGGTGACCTGACAGAGCTCCCGTCTCCTCTCGTTGGTCGAGGAGCGAAGCGTCTCGAGACCATCGGCGACGTTATCGATCACCTCGCCAATGGTCTCGAGACGCTCGCTTCGCTCGCTCCTCGACCAACGGGGGTGTGGGCTCACGTGTCTGCAATAGGCCGGGGGTGGTTTCGAGACACTCGCTTCGCTCGCTCCTCAACCAACGGGGGCTGCTGTGGGGTAGGGCTTCCGCAGCCGATAAGAAAGAGCGAGGAGGTCGTCATGCGATGGAGTCGCCATGTCGTGGCAGGTCCGCGGGATCGCGGGACCGGCCTGCCGCGACGCCTCGACGTGCTCGGCACGTGCATGACCGGCGACATGATGCCGTGGACGTTCGAAACCCTCACCGGCGGGCGCGGGCGCGCCGAGCGGGCGCCCACCTGGCGGCTTCGGCCCGGGTTCGGTGTCACCGAAGGGCAGCTCATCACGGTGGGGCTCGCTCTCGCCTTCGCCGTCACCGAGGGAGCCGACGAGGCGGGTCAGCGCGTGCGGCGGCGGCTGGGTTCTCAGCGCGGTCACGACGTCGTCGTCATCCCCGACCACGTCACCGCCGCCCGCCCCCTGACCGACCTGCCCATCGCGCTCGTCATCACCACAGCAGAGCCCGCCACGGCCCTCCTGGCCGAAATGTCAGGAACGTCGTCCTGGAGCATCACCAGTGCGACGACAGTGTGAAGTCGGACACGTCCACCAGCCCCTGCGCGCCGCCCGGTTCTTTACGCTTCCTTGACGGTCGCCTACCAGGGGCGGCGATGCGCCCCGGGAGGCAGCGATGCGACGACACCCTCACCCCGTGCACGGCCTCAGCGGCGGCGACACAGGAAAGATCGTCACCGCCGAACAGGCGGTCCACCTCATCCATGACGGCGACACCATCGCCACGAGCGGGTTCGTGGGTATCGGGTTCGCCGAAGGGATCGCGGTCGCCCTGGAGCAGCGTTTTCTCGGGCAGGACGGCCGTGACGACGAGGGCCACCCGCGCAACCTCACTCTCGTGTACGCGGCCGGGCAGGGCGACGGTGGCCGGCGCGGCCTCAATCACTTCGGCCACGACGGCATGGTGGCCCGGGTCATCGGTGGCCACTGGGGCCTCGTGCCCACGCTGCAGAAGCTCGCCGTCGACAATCGGATCGAGGCGTGGAACCTTCCGCAAGGCGTCATCTGCCACTTGTACCGAGACATCGCGGCGGGCAAGCCCGGCACCCTGACACGCGTCGGGCTGGGCACGTTCGTCGACCCCCGCCACGGCGGCGGACGCCTCAACGAACGCACTCCCGACGACGTCGTCCGTCTCATGGAGGTGGACGGCAAGGAGTACCTGTTCTACAAGGCGTTCCCCCTCGACGTCGGGATCATCCGGGCCACCACCGCGGACCCCGACGGCAACCTCACCTTCGAGCGAGAGGCGCTCACCCTGGAGGCGCAAGCCATCGCCATGGCGGTGCGCAACTCCGGCGGTGTCGTCATCGCCCAGGTGGAGCGCGTGGCCGAGCGGTCCACCCTCAGCTCGCGGGACGTCAAGGTGCCGGGCGTGCTCGTCGATTGCGTCGTCGTCGCCGAGTCGCCCGAGCATCACCACCAGACGTTCATGGAGGCCTACAGCCCGTTCTTCGCCGGGGAGCTGCGCGCACCGGCCACGAGCGTACCGACGATGCCGATGAGCGAACGCAAGGTCATCGCCCGCCGAGCCGCCATGGAGCTCGACTCCGGACACGTCGTCAACCTCGGGATCGGCATGCCGGAGGGCGTCGCGAGCGTGGCCGCCGAGGAGCGCATCATCGACCTGCTCACCCTCACCGCCGAGCCGGGCGTCGTCGGCGGGATCCCCGCAGGCGGGCTCAACTTCGGTGCCGCGACGAACGCGCAGGCCATCATCGACCAGCCGAGCCAGTTCGACTTCTACGACGGCGGCGGCCTCGACATCGCGATCCTCGGCCTCGCGCAGGCCGATGCGCAGGGCAACCTCAACGTCTCGCGGTTCGGGTCGCGGCTGGCCGGTGCGGGCGGGTTCATCAACATCTCGCAGAACGCGCGCTCGGTCGTGTTCGTCGGCACCTTCACCGCCGGTGGGCTGCGAACCCGCATCGAGGACGGGCAGCTCGTCATCGAGAACGAAGGGGTGCAGCGCAAGTTCGTCCGCGAGGTCGAGCACCGCACCTTTTCCGGCGAGCAGGCGCTCATCGACGGTCGTGAGGTGCGGTACGTCACCGAGCGGGCCGTGTTCAAGCTCGTGCCGGGCGGTCTCGAAGTCGTCGAGCTCGCGCCGGGCGTCGACTACGAACGCGACGTCCTCGCCCACATGGACTTCGAGCCGGTGCTGACAGGCGACCCCGAGCATCTCGTGCACATGGATCCGCGCATCTTCGCCGAGGAGGCCATGGGTCTGCGGGCCCAACTGCTCGATGTGCCGATGTACCAGCGGCTCACCCTCGATGAGTCGCGGGACACGATCTTCATCGACTTCGAGGGCCTCGACATCCGCTCGATCACCGACATCGACCGGGTGCGCCGCGGCGTCGAGGAGACGGTCGGTCCGCTAGGGCGCCGCATCCAGGCCGTCGTCAACTACGACCAGTTCACCATCACGCCCGAGCTCGTCGACCCGTACGTGCAGATGGTCGAGGGGCTCATGGACCGCTTCTACACCGACGTGACCCGGTACACCTCCAACGCGTTCCTGCGGGCCCGGCTCGATGAGGCGATGAGCAAGAGCGAGTTCGTGCCGAACTTGTATGAGAGCCGCGCCCAGGCCGAGGCGCGGCTGCGCGGGGAGGGCTGACGGTCAGGGCTTTCCCTGAACGGTCACCGATCGCCCCTGGTTCCTTCTCGATCAGCGACGACATCGACGTCGACCTGGGGTGCCATGAAGGCATGAACGCACTTC
>JAUNTP010000041.1:0-22323 GCA_030538585.1 Mobilicoccus sp.
TCGGCAGGAGCCGACTCGGCGGGTGCCGGTTCGGCCGGGGCCGCCGGGGCGGCGCTGCCCATCATGGCGAGCGCTTCGGAGGCCGACATGCGGCCCTTCGGCATCTCGACCTTCGCGGCCGGACGCGCCAGCTGCGCGGCCTGCGGCTGAGCAGCCGATGGCGACTCCTGCGCGGAGGTGGCAGCAGACGGTGCAGCCTCCTGCGGACGGTCCTCGGCGGCCGCGGGGGAAGCCTCCTGGGGCGCCTCAGCGGCCGGTGCGGTGGCAGCCTCAGGCTCCGCCGGCGCGGTGGCCTCCTTCGGCTGCTCGGGAGCAGCAGGCTCAGCCGGGGCAGCCGACTCGGCGGGAGCGGCCGGTGCGTCCGCCGGAGCCGCGGCGGCTGCGCCCTTCATCATCGCCAGGGCATCGGCGGCCGACATCTTGCCCTTCGGCATCTCGGCGGGCTTCGCCGGTGCCGCCTGAGCCACAGACGGAGCGTCAGCCGCAGGTGCCTCGGCCTGGGGGGCCGCACCAGCCGATGCCTGGTCCGCGGCCGGAGCGGTGGCGTCGGCGCTCTCCTGGGCCGCCGGAGCAGCGCTCTTCGCCTGCATCGCCGCGAGGGCGTCGGCGGCTGACATCTTGCCCTTCGGCATCTCCGCCGGCTTCTCAGCCGCCTGCGGCGCGCTGTCGGCAGATGCCGGTGCCTGTTCCGCAGCCGGAGCCGGAGCCGCCTCTTCAGCAGCCGGAGCGCTGCCGCTCTGCGCCTGCATCGCCGCGAGGGCGTCGGCGGCGGACATCTTGCCCTTGGGCTTGGCCTGATCGGGAGCAGCCTCGGCGGCCGGAGCCTCCTGCGGGGCAGGCTCCTGCTGGCGCGCCTCCTGCGCGGCCTGCTCGGTGCGGCCCGAGGTCTCGAACTCGGGACCGCCGGCCTCGTCGGCCTCCTCGCGGGCGGCCTTCGCGTCCTGCTCCGGCGGCGGGGCGTCGGCTGCGCCGCGGTGACCGGCGTGGTCCTCGCCCAGCTCCGCCGACTCGTCCGGTGCCTCCCCGCGGCGCACCGCGGCGAGCAGCATCTGCGCGACGTCGACGACCTCGACCTCTTCGCGGGCCGTCCCGTCGGACTGCATGGCGGTGAGACCGTCCGTCATCATCACGCGGCAGAACGGGCATCCGATGGCGATACGGTCGGCGCCGGTCTCGACGGCCTCTGCGGTGCGGTTGAGGTTGACGCGCGTGCCGAGGTTCTCCTCGGCCCACATGCGCGCACCACCGGCGCCGCAGCAGAACGACTTCATGCCGTGCCGCGGCATCTCCCGCAGCTCGACGCCGGGCAGGGCGCCGATGAGCTCGCGCGGCGGGGCGTAGACGTCGTTGTGGCGGCCCAGGTAGCAGGGGTCGTGGTAGGTCACCGTCGGGGCCGTCGACTGCACCTTCTTCGCCGACGACAGGCCCGGGTGCTCCTGCGGGCGCGCCACCGGCACGAGCCGCTTCTCCCGCACGAGCCGGTTGAGCAGCTGCGTGTGGTGCAGCACCTCGTAGTGGCCGCCGTTCTGCGGGTACTCGTTCTTGAGCGTGTTGAAGCAGTGGGCGCAGGTGACGATGATCTTCTTCGCGCCGCTCTCGTTGAGCACCTCGACGTTCTGGGCGGCGAGCATCTGGAAGAGGATCTCGTTGCCGGCGCGGCGCGCGGAGTCACCCGTGCAGGTCTCGCCCTCACCGAGCACCGCGAACGACACGTCGGCCTCGTGCAGCAGCTCGGCGACCGCGCGGGTCGTCTTCTTCGCGCGGTCCTCGAACGCGCCCGCGCAGCCCACCCAGAACAGGTAGTCGACGCTCGAGAGGTCCTCGACGTCGGCGCCGACGATCGGCACCTCGAAGTCGAGGCCCTTGGCCCAGTCGAGGCGCATCTTTGGCGCCATGCCCCACGGGTTGCCCTTCGACTCCATGTTCTTGAACAGGCCACCGAACTCGGCCGGGAACGCCGACTCGATGAGCACCTGGTGGCGGCGCATGTCGACGATGGCGTCGACATGCTCGATGTCGACCGGGCACTGCTCGACGCACGCACCACACGTGGTGCACGACCAGAGGACGTCGGCGTCGATGACCGCGTCGGGCCCGTGCGGGGTGTACGCCGAGAGCGGGTTGCCCTCCTCGTACCCGGTCGCGCCCACGAGCGGCACCGTCGCCAGCTCGCGCTGCCGTTCCGAGACGCCCTCGGTGGAGTCCGACGCGGCGCGCATCCACGGCGCGAGCTCCTGGGAGTGGTCGCGCAACGTCATCATGAGCAGCTTGGGCGACAGTGGCTTGTCGGTGTTCCACGCCGGGCACTGGCTCTGGCAGCGGCCGCACTCGGTGCAGGTGGAGAAGTCGAGCAACTGCTTCCACGTGAAGTCGCGGGAGGTGCCGACACCCATCGAGAGGGCGTGCTCGGCGTCCTCCTCGCCGGCGGCCTCCTCTGCGGCCTCCATGACCTCTTCGAGGTTCTCGGCCGTGATGGCCTGCCCTCCGGAGTACATCGGCTGCAGCTCACCGAGGGAGGTGCGGTTCGGGTGACGCTTGAACCAGATGTTGGGGAACGCGAGGAACCGGTGCCAGGCCACACCCATGGTGGTGCGGGTGGAGACGACGATCATCCACGTGTAGGAGATGAGGATCTTGACGAGCGCGACGAACACGACGGCGCCCTCGACCGAGCTCAGCGGCAGCCACGTCCACAGACCGGCCAGCCACCCGGTGAGCGGGAACTGCAGCCACAGGTTGGGGTCGGTCTGCGTCATGCGCGCCAGGGCCGCTTCCTGCGTGCGCAGGATGAGGATGCACAGCGAGACCCCGAAGATGATGGCCTCGACGAAGTAGGCCTCCCACCACGTCGACCCGAAGAACCGGCTGCGGCGCCCCTTCTCACCGGCGGCGACGCGCGGGTGGGCGCGCTGACGGACGACGACGAGCGCGATGATGCCGATGAGCGTGGCCCAGGCGAGGATCTCGATGACCCACTCGAAGGGCGGGAACCCGCCGATGATCGGCAGGTGGAAGTAGGGGTTGAACACCTGGCCGTGCGCGGTGGCCAGCGTCGCCGACAGGACGAGGAACCCGACGGCCGTGAACCAGTGCGCGATGGCGACCACCGGCAGGCGCGACATGCGGGTATGGCCGAGGAACTCCCGTAGCAGCGCCGCGGTGCGGGCGCCGGGCTCGCTCGTGCGTCGCGGGTCGGGCGCTCCGGAACGGAAGAACGTCGTCAACCGGAAGACCGCCCTGAACAGCAGGAGCCACCCGACGGTCGTGATGACGAGGCTGATGACGATCGCCATGATCTGCAACGCTGACATAGGCGCAGGATACGGACATGACGCCCGGTCCTGGGTGGTTCCTCGCCCACGGATGTCGGCGTCGTGCCGCTCCGGTCGCGCTGGTGGGCGCGGGTGGTGGGGACAGCGCGCAGGGTGGCACGTGCTCCGACATGCGGTTTGGCGAGACCGTAAGTGACCGGCGAGTAACCAGCGACGGGCCTGGCGACGTCCCGATGGACGTGACGACTGTCTCGAATATCGGTCCAGACCCTGCCCGACGTTGACGCAGCTCCCTCTCATAATGTCGAGTTGGAATATCGATAACTCCGAGGGTGTTGACGCCCTCGAGCGCCCGGCCGTCGGGCGCGCACCACGACCACGACCGGAAGGCAGAACCTCGTGCCCATTCATGACGACGTCACCAAGCTCGTCGGTAACACCCCGCTCGTCCGCGTCAACCGCACGCTGGAGGGCGTCGACGAGTCCACGACGGTGGCCGCCAAGCTCGAGTTCTACAACCCGGCCAACTCCGTCAAGGACCGCATCGGCGTCGCCATCATCGACGCCGCCGAGGCCTCGGGTGACCTGCAGCCCGGCGGCACCATCGTCGAGGCCACCAGCGGCAACACCGGCATCGCCCTGGCGATGGTCGGCGCGGCCCGCGGATACAACGTCGTTCTCGCGATGCCCGAGACGATGAGCTCCGAGCGCAAGGCGCTCCTGCGCGCCTACGGCGCCGAGCTCGTCCTCACTCCCGGGTCCGAGGGCATGCGCGGCGCGGTCGCCAAGGCCGACGAGATCGTCGCCGAGCGCGGCGGCGTGCTGGCCCGCCAGTTCGCCAACGAGGCCAACCCCAAGATCCACGCGGCCACCACCGCCGAGGAGATCTGGGCCGACACCGACGGCGCCGTCGACATCGTCATCGCCGGCATCGGCACCGGCGGCACCATCACCGGCGTCGGGCGCGTCCTCAAGGAGCGCAAGCCCGGCCTCAAGATGATCGCCGTCGAGCCGCAGGAGTCCCCGATCCTCAACGGCGGCAAGCCCGGCCCCCACAAGATTCAGGGCATCGGCGCCAACTTCGTGCCCGAGATCCTCGACACCGAGATCTACGACGAGGTCATCGACATCGACATCGACGCCTCGGTGGAGTTCGCCCGCAAGGCGGCCACGAAGGACGGTCTGCTCGTCGGCCTCTCCTCCGGTGCGGCGCTCGCGGCCGCCCAGCAGGTGGCCCGCCGCCCCGAGAACAAGGGCAAGACCATCGTCGTCATCATCCCCTCCTTCGGTGAGCGCTACCTCTCCACGGTGCTCTTCGAGGGTCTGCGCGACGCCTGACACTCCCACCGAACAGGACGGTCCCCATGTCACAGGCCAGCTCAGCGCTCGACGCCGCACGGTCGGCGCTTCCGAGTCTCCGCCTCATCACCGGCGGCAAGGCCCGCAACGCTCCGCTCCTCCCGCAGCCCACCGGCGATGAGCACCTGTGCGTGGGGATCACCTGCGAGCACACCCCCACCCCGGAGGCGGCGCCCGATCGTCCGTGGTGGCAGCGGGTGCGCGACCGGGTGATCGAAGACCTCGACGCCGCGGTCGAGCGCGACCCGGCGGCGACGTCACGCGCGCAGATGGGAATCGTCTCACCGGGTCTGCACGCCATCTGGGCGCACCGCGTCGCGCACGCGATGTGGCAGGACGAGCGGCTCCGGCTGCCCGCCCGCGTGCTGTCCAACGTGGCGCGCACCGCGACCGGCGTGGAGATCCACCCCGGCGCCACCATCGGTCGACGCTTCTTCATCGACCACGGCATGGGGGTCGTCATCGGCGAGACCGCCGAGATCGGCGACGACGTCATGCTCTACCACGGCGTCACGCTCGGTGGCCGCACCCTCAACAAGGGCAAGCGGCACCCCACCCTCGGCAACGGCATCACCGTCGGGGCGGGAGCCAAGATCCTCGGCGCCGTCGACATCGCCGACGGCGCGCAGGTGGGCGCCAACTCGGTCGTCGTCAAGGACGTCCCCGCCCAGCACGTCGCCACGGGCATCCCGGCCCGACACCGGCCGCTGGCCAAGCACGAGGACCCGTACGAGGCGATGTTCGCCGACCCGGCCCTCTGGATCTGAGTCGCACGCGAAGGCCCCCGCACCGGATGGGTGCGGGGGCCTTCGTCATGTGGCCGTGAGGCCGTGAGTCAGATCGTGCCGTCGGACTCGGAGGCCACGTTGTCCTCACGGATGCCTACGGCCTGCTCCTCGGTGCGCTGCTCGGACTCCTCGAGGATCGCCTCGGCCTGGGCGGAGGGGTCCTCGCTGCCCGCGGCGCGCTCCTCGGGGAGGAGCATCGCGCGCTCGGCAGCGTCGTCGTTCGAGGTGTCGGCCGCGCCATCCACCTCGGGTGAGGTGGGGGAGGCGTCGTCGGACTGCGTCACTGGTTCTGGACCTTGGTGACGCGCGGGGTGTAATCGCCGGACTCGGCACCCTGCTGCAGGTCGCCCTCGCCGGAGTTCGCGTTCTTGGCCTTGTCGCTCGCCTCGGCCGCCTTGTCCTTGCCCGCCTCAGCGGCGCCCTTGGCCTTGGCGCCGGCCTCCGACGCCTTCTCCTTGGCGGCGGTGGTGGCCTCACCGGCGGCCTGCGAGAGCTTCTCGCCCACCACGGGCGCGTTCTCCTTGACGGCCTCGGTGGCCTGGCCGACCTTCTCCTGAACCCGCGGGTCGTGCCAGAGCGCGTCGGCCTGCTTCTTCATCTCGTCGTAACGGTCGCGACCGGCACGGGCGCCGAGGACGTAGCCGACGGCGGCACCGGCGAGGAAGGTGAGCTTGAGCTTCATGGATGCATCCCTTTCGTCGTTGAGGGCGACTCTAGGCCGACCCGGGCCACGACGGGTGGCAGTCGTGACGTCTGCGCGTCCTTTACCCGCTCGGCGGAGGGTCAATCGCGCCGCAGGAGCGGAGGGCGTGGGATTCGAACCCACGATGCCGTTGCCGGCATAGCGGTTTTCAAGACCGCCGCACTAGGCCACTATGCGAGCCCTCCCGGCCGCGCACCCCGGACTCCGGTGCGGCGACACCCCCTCACGGTACCGCCGGTTCGCGCCGGGGGTGTCACGGGTCGCACGCAGGGTGGTCCCTCGCAACGGGCCCACGCCGCGCCCTCTTGCGCAAAGATGGGGGCATGCCCGGGGTGACGATGACGATGGTGGCCAAGGCCGCGGGGGTGTCGGTGAGCACGGTTTCGCACGTCATCAACGGCACCCGCCCGGTGGCGCCTGAAACGCGACGCTGCGTCCAGGAGGCGATGGACCGGCTCGGATTCACCCACCGGCCCGTGGCCCGCTCGCTGGCCGCCGGCGGGACGGTCACGGTCGGGGTCGCCATCCCGCTCTCGGGCAACCCGTTCCACCAGGAGTTGCTCGCGGGCATCGAGGGCGAGGCGCAGCGTCAGGGCCTCTCGGTGCTCGTGTCCGACACGGCCGAGAACCCCGAGCGTGAGCGTGCGGTGGTCGCCAACCTCGTGGCGCACCACTGTCGTGGCCTGCTGCTCGCCCCCTCCAGCGGCTGGAGCCGGGGAGCCGCCAAGGTCATTCGCGAGCACCAACTCCCCTGCGTTCTCGTCGACAGGCTGCACGACGACCCGGTCGATCAGGTCGGTGTCGAGAACGAACGCTCCTCGGCCACCCTCGTCGAGCACCTCGCCGCCAAGGGGCATCGGCGCGTCGGCTGCATCAGCGGTCGGCCCGGCCTCACCACCTCCGACGAGCGCGTGGCGGGCTACCGCGCAGCGTTGCAGGCCCGTGACCTGCCGGTCCGCGACGAACTCATCGTGTGCGGCGACTCCACGGACGTCGGTGGCCGACGCGCGATGCGGGAGTTGCTCGCCCTGCCCGAGCCCCCGACCGCCGTGTTCGTCGCCAACGACGCCATGACCATGGGTGCGATGCGCGCGATGCGCGAGGCCGGGGCGCGCATCCCCGAGGACATCGCGCTCGTCTGCTTCGACGACCCGCCGTGGGGCGACCTCTTGGAGCCGGGCCTCACGGCCATCGCCCAGCCCACGTTCGCCATGGGGGCGCGCGCCGTGCAGCTGCTCACGCGCCGGCTGGCCGACCCCGACGGTCCGCCGCAGACGCTGCGTCTCGCGGGGGAGATCAGCCACCGCGGGTCGTGCGGCTGCGTCGCCTGATCCACCTGCCGTTCACGTGGCCGTCCTGGGGTCGTGACCTGGCGTGTCCGCGCCCGTCATCTGCGTGCGCTCAGCCCCGCCGGCGTGCGGGGAGCTGCATCTCCACAGGGGGTGATCAGCACTACTGGCCGCGCGTCCACCGTGCTAACGTGATCGCGGTTGCAAGTGCAGTTCCTCGCAGTACGGCTACGGATCATCGGTGTCCTCCTCGGAGGTCCACCCGCAGGTGTCCCGTTCGAAACAGGGGTCGTGTGCGGCAGCCAGGATGTCGCGAAGTGCGAGATCCATCGCCACACCAGTAGAGAGTTGTTTTCCCCATGGCACAGGGCACCGTCAAGTGGTTCAACGCTGAGAAGGGCTTCGGCTTCATCGCGCAGGATGGGGGTGGCCCGGACGTGTTCGTTCACTACTCCGCCATCCAGACCAGCGGCTACCGTTCCCTCGATGAGGCGCAGCGCGTCGAGTTCGAGGTCACCCAGGGCCCGAAGGGCCCGCAGGCGGACAACGTTCGCCCGCTCTGACCTCGCGTCGGAATCTTCGTACGAGGGCTCCCGGCTTCGGCCGGGGGCCCTCGTCGCTGTTTCCGGCCGTTCCAGGGTGGCCTGCGGGCCGTGGCTTACCCTCGTGACGTGACTACCCAGCCTCCCGGCGAGCCCGACCCGGACCGTCCCTCTGGTGCCCACCCCGCACCGGACGCCGGTCGCGGCGCTGCCGGTCGCGACGACGCCGAGGGTGGGGGCACGCAGTCGAGTTTCTGGCCCGACGGGTACACCCCGGGCCGGGCCGACTACATCTGCATGACCCTGCTCGGGGTCTCGGTGATCTACGGCCTGGCCATCATGCTGGCCCGTCCCGTCCTGCTCGGCTGGAACCCCCTCGTCCTCGCGACACTGTCGGGCAGCCGCTCCGCGCTCGTCACGATCGGAGCCCAGTACGGCACGGGCCTGACGACCTTCACGGTGGTCATCGCCGCTTTCGTGCTCTCCTCGCTCAGCATCATCAAGCTCGACCTGCTGTTCTGGTGGGCCGGGCGCCTGTGGGGCGACTTCTTCCTCAAGGCCCTCGTCGGGGACTCCAAGCGCAAGGCCAAGCAGGCCGCACGCGCCGAGAGCCTCACCCGGCGGTGGTCGATCGTCGCCATCATCATCGCGAACATCCCCGTGCTGCCCGTGCCGCGAACGATCATCTTCGCGGTGCTGGGCATCTCCGGCACGTCGTTCCGCAAGATCCTGGCCGTCGACCTCACGGCGGCCGCCGTCGTCCAGGCGATGTGGCTCTATCTCGGTTTCACGATCGGTCAGCCCGTCGTCGACGTCGTCGAGGTCATCGCCCGCTACGCCTTGTGGATCACGCTCGCGATCTTCGTGTTCCTCATCGTGAGCGGCATGGTCAAGGCACGCCGCTCGGGTGCTGCGTCGGGCCCGCCGCCCGAGAGTGAGCGCGAGAGCGACACCTCGGGCAGTTCCACGACCACCGCCCACCTGGACGAGGACCCCGCCCCAGGGCGCGGGCTGCCCGAGCGTCGCGACTGACATGTCGCGACGGCGGCAGGAGATCGTCGTCGGTGCCGGGCTCGTCGCCGTCACCGTCTACGGGTTCATCGTCCTCCCGCTGCGCCCGTGGCTGCTCGGCGTCGCCCCCGACCTACTGGCCGTCGTCACGGGCAGCCGCCCGGCGCTCATCGCTGTCGGGGCGCTCGCCGCAGCCGAGGGCCGTCCGTGGTTGTGGCCGCTGCTCGCCTCGATCGTCTCCATCGTCAAGTTCCACTGGGTGTTCTGGTGGGCGGGCCGGTTGTGGGGCGAGAAGGCGCTCGTGCGCGTCGCGGGCTCCGGGCGCCGATCCCGGCGCCGCATCGATCAGGCGCAGGCGCTCGTGCGCCGCTACCAGGTGCTGGCCGTCGCCGTCACCTACGTGCCGCTGCCGGTGGCGCGCGAACTCGTGTTCGTCGCCATCGGGACCGCCGGGGTGCCCTTCCGGCGGTTTCTCGCCGTCGATCTGACGATCGCCGCCCTGACCCAGACGACGTTCTTCCTGCTCGGTGTGTGGCTGGGCGAGTCCGCCGTCGCCGTCGTCCGCGAATACGCCCTCTACGCCGGGTGGATCGCGCTCGCCGTGCTGGCGGTGATGACGATCGCCGGGGTCAGAGCCCTGTGTGAACGGCGGGAGCGTCGGGTCAGCACGCGTCCCTCACCTTGACCAGACCCTGCTGAGGTCCGGTCGAGGTGGGCGAGGCTTCCGGGCTGTCGGTGGGCGCGACGGTCTCGTCCTCGTCCTGCGGCGCGGGTGTGACGACGTCGTCAGGGGTCTGGGTGCCGTCCGTGGGGGTGGGCGTCGGCGTCGGGGTGGCCTCGGTGGGGCGGTCGGAGATGGCGTCCTGCACGGTCCAGCGCATCTCACGGAAGTCGGGGTCCGTGACATCGATGATCTGGCTCGTGAACGGCAGCGAGCGGATCGTCCCGTCCTGCATCCGCGTGACGAGCTCGGCCCAGGCGGGCAGGTGCGCGGGCGGCACGTCGGTGTAGACGTGGTCCTTCGCGACGGCCGCGAGCTCGGGGTACCGGTCGATGAGCTTGGCGGGGTTCATCTGGTCGACCAGGGCCCCCACCATGCACCGCTGGCGCGCCATGCGGTCGAAGTCGTCGGTGGTGGCGCGCGAGCGGGCGAACCACATCGCCTCGTACCCGTTGAGGTGCTGCGGCCCCTCCTCGATCCATCCGTTGATCGAGCCGGGAACGATGCGCCCGTTCGAGACGCGGCCACCGATCGGGATGCGCTCGCGCACGGTGACGTCGACGCCGCCCATGGCGTCGACGAACGCGGAGAAGCCGCGGATGTCGACGACGACCGAGTAGTCGATGCGGAGTCCGAGGACCTCCGACAGGGTCAGGCGGGTCGCGGTCAGGCCCGGCATGGGGTCGCCGGGGAAGAGGTCGCGGTGCTCCTCGGCGAGGTCCCACACGCCGTTCATGAGGCATTCGCGGCCGCAGTCGTACCCGTCCGGGTAGACCTGGCGCAGCGGGTTGCCCGGGCCGAACGGGACGTTCTCGAGGTTGCGCGGCACCCCGAAGAGCACGGAGTCGCCGGTGACGGTGTCGACGCTCGCCACCATCATCGAGTCGGTGCGGATGCCCTCCCGGCCCGGGTAGGCGTCGGAGCCGATGAGCATGACGTTGACGCGCGGCTGGTCGGCCCACGCCTGCCGTCCCGTGCCGGGGTCGACGGCATGGTCGGTGGGGTGGGAGAACAACGACCCGACGAGGTCGCGGTGGATCATGACGTACTGCACGGCGGGCGCTGCCGGGGCGATGATGACGGCGACGAGGAGCGTCGTGAACAGGCCGGCGAGGAACCGCTTGCCCGTCTGCGGGCGGGAGGGCCAGTTGAGCACGGCGGTGGCGATGACCGACAGCGCGACGACAGCGAGCAGGGTGATACCGCCGACGAGGATCGCGAGCAGCAGGTTGGGGCGCACCCCGAGGTACAGCGCGGCACCCGTGGGCGACTTGACGTACACCCATGCGACGATCGCGAGGATGCCGCCGACGAACGCGGCCAGCAGCAACCCGCCGATGACGCGGGCACCGGACAGGAGCAGCCCGGACCCGGGCAGCACGGTGCCCAGCGACGTCATGCCGAGGAGTCTCCCCAGTCCTCGGCGTGGGCTGCCATCCAGTGGCCTCATGCGTTTCCCTCCCGTTCGCGTCCTCGACGCGATGTGCTCACATTCTGCACTGCCCACCGTCATCGGGCAGTGCGATCCCTCCCGATTGCCATGTCGGCGCCTCGACGCCCTTCCGCGAGAACAACGCAGTGACGGCCCACTCCCGTTCGGAGAAGGAGGAGCGCAGCGACGTCTCGAGACCATCGGCCCACTCCCGTTGGTCGATTTCGCGACGCTTCGCTCCTCAATCCGGAGAAGGAGGAGCGCAGCGACGTCTCGAGACCATCGCCACCTTTCGCTGGGAGGTCACCATGGTCTCGAGACGCTCGCTTCGCTCGCTCCTCGACCAACGAGGGGGGGGTGCTGGCGCAGGGTCACCACCCCCGGTTTTGTGCCGGGCGTGGTGCTCCGGGTAGCCTGTCATTCGCTGTTCTTCGCGCCCGGGAGGGCGGGAGTCGGCGTGGAGGCGTCGCCTAGTCCGGTCTATGGCGCCCGCCTGCTAAGCGGGTTTGGGGGTTAAACCCCATCGAGGGTTCAAATCCCTCCGCCTCCGCACGCGATCGACGGCCCTGGTCACTCACGACCGGGGCCGTTGTCGTTGCCGGTAGAAGGGTGACGCGGCAGCGTCAGAGTGAAGCGCGTACCGCCCGGTGAGGAGTCGACGTCGATGGTGCCGCGGTGTGCGCTCACGACGGCGTCGACGATCGACAGCCCGAGGCCGGTCGATCCACTGGTGCGGGTGCGGGCCCCGTCGCCGCGGGAGAAGCGTTCGAAGATCGTCGGGAGCAGGTCGGGTGGGATGCCCGGGCCGTCGTCGGCGACCGTGAGGCTGACGGTGTCCGGTGTCGATCGCAGACCGGCCACGACCGTCGTGCCCGGCGGGGTGTGCAGGCGGGCGTTGGCCAGCAGGTTGACGACGACCTGGGTGAGGCGGGCGCTGTCGCCGGTGATCTCGACGGCCTCCTCGGGCAGGTCGAGTTGCCAGCGGTGGTCGGGCCCGGCAACGCGGGCGTCGCTCACGGTGTCCAGCAGCAGCCTCGTCAGATCGACCGGCCCCCGTTCCAGCGGCCGACCCGCGTCGAGGCGCGCCAACAGCAGCAGGTCCTCCACGAGGGAGGCCATCCGTGTCGACTCGGCGCTCACGCGGGTGAGGGCGTGGCGCACATCGGCGGGCAGGTCTTGCTCGCGCAGCGATAATTCGGTGTAGCCCTGGACCGAGGCGAGCGGGGTGCGCAGCTCGTGGCTCGCGTCGGCGACGAACCGGCGCAGCCGCGACTCGCTCTCGTGTCGTGCGCGCAAGGCCGACTCGACGTGATCGAGGAGGCCGTTGAGCGCCGAGCCGACTTGTCCGACCTCGGTGCGGGGGTCGGTGTCGCGGGTCGGCACACGCTCGGCGACCGTCACCTCCCCGGATGACAGCGGCAGGTCGGACACGCGCGATGCGGTCCCGGCGACCCGTTCCAGGGGACGCAGCGCCCGATCGACGACCCAGGCGGTTCCTACCCCGACGAGCACGAACCCCAGCAGGGTGAGGCCGGTGGTGATGAGCCGCATCTGCCGCACCGAGTCGAGCATCGGGCCCAGCGGCAGCCCGGTGATGACGTGCTGCCCGCCGCGGGTCGTGGCAACGACGACCCGGTACGGCCCGAGCGGTTCGCCGAGGTCGACGGTGGTGGGGTGGGCGCCGAGGTCGCCCGACAGGAGCGCCTGCACCTGCTGGGTGGTCAGGCCCTGTTGCTCGCCGTGGCGGGTGACGACGGTGTTGGTGCGGATCGTCTGGCCGTCGACGACCACGACGAGCATGTCGGCGAGCGGCCGGCCCGGTCCGTCCCGGCCGCCGGGGGGTGGGTCGATGCGCCCCGGGTCGAGGGCCCGCGTGGCGGTGGTGACGACCCGGGCGTCGAGTTCGCGTTCGAGGGAGCGTTCGAGCAGGTAACTCAGGGCCAGGCCGGTGCCGAGCATGACGAGAGCGAAGAGGAGCACGAGCGACGTGACGAGGGTGCGGCGCAGGGTCCATCCGCGACCGGCGCGAGGTCGGGCCGTGGCTCCGCCGACGACGACCCCCGCGACGGGGTCGTTCACGATGCCGGTTTGAGGACGTACCCGGCGCCGCGCAGGGTGTGGATCATGGGGTCGCGTCCGGCGTCGATCTTCTTGCGCAGGTAGGAGATGTACAGCTCGACGACGTTGGCCTGGCCGCCGAAGTCGTAGTTCCACACCCGGTCGAGGATCTGCGCCTTGCTGAGCACGCGTTTGGGGTTGCGCATGAGGTAGCGCAGCAGCTCGAACTCGGTGGCGGTGAGGGTGATGTCCTCGCCGCCGCGGGTGACCTCGTGGCTGTCCTCGTCGAGGGTGAGGTCACCGACGACGAGGAGGGCGCTCGCGTCGCCGACGTGCACCGCGGTGCGCCGCATGAGCCCGCGCACCCGCGCGACGACCTCTTCGAGGCTGAACGGTTTGGTGACGTAGTCGTCGCCACCGGCGGTGAGCCCGGCGACGCGGTCCTCGACGGCGTCGCGGGCGGTGAGGAACAGGACGGGGATGAGGGGGTCGTCGGCGCGCATGCGGCGCAGGACCTCCATGCCGTCGAAGTCGGGGAGCATCATGTCGAGCACGACGGCGTCGGGGGAAAAGTCCTTGGCCTCGCGGACGGCGGTGGTGCCGCTGGCCGCGGTGCGCACGTCCCAGCCCTCATAGCGCATCGCCATGGTGAGGAGTTCGGTGAGGTGGGGCTCGTCGTCGACGACGAGCACCCGCACGGGGGAGCCGTCGGGTCGCGTGAGCGCAGGGCCGGATGGCGAGGTCATGACTCCAGTGAACAACGCCATCGCATCGTCGACCTATGCCGAGCCTGTGTGTCTCCTGTGCACGTCTGAGCGTGTCCGCTGGCAGGCCGGTCAGCCGGTGATGAAGCCCGCCTCCTGTAGCCACGCGTAGGCGACGTCGGTCGGCTCCTGGCCGTCGACGTCGACGCGGGCGTTGAGTTCGACGAGCGTCTCGTCGTCCAGCGCGTCGGTGACCGGCTCGATGAGGTCGCGCAGCTGCGGGTTGTCCTCCAGCACCTGCGCACCGAGCACCGCCGAGACGTTGTACTTGGGAAAGAAGTTCTCCGAGTCGGTGAGCACGGCGAGGTCGAGGGCCTTGATGCGTCCGTCGGTCGTGAACACCTCACCGAACGTGCACTCCCCGGCGGCGGTGGCCGCGTAGATCGCCCCGGCGGTCATGATGCGCACCTGCGCGGAGGTGACGTCCTGCCCGTAGGTGAGGCCGTAGGTCTGCAGCATCGGTTGGAAGCCGTCGTTGCGGGCGGCGAATTCGGCTTCGACGCAGAAGGTGCGATCGGCCGCCGGTACGTCGACCAGGTCGGACAGATCCTCCACCCCGAGCTCGGCAGCCTTCGCCGACGTCGCGGCGAACGCGTACGTGTTGTTCATGGGCGCCGGCTTCAGCCACACCAGGTCGTAGCGTTCGGCGTCGAGGTCGCGCACCGCGTCGAACTGTTCCTGCTCATCCGGGATCGGGTCGGTCTCGCCGAGGTAGGAGATCCACGCGGTGCCTGTGTACTCCCACGACACGTCGACCTGACCTTCGACCTGGGCCTGGCGGGAGCTGGCACTGCCGGGGATGTTCGTGTAATCGACGACGTCGGCGCCCGCTGACTGCAGGAGGATCACCATGATCTTGCCGAGCAGAATCTGCTCGGTGAAGTCCTTCGACCCCACGGCGAGGGTGGCGCCCTCCAGGGAGGGCACGTTCGCGAGCGGACCGGCGAGCGTCCCGGTGGGCGAGAACCCGCCGGCCGTGCCGAGGCCGCAGCCGGCGAGGACCGTGCTCGCGCCGAGGGTGAGGACGACGACGGTGCGACGGAGACGAGCGTGGCGGCGTCGCGGAGCCGGAGTCGGGGTGGGTGTCAGCGAGGTCATCGCAGTCCTTTCGGGGCGAGGAACGTCTCCAGAACCCGCCCGACCCAGTCGACGAGCAGCGCGAGCAGGGCCACCAGCAGCGCCCCGCTGAACAGCACCGGATAGCGGAACAGGGTGATGCCGGTGGTGATGAGCTGGCCGAGGCCGCCGGCGTCGATGAACGTGCCGAGCGTGGCGGTGCCGACGAGCAGCACGAGGGCGGTGCGGACGCCCGCCATGATGATCGGCACGGCCATGGGCAGTTCGATCCGCACGAGGGTGGCGAGGCGGGACATGCCCATGCCGCGTGCGGCCTCGAGCAGGGTCGGGTCGATGCCGCGCAGGCCGGTGATCGTGTTCTGCAACACCGGCAGGATCGCGTAGGCGCAGAGACCGATGATCGCGGTCTGCACGCCGAACCCCAGCCACATCGCGAGCAGGACGAGCAGCCCGATGGCAGGCGCGGCCTGGCCCGCGTTGGCGACGGCGACCGCGGCACCGGCGTACCGGCGCATGACCGGCCGGGTGAGCAGCACCCCGAGGGGGATGGCGATGAGACACACGATGAGGGTGGAGATGACGGTGATCTGAAGGTGCTCAAGGGCGCGCACCCCGATCTGATCCCACGCCAGGGCACGTTCCTCGATGTCGTCGAGGTCGGCGGTGGCGCGCCACGCGGCCCACACGCCCCCGATGACGAGTACCGCCACAGGCAGGCCGATGAGCGCCTTCCACTGCCGCGGTGCCGTCGGCGCCCCGCCGCGGGTCGAGGTAGTCGCCGGGCCGGCCGGCGCCGTCGTCATCGTGGACCGCCCTGCGAGGCGCCGCCGTCGGCGCCTCGGATGTGGTCGGTGACCGCGTCGAAGGTGACGATGCCGCGGAACTCGCCCCGGCTGCCGGTGACGAGCACGGCGCCGTAGCTGGAGGACAGCATCGTGTCGAGGGCGTCGTTGAGGGTGGCGCGACGGTCGACCGAGGCGGGCGGCTCGTAGAGGGGGCTGTCGATCACCTCGCCGAGGCGCGACACGTCGACCCACTGCACGGGCCGGTTGCGGTCGTCCAACACGACCACGGCCTTCTCGCCGCTCTGCGCGGCGCGCTCCCGCACGTCCCTGACGCTGTCGCCCACGTGGGCGGTGGCGGGGCGAATCAGCTCCAGGTCGTCCACGCGCGCCAGCGACAACTGCTTGAGGGTGGACCCGGTGCCGACGAAGTCCTCGACGTACTGGTCTGCGGGCGCGGCGAGGATCGCCTCGGGGGTGTCGTACTGGGCGATGTGGGCGTGCTCCTTGAGGATGAGGATCCGGTCGCCGAGCTTGATGGCCTCGTCGATGTCGTGGGTGACGCAGACGATGGTCTTGCCGAGCTCGCGCTGAATGGCGAGCAGTTCGTCCTGCAGCCGTTGCCGGGTGATCGGGTCGACTGCGCCGAAGGGCTCATCCATGAGGACGACGGGCGGGTCGGCGGCGAGGCCGCGGGCCACGCCGACGCGCTGCTGTTGACCGCCGGAGAGTTCTCGCGGGAACCGGTCGCGGTACTGGCCCGGGGCCAGGCCCACGAGGTCGAGCAGCTCGTCGACCCGCTCGGAGGTGCGCTTTTTCTCCCATTTGAGCAGGCCGGGGACGAGGGCGATGTTCTGCGCGACAGTGAGGTGCGGAAAGAGGCTGCCACCCTGGATCACGTAGCCGATGTGGCGGCGCAGGTCGTCGACGTTCTTCTTACGAGCGTCCTCGCCGTCGATGAGGATCGTGCCGCTCGTGGGCTCGATGAGGCGGTTGATCATCTTGAGCGACGTCGTCTTCCCGCAGCCTGAGGGGCCGACGAACATGACGATCTCCCCGGCGGGGATGTCGAGGGAGAGCGCATCGACAGCCGGGGCACCTGACCCGTAGGACTTCGTGACGTTGTCGAGGCGGATCGCAGCGCCGCTGATGGTGCGCACTGCCGGGAAGGCGCTCGTGTCGGCGCGCCCTGATGCGGCATCGCCAGGCGCATCGACACGCGCGTCGCCGTCCTCGGCGTTGTCCATGCGGGTGGTGTTGGGCACGGAACTAGGCACGAATCCCCCTGGAGGTCGTGAGTCGGCCGACGAGCACGAGGGCCGCGTCGAAGAGCAGAGCGAGGATGATGACGCCGACAGTGCCGACGAGGGCATAGTTGAGGGCGTTGGCGCCGCCGGTCTGGGCGAGGCCGGTGAAGATATAGCCGCCGAGCCCGGGGCCGAGGGCGTAGGCGGCGATGGCGGCGACGCCCATGGACATCTGTACCGAGACGCGCACGCCTGCGAGGATGACCGGCCAGGCGAGCGGCAGTTGCACTCGGGCGAAGGTGGCGACGGGGCCCATGCCCATGCCGCGTGCCGATTCGACAAGCTGGGTGGGCACACCGAGGAGACCGACGACGGCGTTACGCAGGATCGGCAGGATCGCGTAGAACGTCACGGCGATGACCGACGGCAGCACCCCGATCCCCACCAGGGGCAGGAGCAGGCCCAACAGGGCGAAGCTCGGGATCGTCAAGCCCACCGCGCTCATCATGTTGGCGGTGCCGGACAGGCGCGGATGCCGCGTGACGAGGACGGCCAACGCCACGGCGATGATCGTGGCGATGAGCGCCGACTGGGCCACCAAGGATGTGTGTTGATAGGCCCGGTAGGCGATGTCCGCCCACCGTTGAACGATGAAGTCGGTCATCGCCCACCTCGCTTCCGGTCGCGATCAGGTGCCCCGTCACCCAAACACGACGAGCGGCCGGCAACGCAGGGAGGGGGCGGCGAAATCATCCTTCGTGACCAATTTGCGACATTCCCGCAGCTCGTCGGCGCATCCGATTGTCGCCGTGGACGCTGCGACGCCGCCGAGATCAGATCTCGGCGGCGTCGCGTGGTGCGTGTCTTCGGTGTCACCCCTCGACGTTCTTCTTCAGCGTCGCGAGCTCGTCCTTGAGTTCGGTGGGCAGGTCGTCACCGAACTTGCCGAGCCACTCCTCGATCATCGGCAGCTCCTTCTTCCAGGCCGCCTCGTCGTAGGCGAGGGAGGCCTCGACCTCCTCCGGCGTCATGTCGAGGCCGTCGACGTCGATGTCCTGCGCCTTCGGCAGCAGACCGATGGGCGAGTCCTGCGTCTCGACCTTGCCCTCGAGGCGCTCGACGATCCACTTGAGCACGCGGCTGTTCTCCGCGAAGCCTGGCCACAGGAACTTGCCGTCGTCGCTCTTGCGGAACCAGTTGACCTGGAACACCTTGGGCAGCTTCGCACCCTCGGTCTTGCCGATGTTGACCCAGTGCTGCACGTAGTCGGTGGCGCTGTACCCGATGAACGGGAGCATCGCCATCGGGTCGCGGCGCACGACGCCCACAGCGCCGACGGCGGCTGCGGTGGTCTCCGAGGAGAGGGTCGTGCCGATGAACGTGCCGTGGTTCCAGTCACGCGATTCGTAGACCAGCGGGATGGTCGTGGCGCGGCGGCCACCGAAGAGGATCGCGTCGATCGGCACACCGTTCGGGTCGTCGTACTCCGGCGCGATCATCGGCGTCTGCTGGGCCGGCGTGGTGAAGCGGGCGTTGGGGTGCGCGGCCTTCTCGCCGGAGTCCGGGGTCCACTCGTTGCCGCGCCAGTCGATGAGCTCGGCCGGCTTCTCGTCGGTCATGCCCTCCCACCACACGTCGCCGTCCTTGGTGCGGGCGACGTTGGTGAAGATCGAGTTGCCCTTCTCGATGGTCTCCATCGCGTTCGCGTTGGTGGACCAGCCGGTGCCCGGCGCGACACCGAACAGACCGAACTCGGGGTTGACGGCGTAGAGACGGCCGTCGGAGCCGAACCGCATCCACGCGATGTCGTCGCCGATCATCTCGGCCTTCCAGCCCTCGATGGTCGGGTCGAGCATCGCGAGGTTGGTCTTGCCGCAGGCGCTCGGGAACGCGGCCGCGATGTTGTAGCTCTTCCCCTCCGGGCTCGTGAGCTTGAGGATGAGCATGTGCTCGGCCATCCAGCCCTCGTCGTGCGCGATGGCCGACGCGATGCGCAGCGCGTAGCACTTCTTGCCGAGCAGCGCGTTACCGCCGTAGCCGGAGCCGAAGCTCCAGATGGTGCGGTCCTCGGGGAAGTGGGAGATGTACTTGGTCTCGTTGCACGGCCACGCGACATCCTCCTGGCCCTCCTCCAGCGGAGCACCGACGGAGTGCAGGCACTTGACGAACTCGGCGTTCGTCTCCTCCATCTTGGCGAGGATGTCGGCGCCGATGCGGGCCATGATCCGCATGTTGGTGACGACGTAGGCGGAGTCGGAGATCTCCACGCCGTACTTGGGGTCGTCGGACTCGAGGTGCCCCATGACGAAGGGGATGACGTACATGGTGCGGCCCTTCATGCAGCCGCGGTACAGCTCGGTCATCTCCTTCTTCATCTGCTCGGGGTCCATCCAGTTGTTGGTGAACCCGGCACCCGACTCGTCCTTGGTGCAGATGTAGGTGCGGTCCTCGACGCGCGCGACGTCCTTGGGGTCGGAGGCGCACCAGTAGGAGTTCGGCTTCTTCGCGTCGTCGAGCTTGATGAACGTGCCGGCGTCGACGAGTTCCTGGGCGAGGCGGTCGTACTCCTCCTGAGATCCGTCGATCCAGACGATGCGATCGGGGGTAGTGAGCGCGGCCACCTCCTCGACCCAGGCCGCGAGGCCTTCGTGGCTGGTCTCCCCGGTGGTGGGGATCTGCGTCGAGGTGGTCGTCATGTCTCGCCCTTTCACGATCTCGTCTTTGAGCCATGTCCGTGAGGGGACAAGGGTAGGCACGCCGAAGTATCGGCGTCCCGGGGATCCCGAGGTATATGCCTATCGCCGTCCGATGCGCGGACTATGGTCACACCGTACCCACTCGGATGACGCTTCGGGTGGGCCATCGGTCCTGCACCTGGGCCGATGGGGGTGAAGTGGCTCACCACGGCACGTGCCGCCGCCGAGGGCGAGGGCGGCCGAGACTCGTTGCGCGCCGAGCCGCGCCGGAGGCGTGACCCCCGGTCGCGTTGCCGCCCCGGGCCGTCCCCGAATCGGGCATGTGGGGTCCATCACGCAGCCCCGGTGGGGGCCCTGTGGGAGCCCGCGCACCCATCATGGGCCGATTAGGAATCCGCGGCACGTCCGGGTATATTTTCTCGGGCGTCGCCACGTCGACCGGCACCCGTAGCTCAACGGATAGAGCATCTGACTACGGATCAGAAGGTTTGGGGTTCGAATCCCTACGGGTGCGCACAGCATGACGAAGGCCCCGGTCCCATGTGGACCGGGGCCTTCGTCGTTGTCTCGGGTGTCAGCGCCGCTCGCGTCGGGGGTCCAGGCCCAGCAGTCGACCGAGATCGCCGACGACCTCGGTGACGTCGTGCAGCGTCTCCTCCGCCTCGCGCACCACGGGGTCGGAGGCCGGCGTCGACGTCCCGCGCCGGCGGTTCTGCTGCGGCTGCGCGGACGGCGTCTGCGGGCTGACGCCGTTCTCGACGACGACGCCCTCGCGTGGCGTGGCGTCCCGCACGACGGGGCGCGGCGTCGCACGACGCGGTGGGGCGAGCAACTGGGCGACCCGCCCCGGCTGCATCCGATAGGCCCGATCCCACGGACTGCTCGGGCGAGCTCGCGCGGCGTCGACGTCGCGGTGGCCGAGGAGCGGGATCATGCTGACGGTCACGGCCACGCCGGTGGCGAGGATGACGACCAGGTCGGCGGGGGTGTCGGCGAGCGTGCCGCCGAGCACGAGACCGATGGCGGCGACACCGCACAGGGCCAGGGCCAGAGAGTGGCCCCACCCGTCCCGGTCGGGCCGGCGGCGCTGACTCACCGCGTCGACCACGTGTGCGAGCACGACGAGACCGGCCGCGATGAGCGAGATCACCAAGGCATCCTGGACGGGGCCGATCACAGTTCCTCCGGGTCGTACGTGGCAGGGCGGCGGGGAGGGAGTCCACCGGGTACCTGCCCATCGTCCGGCGGAGGCCGGGTCTGACCGTTGTGCCGGTGCGGTCCGGGCGATGGGGTGTGCGTGCTCTACCCTGGCGATATGGCCGACCCGCGACCTGCGCGACCCCTGCACGGCATGACGTTCGCGATCAACGCCGGCGATCACGCAGACGTGCAGGAGTTCTACACCCACGTCTTCGGTCGCGGCCCCGACACCACACCCATGGACGACTTCCTCGAGTGGCAGGTGTGCGAGGGCGCGTGGCTGCAGGTGTCGACCGGGCATGAGCGCCCCGGGGGCAACAACGCGCGGGTGCGTTTCGAGGTCGCCGACATGGACGGCGCCGTCAAGCGCCTCGCCGGTGCGCGGGTGCCCTACGGCGAGGTCGTCACCGTCCCGGACGTCGTGCAGTTCGTGAACTTCTCCGACAACTGGGGCAACGCACTCGGCTTCTACCACCTGTTCGCGCCGCGGCCGCTGGTCACCGAGGAGGAGCGCCTCCTGCAGCAGCTCGATCAGCGGGTGCGCACCGAGCGGCGGCGCGTCTACGAGGCGGGCGGCGACCCGGGCGAGGTCGACGTCGAGGCGATCCGCGCCGAGTTGGGCCTGCCCTCCGGGGCACGACCCGCCCCCGCGCCCGAGCCGACCCGCGAGGCGTCGACCGACTGACCACTCGCTGGCGTCTGTGTCGGTCGGCTCGGCTGTGTCGTCCGTGTCCTCCGTGACGGCCGGGTGAGGACGAGGGCGGCGGACACGACCGCGGCCGACGTGGCGAGGACGAGGGCGACGATGAGGGCGAGCGCCACCGGGTCGTCGGCGGCCAGGCGACTGATCGCGCGGTTGGGCAGCGCGACGGCGAAGCCGAAGGCGACCAGGGTGCCGATGTAGCTGCCGAGCATGTTCATCCGGTGGGTGACCACGCTGCCTCGGCGGATGGCGATGACGCCGGCCGTGACCGACACGAGGGTGAACACCGCGAGGCCGTGCAGGCCGTTGAAGCCATGCGGGTGGATCCCGAACGAGCTCAGGCACGTGATGGCCATGGCGCCGACCCACACGCGCCCGATGAGGCGGTGGGCCCGGTCGCGGCGGGGGCGGAGGAACTGGACCGGGCCGAGAGTGATGACGAGGGAGGCTGCGAGGGCATGGATGGCGATCAGAGGCTCCATGATCGATAAGGTAGTGCCACTGTCCAACACCTGCCAACCAAGATCCTGGCAGGTCACGTCACTATCCGATGGAGCCGGCCATCCGCCTCAAAGACCTCGCCACCCGCAGTGAGACGAGCGTGCCGTCGATCAAGTACTACCTCCGCGAGGGGCTGCTGCCCCCGGGCAGGCGCATCAACGCCACCCTCGCCGAGTAC
>JAUNTP010000041.1:22333-24031 GCA_030538585.1 Mobilicoccus sp.
GTGAGCCTCACCTCGTGCGGCTGCGGCTCATCGCGGCCCTGCGGGGCATCGTGGGCGCCTCCATCGACGAGATCCGCGAGCTGGTGCGGATGCTCGACGACCCCGACGAGAGCCTCTACCGCATCTTCGGTCGGGCTCAGCTGCTGGGTCTGGGGCTGCCGGGGGAGTGCGACTCGGGGCTCGACGACGAGCCGCCGGAGGTGACCGAGCTCGTCGAGGCGCGGGGCTGGACGCGGGCGATCGAGGTCCGCGCTCTCCTCGGTGCGCACGTCCGTTCCGCGACCGCGGCGGGTGTGCCGATGGACCGCGCGATCCTGACGACCTATGCCGACGCCGCCGAGCACGCCGCGCGCGTCGACGTGGAGGCCGTCGGTCGTGCGGGGTCTCGCGACGAGGCGGTCATGATGGTCGCCGTCGGGGTGCACACCCACAGCCGGTTGCTGTTGCGTCTGCTCGCCGTGGCCCAGGCGGGGCGGGCTCTCGACATCGCGGACTGACGCTCAGCCGAACCAGCGGCTGCGCTTCTTGCGGTGCGGGCCGTGATCGTCCTCGTCCCACGGGTCGTAGTCGTCCTCGCCGCGGGTGCTGTACAGGGTCTCGGCGTAGTCGCTGCTCGGCTTGGGCTTGCGCTTCTTCCCGCGCCGACGATCCCTGACCGGGTTGCCCTCCGAGACCGCGCCGAGCGCGAAGCTCGCCGTGTCGGGCGACTCCTCGTGGTAGCGCTTGCGCTCCAGACGAGCGATGTCGGCGCGCAGCGAGGGGCGCGCGGTGGGGTCGTCCTCCTCCCACCCGTCCCAGTCGTCCCACTCGTCGCTCTCGTCGCGGCGGCGGTCCTTGCTCCGGCGGCGGGGCTGCTGCTCCTCCTCGGGGCCGGTGCCGTCGTCGCGCTTGGAGTCCCACTGCTCCCAGTAGACGTCGCGGGAGCGGCCGACCGACGGGCGCGAGCCGATCTCGGCCTCGCTCTCGGGAGTGCCGACTTCCGGGTCGATGCCGTTGATGCCCTCGGGGAGCACCTCGCCGTCCTCGGGGTCGGGGCCGGTCTTGAAGATCGTCTGCACGATCTTGAGGTAGTTCTCGTTGGGGTCGGGGATGAAGTGCAGGTCCGAGAGGGCCTGCTCCTGACCGGCGCTCTCGAGGACGAACTTGCCGTAACCGAAGATCCGCCCGACGATCGAGCGGCGGAACGTCATGTCGGTGACCTTCGACATGGGGAGCATGTCGACCTTGCGGATGATGAACCCGTAGATCAGCAGGAGCCGCTGATCGGTGGCGACGAACCACTCGAGGTTCCACTCGATGACGCGGATGATCGCCCGCCCGAACGCGATGAGCCACGCCAGCAGCAACACCTCGACGAGGCGGCTCGGACCGCCCGCGATGAACAGGGCACCGATGAGCAGCAGGGAGAGCGTCGCGGTCGCGATGGGTTCGGCCACGGCGAACCAATGCCGGTGCGTGGCGATGACGATGTGTTCCCCTTGGGTGAGGTACTTGCCGAGCTTGTCCTCGGCCTCCTCGGCCATGGGGTCCTGGGAGGGACGGGGGTTGCTCACCCCGACCCGAGGAGCCGGTCGAAGAACACCGCGATGGCGTTGAAGCCGTTGAGGATGATCTCCCAGATGGTCAACAGCAGGTCGGCGGCGCGGTTGGGCGAGGTGAAGATGGCCCAGAGCACGAAGATCCAGAAGATCCACGTGA
>JAUNTP010000042.1 GCA_030538585.1 Mobilicoccus sp.
CGACATGGTGCGGGACGCGACGCGCTGAGGCGCGTTTCGTGCGGTGCACGGCGCGCACGTAAGATTCCACGAGGCCCTCCCGGGCGCAGGCTCGGGTCGGTGGTCTCCCGCCTCGTTCGAGGGGGTCGAGGCCGCCCCGACGGGCCGGACAGCGAACGCCGGTGACGGCAGTTAGGTGGTGGACGATGAGCGGTCACTCCAAGTGGGCGACGACCAAGCACAAGAAGGCGGCGATCGACGCCAAGCGCGGCAAGCTCTTCGCCAAGCTCATCAAGAACATCGAGGTCGCGGCCCGCACGGGCGGTGGCGACCCCGCCGGCAACCCGACCCTGTACGACGCCATCCAGAAGGCCAAGAAGTCGTCGGTGCCCAACGACAACATCGACCGCGCCGTCAAGCGCGGCTCCGGCGCCGAGGCCGGCGGCGCCAACTGGGAGACGATCATGTACGAGGGCTACGCCCCCGGTGGCGTGGCCGTCCTCATCGAGTGCCTCACCGACAACCGCAACCGCGCCGCCACCGAGGTGCGCGTCGCCCTCACCCGCAACGGCGGCAACCCGGCCGACCCCGGCTCGGTGTCCTACCTGTTCAACCGTCGCGGCGTCGTCATGGTGCCCAAGGCGCAGAAGGACGGCGAGACCACCGAGGACGCGCTGCTGGAGATCGTGCTCGACGCCGGCGCGGAGGAGGTCGAGGACTTCGGCGACAGCTTCCGCATCGAGTCCGAGGCGAGCGACTTCGTGGCGGTCCGCACCGCGCTGGTGGAGGCGGGCATCGACTACGACTCCGCCGAGGCCGAGTTCGTCCCCAGCATGCAGGTGCCGCTCGACGCCGACGGTGCCCGCAAGATGATGAAGGTCGTCGACGCCCTCGAAGACAGCGACGACGTGCAGAACGTGTTCGTCAACGGCGACATCTCGGACGACGTCGCAGCGGAGCTCGACGAGGACTGACGGCGGGCGAGGCCGGAGGTAGGAGCGCAGCGCAGCGAGCATCCTGCCGGAGGGCGAGGTGTCGGAAGTCCGACCATTCAGCCCGAGGACTGACGGCGCTCGCTCCTCGACCAACGCGGATGGGCATGTCGGTCTCGGCGTTGTCGGTGGCTCCCCGTACAGTGTCGATCGAACAGTTGTCCGTCATCGTCAGGAGGCCTCATGCGGGTGCTTGCGGTCGATCCGGGGTTGACGCGGTGCGGGCTCGGGGTCATCGAGGGCCGGCTGGGCGGGCCGTTGCACCTGGTGGAGGTCGCGGTGCTGCGGACCCCGAGCGGTGACCCGATCCACGAACGTCTCTACAACTTGCAGTCGCAGATGGAGGAGTGGTTCGTCCGTCACGAACCCGACGCCGTGGCGGTGGAGCGGGTGTTCGCGCGCTCGGACGTAAGCACCATCATGGGCACGGCCCAAGCGAGCGCGCTGCCGATGATCGCTGCGGCCCGCCGTGAGATTCCGCTGGCGCTGCACACTCCGAGTGAGGTCAAGGCTGCGGTCACCGGCAACGGCCGGGCCGATAAGGCGCAGGTTACGGCCATGGTCACCCGCATCCTGCGGTTGGAGAGCCCACCCAAGCCCGCTGATGCCGCCGACGCCCTCGCCCTCGCCGTCTGTCACGTGTGGCGTGGCGGGGCGCAGTCCCGCATCGACGCGGCCATGGCAGCGGCCGGGGGTCGACACGCTGCCGCCGCCGCGCGGTCGCGGCGAGCAGCGGCGGTGCGGGGGGCGCGCTCATGATCAGCAGCCTGCGCGGCCTCGTGCTGCACGTCGGCCTCGACCGGGTGGTCGTCGAGGTCGGGGGTGTCGGCATGACGGTGCTCACCACGCCCGCCACCGCCGCGGCGAACCGGACCGGCACCGAGGCCACCCTCGCAACGTCGCTCGTCGTGCGGGAGGACTCCCTCACGCTCTACGGTTTCGCGTCGCCGGAAGAGCGCGACCTCTTCGAAACGGTGCAGACCGTCTCCGGGGTCGGGCCGCGGCTCGCCTTGGCGATCCTCGCCGTCCTCCCCCCCGACACGTTGCGCCTCGCCGTGAGCTCCGGTGATCTCGCGACGCTCACCAAGGTGCCGGGCATCGGCAAGAAGGGTGCCGAGCGCATCGTCCTCGAACTGCGCGACAAGATCGGGGCCCCCGAGGTCGGCACGCAGCCTGTCGCCGACGTCACCGGTGCCGCGTCCGCCCAGCGTGACCCCGTGCGCGAGGCGCTCGTCGGGCTCGGGTGGAACGTCAAGCAGGCCGACGCCGCCATCGACGGGGTGCTGGAGCGCGAGGGCGACCAGAGCGTCCCCGCCCTGCTCAAGGCGGCGTTGCGGGAACTCGGCCGATGAGCGCGTTCGACGACCTCGATGACCTCGAAGACGTCGATCAGCTCGACGACGGCTCCTACGACGCGACCGCGCGGATCGTCGACCCGGCCATCGAGGGCGATGAGTCCCGCGTCGAGGCGGCGCTGCGGCCCCGCCGCCTGTCGGAGTTTCCCGGCCAACCGCGGGTGCGTGACCAGCTCGGACTCGTCCTCGAAGCGGCGCGCCGCCGCGGCGCCCCGCCCGACCACATCCTGCTCTCCGGCCCGCCCGGCCTCGGCAAGACGACCCTGGCGATGATCACCGCCACCGAGCTCGAAGCGCCGATCCGGGTGACGAGCGGCCCCGCCATCCAGCACGCCGGCGACCTCGCCTCGATCCTGTCCTCCCTCGCCGAGGGAGAGGTGCTGTTCCTCGACGAGATCCATCGCATGAGCCGCGCCGCCGAGGAGATGCTCTATCTCGCGATGGAGGACTTCCGGGTCGACATCATCGTCGGCAAGGGGCCGGGCGCCACCGCGATCCCGCTGGAGTTGGCCCCGTTCACCGTCGTCGGGGCCACCACCCGCGCCGGGTTGCTGCCCGCGCCGCTGCGAGACCGGTTCGGGTTCACCGGCCACCTCGACTTCTACGACGTCGCCGATCTCGAGGCGATCCTCGTGCGCTCCGCCCGCCTGCTCGGCGTCGACGCGAGCAGCGGCGGCATCGCCGAGATCGCCCGCCGCTCGCGCGGCACCCCCCGCATCGCCAACCGGTTGCTGCGCCGCGTCCGCGACTGGGCGCAGGTGCACGGAGACCACGTCGTCGACCGGGCCGCCGCCGAGGCCGCCCTCGCCCTCTTCGACGTCGACACCGTCGGCCTGGATCGCCTCGACCGCGCCGTCATCGACGCCCTCTGCCGCCGCTTCGGTGGGGGACCGGTGGGCCTGTCCACCCTCGCCGTCGCCGTCGGTGAGGAGCCCGACACCGTCGAGACCGTCGCCGAGCCCTATCTCGTCCGCGAGGGGTATATGGCCCGCACCCCGCGAGGGCGGGTCGCGACCGACCTCACCTGGCGTCATCTGGGTCTGCGGCCACCGGCAGGGCGGCCCGTCGAGGGCGAACCCACCCTGCCGTTCGAAGAGCCGAACTGAGCCGAGGGCGGACGTCCGACCCGGTGTCCTCGCAGGTCGGACGCGATGTGCCGGGAACTCCTCCCCGGCGCGGCTCGTTGGCGTACCCGGCTGGCAGTCACCTAAACTCGATCGAGTTGCCCGTATCGCGGGGCCATGCATCACCTGCTCGGCCACCCGCCCGACCGCGGCCTGTGCGCATCCCGCGCCGGCCACCACGACCACGAGGACCTTCATGGATCTGCTTGGCCTTCTGCTGCCCCTGATGCTGATCGGGCTGTTGATCTACATGCTCGTCTCCCAGCGGAGACGTCAGCGTGAGGTCGAGCGGATGCAGTCCTCGCTCACGGTCGGCGACGAGGTTCTCACCGTCGGCGGCATCATCGGTCGTCTGGCCGCCGTCGACGGCCCCATCCTCGACCTCGAGATCAGCTCGGGCGTCGTCATCCGCATCGACCGCCGCACCGTCTCCGGGCGCCTCGCCGACGTGCCGGGCCTCGGTCACCGTCACGACAGCGCCGGTCGTCCTGTCGACCCCCACCGCCCCGCCGATGACGACGGACGCGAGCCCGGCTCGCCCACGGATCGGCCCTGACCGTGGCGACCACCGATTCCTACACCAGAC
Source organism: Mobilicoccus sp. (assembly GCA_030538585.1). Taxonomy (GTDB): domain Bacteria; phylum Actinomycetota; class Actinomycetes; order Actinomycetales; family Dermatophilaceae; genus Mobilicoccus. The sequence goes on from JAUNTP010000042.1 coordinate 4,037, forward strand.
CCGCGTGGCGGATGCTCGCGGCGATGATCGCGCTGCTGCTCGCCCTCGTCGGCGGCGTGGCCGCGAGCGTCGTTTACTCCGACGGCGAGTGGACGCCCAAGCTTGGCCTCGACCTCGAGGGCGGCACCCAGATGATCCTCGCCCCGCAGATCGGTGAGGGGCAGAACGTCAGCGACCAGCAGCTCGACCAGGCCGTCGACATCATGCGCGCCCGCGTCGACGGGCAAGGCGTGTCCGAGGCTGAGGTCGCGACGCTCGGCAACAACGTCGTCGTCGCCGTCCCCGGTGAGATGACCCGCGAACAGGAGGACGCGCTGCGGCAGTCCTCGCAGATGCGCTTCCGTCCGGTGCTCGCGGCAATGCCCACCGAGCAGCAGCCGGCCGACCCCTCCGCGCCGATTCCCACCGAGGAGCCGAACGGGGAGGGGACCGAGCCACCGGCGCAGGGCGAGCCGACCGAGCCGGCCACTGAGGAGAGCCCGGCCGAGGAGCCGGCCACCCCCGCGCCGACCACCACCGCGAACGCCGTCGCCCCCCAGGCGCTGCGCGCGGAGTCGGCTCCCATGAACACGCCGTCGCCGACCGACCCCGCCACCCCGGGTGACGCGCCGACGACCACCACCCCGGACATCCTGCGTCAGCCGCAGACCGAGGAGGTCGCGCCCGGCCTGCAGCGCATCACGGCCGCCGGCCGACAGGACCCGCAGCTGCTCATCGAGTACGCCACGAGCCAAGCCTGGCTCTCCTCGCCGGAGTTCGCCGAGGAGTTCATGGGCTTGGACTGCAGCAACCCGCCGCGCCACGACCCCACGACCGAGGACGAGGACCTGCCGATCGTCGCGTGCGACTCCGAGCAGCCCTTCAAGTACCTCCTCGGCCCGGCGGTGCTCGACGGCGACCAGCTCGCCGACGCGAGCTCGGGTCCGCGCACCAACCAGCAGGGCCAGCCCATCCCGGGCTACCAGGTCACCCTCGTCACCAAGCCGGAGGCCCGCGAGGCCTACCGGGTGTTCAGCGGGTACATGGTGGGCCTGGAGCAGCCGCGCAACCAGCTCGCGACCGTGCTCGACAACCGCGTCGTTTCCGCGCCGTACTTCCGCGGCCCGATCCCCGACGGCCGAGCGAGCATCGACGGCAACTTCGACCAGGACGGTGCGCAACTGCTCGCCGACACCCTCAAGTTCGGTGCCCTGCCGATCTCGTTCGCGGTGCAGAGCTCGGAGCAGATCAGCCCGACGGTCGGCGGCGACCAGTTGCGCCTCGGCATCATCGCGGGCCTCATCGGTCTGGGCCTGGTCATCGTGTACTTCCTTCTGCAGTACCGCCTGCTGGGCCTCGTGACGACGTTCTCGCTGATCCTCGTCGCGGCCATCACCTACCTGCTGCTGACCATCCTCGGCTGGCAGTACAACCTGCGCCTCACCATGGCCGGAGTGACTGGTGCGATCGTCGCCATCGGCACCACCGCCGACTCGTTCATCGTCTACTTCGAGCGCGTCCGCGACGAGGTGCGTGAGGGGCGCGCGGTCACCTCGGCCGTGCAGACGGGGTGGTATCGCGCCCGACGCACGATCCTCATCTCGGGTCTGGTCAACTTCCTCGCGGCCCTGGTGCTGTACCTGCTGGCGGCGAGCAACGTGCGCGGCTTCGCGTTCATGCTCATGCTGACGACGGTGATCGACCTCGTCATCACGTTCTTCTTCACGTTCCCGATGCTGCTCGTCCTCACCCGCACGAAGTTCTTCGGGGAGGGCCACCGCTGGTCGGGTCTGTCCGCGGAGTCCCTCGGCGTGGATCGCAGCAGGTACGTGGGCCGCGGTCGCGTCGCCCGCGCGGGTGAGAGGTCCGACGGCACACCGGTGGCCGGGTCGGCGCTCACCGAAGAGGTACCCGCAGAACCCGCCGGTGCGAAGGGGGACGTCCGATGAGCGCCTTCAGCAACTGGGGCAACAACCTCTACACGGGCCGCACCTCCATCGACTTCGTCGGTCGGGCGCGGACGTGGTACCTGCTCTCCCTCGTCCTGCTCCTCATCACTCTGGGTGGCGTGGCGATCCGCGGCATCAACCTCGGTATCGAGTTCACCGGCGGCTCCGACTTCCGGGTGCCCGGCGTGAGCAACATGGACAACTACGAGTCGCGGGCTCAGAGCGTCGTCACCGAGGCCGGTGACGTGGCGCAGGCGTCGGTGACGCAGATCGGCACCGACACGATCCGCGTGCAGACCGAACGGTTCGACGACACCCGCGCCATCGACGCCCGTGCAGCCCTCGCCGAGGAGTTCGGGGTGCCTGCGGCCGACGTGACGAGCTCGATCATCGGCCCCTCGTGGGGCGAGTCGGTCACCAACGACGCCATCCGCGCCCTGCTCGTCTTCCTCGCGCTGCTGTCGGTCGTGCTGGCTCTGTACTTCCGCACCTGGAAGATGGCCCTCGCGGCGCTGGTCGCGCTGCTGCACGACATCGTCTTCACCGTGGGGGTCTACGTCATCGCCGGGTTCGAGGTCACGCCGGCCTCGACCATCGGGTTCCTCACGATCCTCGGGTACTCGATCTACGACACGGTCGTCGTCTTCGACAAGGTGCGTGAGAACACGGCCGAGGCGCAGCGGCGCGGGCACATGACGTACGAGGAGGCGAGCAACCTCGCCGTCAACCAGACGCTGGTCCGTTCGATCAACACCTCCATCGTCGCCCTGCTGCCGGTGTCCGCCATCCTCGTGCTGGCGTTCATCGTCACCGGCCCCGGCACGCTGCGCGACCTCTCGCTGGCGCTGTTCATCGGTATCGCGGTCGGTACGTACAGCTCGGTGTTCATCGCCACCCCGCTGCTGGTCGACATGCGCCGCCGGGAGCCCACGATCGTGGCGCTGCGTGAGCGCGTCGAGCGTCGGCGCGCCGCCGGCCCGACCCCGACGGCCTCCGATGCGCCGGACGAGGGCCGTCCGGCTGCCCGAGAGAGCGCGGTCGTCGGCGTCGGCAGCGCCACGACGGACCAGGCTCCGATGCGCCCCCGCTACTCGGGTCGGGAGGACGACATGACGGCCACGGGTCGCCCCATCCATCCGTACGCGCGCTCTCGCGGCGCGTCCCCGGCGCGGGTCAAGGACGCCGAGGAGAGCGAGGCCAAGCCGCGTCGCCTGCTGCGTCGCGGCAAGAAGGACTGAGAAGGGTCCGCCGGCGAGTGGGGCAGGTAGGGTCGGGGTTCGTGACCGACTCCCTCGCCTCGCTCGTCGCGGCGCATCTCCACGACATCCCCGACTTTCCCGAGCCCGGCGTCCTCTTCAAGGACTTCACCCCCCTCCTGCGCGAGCATGAGGCGTTCGCGGCGGTCGTCGACGACGCCGTGCACCGTTTTCGCGACGCCGTCGACTATGTGGTCGGCATCGAGGCGCGCGGCTTCATGATCGGGGCCGCGACCGCCTATGCCCTCGGGGTCGGGTTCGTGCCGGTCCGCAAGGAGGGCAAGCTGCCCGGTGAGACCGAGGCCGCTACGTACGACCTCGAGTACGGCACGGCCACCATCGAGATCCACACCGACGCGTTCCCTCGCGGCGCGCGCGTCCTCGTCATGGACGACGTGCTCGCCACGGGTGGCACGGCGGCGGCGACGTGCGACCTCGTCGAGCGGCTCGGCGGTGTGGTCGTGGCCGTCGATGTCGTCGTCGAGCTCACCGCCTTGGGTGGCGCCGGCGCCCTCGGCGGTCGCACGCTGCGCTCGTTGTTGCAGGTGTAAGCACTACACTCGCTCCATGAGTGAGCGAACGCGTGGCGACGAGGCGGTCGAGGCAGGTGGGCGTGCTCCTGCGCCCACGCCGACGCCGACGCCCGCCTCTTCGGTCGGGGCCGGTATGCGGGCCCGGCTCGCGCGCCTCGGCTCGCGCCAGTACGCCCACCCCGAGCTCGAACCGTTGCTGCGGGCCGTGCGGGCCACGCACCCCAAGGCCGACGTCTCGGTCATCGAGCGCGCCTACGCCACGGCCTCCACGTGGCACACCGGGCAGGTCCGCAAGAACGGCGACCCCTACATCACCCACCCTCTCGCGGTGACGACGATCCTCGCCGAGCTGGGCATGCCGCCCACCACGCTGGCGGCGGCGATGCTGCACGACACCGTCGAGGACACCGGGTACAGCCTGGAGCAGCTCACCACCGACTTCGGTGCCGAGATCGCCATGCTGGTGGACGGGGTGACCAAGCTCGACAAGGTCACCTACGGCGACGCGGCACAGGCCGAGACGGTGCGCAAGATGGTCATCGCCATGGCCCGCGACATCCGGGTGCTCGTCATCAAGCTCGCCGACCGGCTCCACAACGCGCGTACGTGGCGGTATGTCTCGCCGGCGTCGGCCGCGAAGAAGGCGCGGGAGACCCTCGAGATCTACGCGCCGCTGGCGCACCGCCTCGGCATGAACACCATCAAGTGGGAGCTGGAGGATCTCGCGTTCGCGACGCTCTACCCCAAGGTGTACGACGAGATCGTGCGCATGGTCGCCGAGCGCGCCCCGGCCCGCGAGGAGTACTTGCGGCAGGTCAAGCAGCAGGTGGGGGAGGATCTGCGGGCGGCGCGCATCACCGCGAGCGTCACGGGCCGACCCAAGCACTACTACTCCGTGTACCAGAAGATGATCGTGCGGGGCCGCGACTTCGAGGACATCTACGACCTCGTCGCGGTGCGGGTGCTGGTCGACACGGTGCGCGACTGCTACGCGGCGCTGGGCTCGATGCACGCGCGATGGAAGCCCATGCCGGGGCGGTTCAAGGACTACATCGCCATGCCCAAGTTCAACATGTACCAGTCGTTGCACACGACGGTGGTGGGGCCGGGCGGTAAGCCGGTGGAGATCCAGATCCGTACGCACAGCATGCACCGCCGCGCCGAGTACGGCGTCGCCGCGCACTGGAAGTACAAGGAGGTCAGCGGCACGGTCGCGACCCCTTCGGACCCGAACACCCCGCGCGACGGCACTGACATGGCGTGGCTGCGGCAACTCGTCGACTGGCAGAAGGAGACCTCCGACCCGGGAGAGTTCCTCGACTCGCTGCGGTTCGAGATCAACGCGCAAGAGGTGTTCGCGTTCACGCCGAAGGGCGGGGTCATCGCGCTGCCGCTGGGGTCGACGCCCGTCGACTTCGCGTACGCCGTGCACACCGAGGTCGGGCACCACTGCATCGGTGGCCGCGTCAACGGCCGGCTCGTGCCCCTGGAGTCCCAGCTCGAGAACGGCGACGTCGTCGAGATCCTCACGAGCAAGGCCGACGGCGCCGGGCCGTCCCGCGACTGGCTCACGTTCGTCAAGAGCCCTCGGGCGCGCAACAAGATCCGGCAGTGGTTCACCAAGGAGCGCCGCGAGGAGGCCATCGAGGCCGGGCGTGAGGACATCGCCCGCACCATCCGCAAGCAGAACCTGCCGCTGCAACGCATCATCGACGCCGGCACCGTGCAAGCGGTCGCTGCGGAGTTGCGCTATCAGGACATCGACGCCCTGTACGCCGCGGTGGGCGAGAACAACGTGTCGGCGCAGCACGTCGTCGAGAAGATCGTGGCGCTGCACGGCGGCGAGGACGGTGCCGCGGAGGATCTCGCCGAGGCGACGATGCCGGGGCGCGTCCAGCGGCGCCGCAAGACCGATACCGGTGTGGTCGTCGAGGGCACGTCGGGGGTGGAGTCCAAGCTCGCCAAGTGCTGCACGCCGGTGCCGGGGGACGAGATCATCGGGTTCACCACCCGCGGCGGGTATGTGTCGGTGCACCGCGCCACCTGCACGAACGCCGATGGTCTGCGGGCGCACCCGGAGCGGATGGTCGACGTGTCGTGGTCGCCGTCGGCGGCGAGCCTGTTCCTCGTGCAGTTGCAGGTGGAGGCCCTCGACCGCAGCCGGCTGCTGTCGGACATCTCCCGGGTGCTTTCGGATCACCACGTCAACATCCTGTCGGCGACGGTGCAGACCAACCGCGACCGGGTCGCGGGGTTGCGGTTCACGTTCGAGATGGGCGACCCGAGCCACCTCGACCACGTCATCAAGGCGGTCCGCCGTATCGACGGCGTCTTCGACGTGTACCGCGTCTCCGGCGTCAAACGCACCGACCGCTACACCGCCTGACCCGTTCTTTCTCTGCAGGCTTGTCGGTATTGACGAGGGCTGACACCGACGACTTTGCGGAAGGCAGCGCGGAACGTCGAGGCGGATGCATAACCGGTCCGAGCCGAGATGACGTCAATGGGAAGCGTCGTGGTCTCGAGAAATTCTTGGGCGCGACGGATTCGGACCTCGTTCAGCCACCGGGCCGGTGAGGTGTCGAGTTCGCGACCAAGACGCCTCGTCAAGGTGCGTCGGGACATTCGGGCAGCGCGAGCCACGTCCTCCACGGTGAGGGCAGATGCCTGATCCCGAACCCACGCCTCCAAACCGGCAACCCAGTTCGCCTCCGCCGCCAGGGGTTCCGGGCCCGCAATCTGAGGCTGCCGACCAGCACGATGCGAGGAGACGACCAGGAGGGGGCGGATTATTGGTGTCTGCGCACGTCGTGACGCGACACGCGGCACTCGTTGGGGCCGGAATGGGCGTCGTGGCCGTCTGTTACGGGATGGCACGCTTTGGCGTCGGGTTGGCAGCCCCACGCATCATCGATGACGGCATCGTCGACCCATCACAACTAGCTTTCGCCTCGACCGGCGCGTTCGTCACGTACATAGCCGCCTGCGCTCTGAGCAGCGTTCTGCTCGGCAAAGATCGGTGGCGGGCCAGTCTCGCGCTGTGCGTCCTCACCGGGAGCGCTGGCTGTCTCATCCTTGCCTTCGCCACGACCGCGGTAGTGTTCCTCACCGGGGCCGCTGTCGCCGGCGCTGCAGCCGGTTTCGCCTCAGGTGCCATCGCCTACCGCATCACCCGGGACATCCCTGCCTCACATGAGCCCCGCTCGCAGGCCATCGCCAACGCCGGTACGGGGGCAGGGGTCGCACTGAGCACCGCGTTGATCATGCTTCAGGGGGATGGCGCACCATGTTCGCCGCCGCGGCCGTCATCGCGGCCGTGTCGGTCGCGGGCTTTCTCATCGTCAGCTCGACGGGGGCACGTCCTCTCACACCCTCGGCGAACCCAGAGCACCCGGGCCGCCGAGCAGACCTGGCGCTGCCCGTCGTGCTCACCATGCTCATGGGCTTCGGAAGCTCCGTGTTCTGGACGTTCGGGCGCAGTGTCGCCGAGGATGCCGCCTCCCTGGACGAGCGCTCATCGCTACTCTTCTGGGGAGCCATCGGGGCGGCCGGTGTCGTAGGCGCGTTGTCCGGCGACCTCTGCGGGCGACTGGGCATCCGCAGTGCATGGTCGGCAGGCTCGCTTCTGCTCGGCGCGAGCATCGTGGCGCTCCCTCTCACGGTGGGGCTTGGCTCGGCGGCTGTCAGCGGCGGCATTTTCGGAGCGGTCTACGTCATCGCGTGCGGTCTGACCATCGAACTCGCGCGTGAGGCATGGCCGCAGGCCATGGGCACGAGCACCGCCATCCTGTTCGCGACCATCGCGGTCGGTCAGGCTACAGGTGGGGCCGTCGCCGGGCTGCTGCTGGGCAGTATCGACATGACGAGCCTATTCACGATGGGCGGCGCACTCACCGCAATAGGGGCCAGCCTCGTATGGTTCCTGCCCTGCCGACGTGGTCGCGCGTGAGGCGGTGGCCGGTGGGGGACGCGCTTGAAGACGTCGACTCACATTGACGTGTGGACGAGGGGTCACGACGCCGGTGAGTCCCCACGCAGGTCGGCCAGATCACCGTGCCAGCCGCTGCCCTCCATCTCCAGCATCTCAGCGCGGCTGGGCACAGGGCCGGCGACGCGGCGGAGCGCGAAGTCGACGGCGTCCTCCTTGGTGGAGATCCCGTATCGGGCCATCACTGCCGCCACCAGCTCGTCATCCAGGTCGATGTCGGTGCGCGTCATCCACGTACCGTACGCACTGACGGGCCGTCGTGTTCGCGATGCGGATCTTGAGACGATCACCAGGTGAGCAGAAGCCGATGCGCACTGTCTTCGGTGGGAACGGGGTGCCCGAGTACGTCATCGACCCGGTGAGTCTGCGCGAGTGGTGGCGCGGATGAGGTCATGCTGGCGTTCGTTCACCAGCACCGCGCCAAGTCGTTCTTCGAGCAGGGCGACCTCGACACCGCCCTGCTCGACGCACGACGCGCCCTGGCGTTGCGGGAACGGGCGGCCGACGAGAAGACCCTGACGTCGACGCGACAAACCCTCGCGCGCATCGAGTCGGTCCGGAGAACGCGTTCAGACACGCCGACCGGCGGGCAGGTGCCGCCGTTGGTTGAGGAGGAGCGCTAGCGACGTCTCGACCATGGTGAGGTCCGGGGAGAGGCTCGCCGGTGGTCTCGAGACGCTTCGCTCCTCGACCAACGAGGGGGGTCAGTCGCCGAACTCCTGCAAGCCCGCTCGTGCCTGGGCAAGCCAGGCTTCACGCGCCTCCAGTGCTTCGCGGGCCTTGGTGATCTTGCGCTGGTCGCCCTGGGCCTCCGCCTTTGCGAGGTCTTTGCGCAGGCCCTCGACGACCGCCTCCAACTGGGTGGCGAGGCTGTGGGCACGGGCGGCGACCTCGGGGTCGGTGCGCTTCCATTTGGCCTGCTCGGCGTCACGGATCGCGGCCTCCACCTTGCGCATGCCGTCCTCCATGCGCTTGATCGCGTTGCGCGGCACCTTGCCGGCGGCGTCCCACTTCTCCTGGATCGGCCGCAGCCGCGCCTTCGCGGACTCGACGTTGGTGACCGGCAGGATGGCGCGCGCCTGCTCGAGCAGCTCCTCCTTGACCTTGAGGTTGGCCTCGAACTCGACGTTCTCCGCCTCCACCACCTGGTCCTTGGAGGTGAAGAAGTGATCCTGCGCCGCCTTGAACCGCTTCCAGAGCGCGTCGTCGTCGGAACGGGACGCCCGCCCCGCCTGCCGCCACTGATCCATGAGGCGCTTGTACGCGCCCGCGGTCTGGCCCCAGTCGGTGCTGTCCTTGAGCTTCTCGGCCTCCTCGACCAGCTCCTCCTTGCGGGCCTTGGCCTCCGACTGCTGCGCGCCGAGCTGCGCGAAGTGCACGCGGCGCATCTTGTCGAAGGAGTTGCGCGAGGACGACAACCGGTGCCACAGGGCCTGCTCGGTCTCGCGATCGAGCTTCGGACCACCCCGCTGGGCAGCCTTCCACTCCTCCAGCAGCTCGCGCATGCGGGCGCTGCTCTGCTTCCACTGCACCTTGTTCTCGGGCTGGCCGGCGATCGACTCGGCCTCGGTGACGATGGCTTCACGCACGGTGATGGCCTCGGCGCGGGCGGCGGTGCGCTCGGCGCTCTCGGTGGTGCGACGCACCTCCACGGCGGTGGCGATGTCCTCGATGCGCACGTGCAGGGCCGCGAAGTCACCGACCGCGCGCAACCCGCCGACCGCGTCCCGCAGCCGCTTGAGCCCGTCAAGGCCCTCCTTGGCGGACAGGTCGGTCTGGGTGACGCGCTGGTGCAACAACTCGGCCAGGGCCGCGACCTCGTCGAACTTGCGCGCGAAGTAGGCCAGGGCCTCCTCGGGGGAGGCGCCGGGGTAGGAGCCGACCTCCCGCTCTTCCTGCCCGATGCGGACGAACACCGTGCCGTCCTCGGCGACCCTCCCGAACTGGGTACCCGAGGAGGGGGCGGTTCCCGAGGAGGCCGGCGCACTCGGCGCGGGCGGGGCGGGTGTGGCGTGGGCGGCGACCTCGGCGGGGGAGGCCTGCAGCGGAACGGCCGCGGCCTCGACCCGCTCGTCCTGCGGGGGCGCTGGAACGGGAGCGGCGGGTGCGGGAGCGGGGGGCGCAGCCTGCGCCTCGGCCTCCACGGCCGGAACCGCGGCGAGCTCCTCGACCGGAGCCTTGGCTGCCTCGTCGGAACTGGGTGTCTGCTCGTCCTGAGCCGGGGTGTCCTGCGCGCCCGTGGACTCGGCCGGGGAGGGGGTCGCGGGGGCGTTGTCACGCTCGGCGGGGTCGATGTCGACCGTGTCGGGCGTGGCGGGGGAGGGAGTCTGTTCGGACACAGCGGAACCTTCGCGTCTGGACACCGTCGGCGCTGGCCGACCGGTTCGAGTGAGAGCCGTCACGTTCCAGGGTACCGGCCGACCTGCCCGAACGCGGCAGGTGCGCGGTCGCCGGTCCGGTGCGCCCCGCCTCGAGGCGCCGTGCCCGGTTAGGGTGGGAGGCGTGTTTCTCCTCGGATTCCCGGCCACCGCCTTCGCGACCAACTGCTTCGTGATCGCGCCGTCCCAGGGTGAGGAGTGCCTCATCGTCGACCCGGGCCTGGGGGTGGTCGACCGCCTCGCCGACGTGCTGCGCACCCACAAGCTCAAGCCGGCGGCGGTGCTGCTGACCCACGGTCACCTCGACCACACGTATTCGGTGACGCCGGTATGCGGCTCTCACGACGTGGCCGCCTACATCCACGGCGACGACGAGTACCGCCTGGCCAACCCTGCCGACCAGCTCGGTCCGGAGCTGCGGATGATGCTCGAGTCCCAGTTCGGCGGGCTGGAGTGGACGGAGCCGAGCGACGTCGTCACCATCGAGGATCGCCAGCGCCTCACGCTCGCCAACATGGAGATCGAGGTCGCGCACGCGCCGGGCCACACCGAGGGGTCGGTCCTGTTCTCGGTCGAGACCGTCCCGGACGCGCTCCCCGACGACTCGGGACTGACCCGCACGATCTTCGCCGGTGACGTGCTGTTCGCCGGGGGCATCGGGCGCACCGATCTCATCGGCGGTGACGACGCCGCGATGCAGCGCAGCCTGCGCGACGTCATCCTCGGCCAGCCGGACGACTCCCTCGTCTTCCCGGGCCATGGGCCAGCCACGACGATCGCCCGCGAGCGGGCGACCAACCCCTACCTCGCGAACCTCGCCTGACCCCACACCGAAACGGAGACGTATCCCCGTGAGCAAGATCATGCCCATGTCCGGCTTTCCGGAGTGGCTGCCTCGCGAGCGCGCCGTCGAGGCGCACTTCCTCGACGTCATCCGCGAGACCTTCGAGCTGCACGGGTTCGCCGGCATCGAGACGCGCGCCGTCGAGCCGGTCGAGCGCCTGCTGGGCAAGGGTGGGGACGCCGACAAGGAGATCTACGGGGTCTCCCGGCTCGCTGCCGATGAGCTCGACGACCTCGACGGCCGCGGCAAAGAAACCGAGCTCGGTCTCCACTTCGACCTCACCGTGCCGTTCGCGCGGTACGTGCTGGAGAACTCGGGCAAGCTCACCTTCCCGTTCCGCCGCTACCAGATCCAGAAGGTGTGGCGGGGCGAGCGGCCACAGGACGGGCGCTTTCGCGAGTTCATCCAGGCCGACATCGACATCGTCGACGCCGGCGAGCTGCCGTTCCACTACGAGGTCGAACTGCCGCTCGTCATCGCCGACGCGTTCGCGCGGCTGCCCATCGGGCCGTTCCGCATCCAGGTCAACAACCGCAAGATCCCCGAGGGCTTCTACCTCGGCCTCGGGCTGGACGCCGAGCAGATCGTGCCGGTGCTGCGCATCGTCGACAAGCTCGACAAGGTCGGCCCCGACGCCGTGCGCGAGATGCTCACCGGCGCGGGCCTGAGCGTCGATCAGGCGAACCAGTGCCTCGCCCTGGCCGACATCAACGCCCCCGATTCCTCCTTCGCCGATCGGGTGCGGGCCCTCGGGGTCGAGCACCCCACGCTCACCGAGGGCCTCGACGCCCTCACGGCGGTCATGGACGCCGCCGCCGAGCACGCCCCCGGTCTGCTGCTGGCCGACCTCAAGGTCGCTCGCGGCCTCGACTATTACACGGGCACCGTGTACGAGACCCAGCTCGTCGGCCAGGAGTCGTACGGCTCGATCTGCTCGGGCGGCCGCTACGACTCCCTCGCCAGCGACGGGCGCACCACCTACCCGGGCGTCGGCATCTCGATCGGCGTCTCGCGACTGCTCGCCAAACTCATGCCCACGCTCGAGGCGAGCCGCGCGACCCCCTCGGTCGTACTCGTCGCCCTCGCGAACGAGGAGCAGCGCCCGGAGGCGATGCGGGTGGCCGCCGCCCTGCGGGGGCGTGGCATCGCGTGTGAGGTCGCCCCCAGCGCCGCCAAGTTCGGCAAGCAGATCAAGTTCGCCGACCGCCGCGGCATCCCGTTCGTGTGGTTCGCCGGGCCCTCCGGCGATCAGGTCAAGGACATTCGCTCCGGCGAGCAGGTCGACGCGGACGCCGCCACATGGCACCCGGCGGAGGAGGACCTGCGGGTGCAGGTCACTGACGCGCCCTGACACGCGGCGAAGCGCCGCCGGCGGGCGTCGGTGGCACGATGACAGCGTGATCTACGCACAGACCCCAGCGCGGCGCAGCCGCCAGATCGCCGGTGACGTGGCCGTTCTCGTCTGGGTGCTCGCCTGGGCGTGGGTCGGCACGATCGTGCACGGTGTGGTCGTCGCGGTGGCGGCGCCGATGCGCCACCTGCAGCAGACCGGCACCGACTTCAGCGCCGCTATGACCGATGCCGGTCAGAGCGCGGTGCGCATCCCCTTCGCTGGCGGCGAGCTGCAAAGTGGCCTCGATCGGGCGGCCCGTTTCGGGCAGGACGCGGCCCGGTTCGGCCTCGACATCGAGACCCTCATCGGCCAGATCGCGCTCGCCCTCGGCCTCGTGGTGGCCCTCGCGCCCATCCTCGGGCTGGGTATCCCGTGGCTGGTGCTGCGGTGGCAGTTCGCGCGCCGCGCCGAGGCGGCGCAGCGGTACGTCGACTCCGAGGCCGACCTCGACCTGTTCGCGCTGCGCGCCATGGCGAACCAGCCGCTGCCCGCCCTGTCGGCCATCAGCGAGGATCCGGTGAGCGCGTGGCGCGCGGGCGACCGCGAGGTCATCGCCAAGCTGGCCGCGTCGGAGTTCCGGCGGGTGGGTCTGCACCCACCACGCTTCGACGGGTGATCGGGATCGAGACCGACGTCGCCGCGTGGCTGGCCCACCTGCGCGTCGAGCGGGGTCTGGCGGAGAACACCCTGCGCAGTTACGAGCGGGATCTGCGCCGCTACACCGCGTTCCTCGCGCAGCAAGGGGTGGCCGAGGTCAGCGACGTGCGGGAGCTCCACGTGAGCGACTTCCTCGCAGACCTGCGCGACGGCACGAACGAGCAGCGCCCGCTGTCGGCCACGTCGACGGCGAGAGCGCTGGCGGCCGTGCGCGGATTCCACTCCTTCGCACTGCTCGAAGGCCGGACGGCGACGGACCCCGCGGCCGAGGTCTCACCGCCCGCGACGCCTATGCGCTTGCCCAAGGCGATGAGCCGGGACGACGTCGTCGCCCTCATCGACGCGGCGGGGGAGTCACCGGCGCCGGTCGGGCTGCGCGACCGCGCCCTCGTGGAGACGCTCTACGCCACCGGGGCGCGCATCAGTGAAATCACCGGGCTCGACGTCGACGACCTCGGCGCCCTCGAGGCACCCGGTACGTCCGAATCGGCCGGCGAGTCGAGCGTTCTCGCCGAGGTGCGCGTGCGGGGCAAGGGTGACAAGGAGCGCGTCGTACCGCTCGGCAGCTACGCGGCGCGGGCGGTGGGCGACTACCTCACCGCGTCACGGCCGGTGCTCGTCGGGCGCGCGGCACGTCCGTCGCACCGCCTCTTCCTCAACACTCGGGGTGCGCCGTTGTCGCGGCAGAGCGCGTGGGCGATCGTCGGGGCGGCCGCCACCCGCGCGGGCCTCACCGGGGTGGGGCCGCACACGCTGCGGCACTCGTTCGCGACCCACCTACTCGACGGTGGGGCCGACGTCCGCGTCGTCCAGGACCTCCTCGGGCACGCGAATGTCACGACGACACAGATCTATACGCTCGTCACCGCCGAACACCTGCGCGAGACGTATGCCACGGCCCATCCGCGGGCGCGCTGGTAGTGTCGGAGTGGTGACCGCATCCGGAAAGGCAGGGCGATGAGCGCGGAGTACGACGACGACCTCCGCGAGGTCGACGAGCGCGACGATCGTCGCGAGCGGCCCACCCTCTCCGATGACCTCGGTGCAGGTGCGCCCGATCTGCTGCCCGGCACCGAGACCGCGGGCGGACAGCTGGGGGTCACGGGGCGCCCGCTGCCGGAGTTCCCCACCCCGCCGCCGTTGGAGAGCCACGGCCCCGCGCGCGTCATCGCGATGTGCAACCAGAAGGGCGGCGTCGGCAAGACCACCACGACCATCAACCTCGGGGCGGCGCTGGCCGAGTTGGGGCGCAAGGTGCTGCTGGTCGACTTCGACCCCCAGGGTGCGTTGTCGGTCGGGTTGGGTGTGCGCGCCAACGACCTCGACCTCACCGTCTACAACCTGCTCGTCGAGCGGGGTCACGACGTGCATGACGCCATCCAGCACACGCGCAGCCCGGGTCTGGATCTGCTGCCCGCCAACATCGACCTGTCGGCTGCGGAGGTGCAGCTCGTCGGCGAGGTGGCCCGCGAGATGGTGCTGGCCCGCGTGCTGCGGCCGGTCATGGACACCTACGACATCATCCTCATCGACTGCCAGCCCTCCCTCGGGCTGCTCACCGTCAACGCGCTCACCGCGGCGCACGGCGTCATCATCCCGCTGGAATGCGAGTACTTCGCCATGCGCGGCGTCGCGCTCCTCGTGGAGACCATCGAGAAGGTCACCGACCGGCTCAACCCGCGCCTGGAGATCGACGGCATCCTCGCCACCATGTACGACGGGCGCACCCTGCACAGCCGCGAGGTCGTCGCGAGCGTCGTCGACCACTTCGCCGACCGCGTGTTCCACACCGTCATCAGCCGCACCGTCAAGTTCCCCGACGCGACGCTGGCCGCCGAGCCGATCACCACGTACGCCCCCGGCCACGGCGCCGCCGACGCCTACCGGCGCCTCGCCCGCGAACTCATCGCCCGTGGCGGAGCAGCCTGAGGCGGCCACGCCCGGCGGCGTCATCACCCGACGCGCCTCGGCGACGCCCTTCGAGGTCCACCTCGACTCCTTCTCCGGCCCCTTCGACCTGCTGCTCGGCCTCATCGCCAAGCACCGGCTCGACCTCACCGAGATCGCCCTGGCGCGCGTCACCGACGAGTTCATCGCCCACATGCGCACCCAGCAGGAGGCCCAAGCCGAGTGGGACCTCTCGCAGGCGAGCGAGTTCGTGCTCGTGGCCGCGACCCTGCTCGACCTCAAGGCCGCCCGGCTGCTGCCCACCTTCGACGACCAGGAGGAAGACCTCGAACTCATCGAGGCCCGCGACCTGCTGTTCGCCCGGCTGCTGCAGTACCGGGCGTTCAAAGAGGTCGGCTCGTGGATCGAGGAGCGGATGGAGGGTGCCGGGCGCATCACCCCGCGCGAGGTCGAGCTCGAGCCGCAGTTCGCGACGCTCCTGCCCGAGCTCGTCCTCGGCATCACCCCCGATCAACTCGCGCTGATCGCCGCCGACACCCTGACCCGCCGACCACCCGAGGTGGGGGTGTCCCACCTGCACCTGCCGCTGGTCAGCGTCCGTGAGCAGGCGCTGCTCGTCGTCAATCGGTTGCGCACCCTGCGTCGTGCCACGTTTCGCGACCTCGTCGCCGACGCCGAATCCACCCTCGTCATCGTCGCCCGGTTCCTCTCCCTGCTCGACCTGTTCCGCGAGCGGGCCGTCACCTTCGAGCAGCCCGAGGCCCTCGAAGAGCTCACGGTCACCTGGACCGGCAGCGAGATCGGCCACGTCGAGGTCGGCACCGACTTCGACGAGGACGACGTCACCGACACGACGCGCGAGACCCCTGCCCCCACCCCGATCTCGACGGAGGCGCCGTGAGCGAGCCACACCACTCCGAGAACGAGGACGCGACCGACGTCATCGACCTCGACGCCATGCCGCGCGGAGCGCGAGGGGCGCTGGAGGCCGTGCTCATGGTCGTCGAAGAGCCCGTCGCGGTCGACGTGCTCGCCTCGGTGCTCTCCCTGGAGGAGGCCGAGGTGGTCGAGCACCTCGAAGCGCTGGCGGCCGAGTACGACGCCGAGCGGCGTGGGTTCAGCCTGCGGCGCACCAGCGCGGGGTGGCGCATCTACTCCCGGGCCGAGTACGCGCCCGTCGTCGAACGGTTCGTCCTCGAAGGGCAGCGGGCCCGGCTCAGCAAGGCGGCCTTGGAGACCCTCGCCGTCATCGCGTACCGTCAACCGATCTCCCGGGCACGCATCGCCGCGGTGCGGGGCGTGAGCGTCGACGGTGTCGTGCGCACGCTGACCACCCGGGGGCTCATCGACGAGGTCGGCACCGACGCCGAACACGGTGCCATTCTGTACGGCACCACCGACTACTTCCTCACCCGCCTCGGGTTGGGGTCCCTGCAGGAGCTGCCGCCGTTGGCGCCGTACCTGCCCGAGGGGCACGAGGTGGACGAGATCGCACAGGAGCGCGGGATATGAGCGGGCGAGCAGGCAAGAGCTCTGGCGGGTGGAGCCGCAAGGGCGGCGGGCCGGCCAGGGGCGGGCAGTCCAAGAAGGGTCGTCGCGGGGGACCCCCCGGCAAGGTCGCGGTGCCCGGCGGCCCCGATCGCGGGTTCGGGTTGCGTCCCCCGCGCGGCCGCAAGCCTGCTGCGGCGCAACAAGGCCAGGCCGATCATGACGTCCACGACCCCAACGGCGTGCGCTTGCAGAAGGCCCTGGCCGGTGCCGGGGTCGGGTCGCGGCGCGCCTGCGAGATCCTCATCGGGCAGGGCCGGGTCGAGGTCGACGGCCAGGTCGTCACCGAGCTGGGCGTGCGCATCGACCCCGCCACGCAGACCGTCCACGTCGACGGCGAGCGCATCCAGCTCGACGCCGATCGGCGCTACTTCGCGCTCAACAAGCCGCTCGGTGTCGTCTCGACGATGAGCGACGACCTGGGTCGGCCGTGTGTCGGCGACCTGGTCGAGCAGCGCAGCGAGCGCCTGTTTCACGTCGGGCGCCTCGACGCCGAGACCGACGGGTTGATGATCCTCACCAACGACGGCGAGCTGGCCAACCGGCTGCAGCACCCCTCCTACGGGGTCGAGAAGACGTACATCGCGCGGGTGCCGGGGCCGGTGGGCCGCGACGTCGGACGCACGCTGCGGGCGGGGGTGGAGTTGGAGGACGGTCACGTCGCGGTCGACTCGTTCAAGCTCGTCGACTCCCTGCCCGGCAAGGCCATCGTCGAGGTCGTGCTGCACGAGGGCCGCAAGCACGTCGTGCGCCGGCTGCTCGAAGAGGTCGGTCACCCCGTTGAGACCCTCACCCGCGTACAGGTCGGGCCCGTCGTGCTCGGTGATCTCAAGCCGGGCAAATTGCGCCCGCTCAACAGCCGCGAGGTGGCCGCCCTCTACAAGGCCGGAGGTTTGTAGAGCCGTGATCGGGCACGTTCGGATCATCGGCACCGGTCTCATCGGCACCAGCCTCGGCCTGGCCTTGCGCGCCCAGGAGGTCGAGGTCAGCCTTGTCGACCCCTCGCCGACGGCGTGCACCCTGGCCCGTGACCTCGGCGCCGGACGGTTGGCAGTCGATGATGACGATCCGGACCTGGTCGTCGTCGCGGCGCCGCCGGATGTCACCGCCCCCGCCGTCGCCGACGCGCTGCGGGCACACCCGCGGGCCGTCGTCACCGATGTCGCCTCGGTCAAGTGGGCCATCCTCGAAGAGCTGCTGCGCCTGGACGTCGACCGGAGCCGTTACGTGGGCTCGCACCCCATGGCGGGCCGGGAGCGCAGTGGCGCCATCGCCGGGCGGGTCGACCTGTTCGTCGATCGGCCGTGGGTGGTCGTCGGCCACGAGGAGAGCAGTCGCGCGGCCGTAGATGCGGTGGTCGAGGTGGCGCGTCTGGCCGGCGGGTCGCCGGTGTCGATGCCGGCCCGCGAGCACGACGACGCCGTGGCGGCGGTCTCGCACGTACCGCAGGTCGCCTCCAGCCTTGTGGCCGCGCGGCTGCGGGAGCTGGGCACCCCGGCGGTGGGGCTCGCCGGGCAGGGGCTGCGCGATGTGGCCCGCATCGCCGCGAGCGACCCGACGCTGTGGACGAAGATCCTCGTCGGCAACGCCGGTGCCGTGGCGAGCGTGCTGCGGGCCGTCGAGGCCGACCTCGGTGCCGTCATCGCCGCTCTGGACGATCTCACGGACGACCCCGACGCCGACGCGCCCGGCGCGAGGGCGACGCTGGCGGCGATGCTGTCGGACGGCAACGCCGGTCAGGCCCGTATCCCCGGCAAGCACGGTGAGGCGCCGTCGGTGTATGAGGTCGTCACCGTGCTCATCCCCGACGAGCCGGGCAATCTGGGCCGCATCTTCACCGATGTCGGCGACGAGGGCGTCAACATCGAGGACGTGCGCATCGAGCACGCGACCGGCAGGCTCGCCGGTGTGGTGGAGCTGTTCGTCACCCCCGCAGCCGCGGACCCGCTGCGCGCAGGGCTGCTGGCCCGCGGCTGGACGGTGACGGAGTAACCCCTCAGACGGGCAGCTTCTCCTCGACGATGGCGGCCTCGACGGCCGTCTCCTCCTGCAGCTCGGCGACCTCCTCGGCGTCGGAGTCGATACCGGCGCGGGCCGCGGCAGCGGCACCGGCCTCCTGGGCGGCGCTCTGCTGCGCGGCGAGGGCCGAGACAGTCTCCTCGCTGGTGTCCTCGGGGCGCTCGACCTCCCCGATCCAGTCGAGCAGGGTCACGGCGCCGTCGTCGAGACGGTAGGTGAGGCCGACGATGCCGAGCTCACCGGCGCGGACGGCGTCGGCGACGACGGTGGAGCGCTGCAGCAGGCCCTGGACGGTCTGGCGGACGTGCTCCTCCATGACCTCCCCCGCGCACATGGTGCCCATCTCTTCGGCGCAGTGGACGCTGGGGATGACGTGCTCGAGCAGGGGGCCGATGTGTCCGCCGGGGACCTCACCGGTGGCGGCGGCGGCCATGGCGGCGGCGATGCACCCGCAGGCCTCGTGGCCCATGACGGCGAGCAGGGGCGTGCCGAGGACGCCGACGCCGTATTCGATGGTGCCGAGGGTGGCGGTGTCGAGGGCGTGGCCGGCGTTGCGGATGGCGAACACGTCGCCGAGGCCGCGGTCGAAGACGATCTCCGGGGGGACGCGGGAGTCGGAGCAGCTCAGCACGGCGACGAAGGGGTGCTGGGAGGCGGTGAGGTCGCGGCGGCGCCACTGGCTGTGGTGGGGGTGGCGGGGGGTGCCGCCGACGAAGCGGGCGTTGCCGGCCTTGAGCTGTGTCCAGGCGGCGGCAGGGGTGAGGGGGGAGGGAACCGGGGCAGGCATGGGCATCCTTCGGGGTCGTCGAAGCGAGCCGGAGGAGGGATCCGGTAGAGGCTGGTGCGCGCCGGGGGCAGGGAGAGGATCGGCGCACCCGCCTCATCGACCCCGTGGGTGTGGGGCTGAGGGGAGTGGGCCGCTCGGCGGGGTGGGCCCCCTTGAACGCACTAGGCTGCCGGGCGTGACCTCCTCCACCGTGACCGAGTCCCTCGTCGTCGTGCTCGACGGCCCGTCCGGATCCGGCAAGTCGAGCGTGTCTCGGGCTGTGGCGCAGCGCCTCGGCTTGGCGTATCTCGACACGGGTGCCATGTATCGGGCGCTCACGTGGTGGTGCCTGCACGAGGGGGTCGATCTGGACGACGAGGCCGGGGTGACGGAGGCAGCGCGCACCTTGCCGTTGGAGATGGGCACCGACCCGGAGGATCCGCGGGTGGGGGTTGCGGGCGAAGACGTCACGGCCGCGATCCGTGAAACACGCATCTCGTCGGTGGTGTCGGCGGTGGCGCGGCACATCCCGGCGCGTGAGGTGCTCATCGCGCGGCAGCGGGCGTGTATCGCGGAGCGCGCGAACCCGGGCATCATCGCCGAGGGGCGGGACCTGACCACGGTGGTCGCGCCGGACGCGGACGTGCGGCTGCTCCTGTCGGCGAGTGAGTCGGCGCGACTGGCCCGGCGCACGCGCGAGTTGCACGGCGACACCGACGAGGCGCACTTGGAGGCGACGCGTGATCAGATCGTGCGGCGTGACCGTGA
>JAUNTP010000267.1 GCA_030538585.1 Mobilicoccus sp.
CATCAAACATTGGATGTCATTGACGATCAACCAACAAACAATTGGCATCGATTTTTGGCACGCTGTTGAGTTCTCAAGCATCGGACACACAACACACCACGGACCCCGAACGGAGCCGTAAATGAGAAGGTGCGATTCGATGTGGCTACCCGGAAGAGCTGCCCGCTTGCTGCGGGGCTTCCTTCGAGCCGAGTGACCACGTTACCAGACTCTGAAGCCTGATGCCAACTGGCCGTTGCCAGCAGGCTGGTGGTGGTCTGTCCACCCTCGAGACCGGCCGCGATGTGCGTCCGTTCCTCCCTGCCGGGTGAACATCGAGAACTCTAGAACGAAGGGCCGGTGAACTTCAAATCGACCTCTTCCAGGTCGGTGACCAGCGGGTTCGTGACCGACCGGGCGTCGTCTGCGGGCGCCAGGGGACACGTCACGTCGTGGGCGGCACCGCGGCCCGGACGGCTCGGTCGATCTCGTCGAGGTCGACCGGACCGTCGGTCGTCACGGGTGGGCCGGCGAGGGATTCGGGAACGAGCACTCCACCTCGGCGCGCGATACGGCTCTGCAGCTGCCAGATCTTCAGGCGATGGGCGGGGGGTGACACGCGCCGAGCGCGCAGGCACCGTGCCCGGGGAACCTCGCCGAGGTCCTCCGGCGGCATCGGCATGACCTCTTCGGCGGCGATCGTCAACTGGATCCCGCGCGGTTGGTAGACGTAGCGCAGCCGGTCCCCCGGCTCACGGAGCCCCTGGTCGAGCCTGACTTCGTGTTCGTTGGGGCCCGGCCACAGCCGGGTAGGGGTCCACGTGTTCTGAAAGGCCACGCCGACGCGGTGACCGTCTCGGGTGTTGAGGATGTCGCGGTAGAAGTACCAGTCGTCCGGCCACCCGAAGGCGGCGAGGATGACGTGGTGGAACTCATCGAGCATGAGGTTGCCGTGCGCTTCCAGACGTCGCCAGACGGGCGGCTTGGCCCCGACGATGTCGATGCGCATCCGGATGAGGACATCTCCGGTCGGGGTGTCGCCCTCGTGCCAGACGGGGGTGTCGTCCCAGTGGACATCGTCCTCGAACGGCGGTGCCGGATCGGACGGGAGCGGGCGTGCCTCGGCGTGCGTGTCGTCGAGGCCGGCGTGCCGACGCGCATCGCCGACGCCGGGCGCTCCCATGGCCTGGCGTCGCCAGGTGGGGAAGGCGATGACCTTGCCGCCGGGCCTGTTCATGGCGTCCTGCCTACGCCATGCCGGGCAGCGTGAGCAAGTCGGTCCACGGTGGCCTCAGCGCGGAGCCGCCCCCTCCCAGCGCAGCCGCACCTGGTCGCCGGGACGCAACTGCGCTGCCCGGTCGACGTCTTCGTCGATGACGACGGCTGCGACCGGGTAGCCGCCCGTGACGGGATGGTCGGCGAGGAAGAGCACGGGTTCGCCCCCGGGTGGGACCTGCAGCGAGCCCCGCACCACGCCTTCGGAGGGCAGCTCCGTCGACGCGTGGTCGGGGTGTCGTTCGATGGGTTCCCCTTCGAGGCGGACCCCGATGCGGTCGCTACGGGAGGAGACCTGCCAGTCGTGGGCGGTGACGGCGTCAGGTGTGGTGATCCAGTCCACGCGGGGTCCGGGCAGAATGCGCAGCTCGACGGGGGCGCTGCGCAGCGGTGGGAGGGCGACGGCGTCCACGCCGGGCAGCGTCCGGCTCGGCTCACCCACGGGCAGGAACGTGCCCTTCTCGAGCGCGGGTGGCCCGAGGCCGGACATCGTGTCGGTGGAGCGGGAGCCCAGCTCGGGTTCGACGTCGATACCGCCGCGCACGGCCACGTAGCTGCGCAGACCGGTCGACGGCGCACCGAGGCTCACCTCGGCGCCGTCGGGGACACAGATGAGCTCACCGACCGACCGCTCCTGGCCGTCGACGCTGATGGGGCAGGGCGCGCCGGTCACGGCGATGATCGACGCGCCGTGGCTGCGGAACCGCAGACCGCCGAGGGTGACCTCGATCCCGGCCGCGTCCTCGGGGTTGCCGACGATGCGCTGGGCGAGGCCGTGGGAGGCCCGGTCGGCGGCGCCGGAGCGGCCGACGCCGAGTCGTGCCAGGCCCGGACGGCCGAGGTCTTCGACGAGGGCCCGTGGTCCGGTGGCGAGGATCTCCATCGCGGTCATGACCCGGCCTCCACGAAGGTGACGACGGTGCCGGGGGCGAGCAGCGCCGGCGGGGTGGCCGAGGTGTCCCACATCGTCTGCTCGGTGCGTCCGATGAGCTGCCATCCGCCGGGGGACTGCCGGGGGTAGACCGCGCTCATCGTGCCGGCGAGGGCCACCGACCCGGGCGGGACCGCCGTGCGGGGTTCGGACCGGCGCGGGACCTCGAGGCGGGGGTCGCCGTCGACGAGGTAGAAGAAGCCGGGCGCGAACCCGCCGAACGCCGCCCGCCACGGGGTGGCTGTGTGTGCCTCGATGACCTCGCGCGTCGAGAGTCCGGTGAGTTCGGCGACCTCGTCGAGGTCGGGGCCGTCGTAGACGACCTCGATCTCCACCGACGTCTCCGTCGAGTCGTCCTCGCGGGCGGCGAGGGCGTCGACGTCGAGCTCGGCGAGGGCCTTCTCGAGCGCGGCGAGGTCACCGCCGGGGGCGGTGGTCACCATGAGGGTGGACGCTGCGGGCAGCACGTCGATGAGCTCGGTGAAGGGGGCGCGTCCCTCTTCCTGCGCGACGCGCACGGCGGCGTCGAAGCGGTGCACCTCCTCCAGGTCGGCCAGGTCGATGAG
Organism: Mobilicoccus sp.; assembly: GCA_030538585.1. Classification (GTDB taxonomy): domain Bacteria; phylum Actinomycetota; class Actinomycetes; order Actinomycetales; family Dermatophilaceae; genus Mobilicoccus. The sequence goes on from JAUNTP010000267.1 coordinate 2,752, forward strand.
GAGTGCGGTGTCTCCGGCGCGGCGGATCATGACGGCGCGAACGGAGCGATCTCGACGTCCGCCTCCAGCAGAGCGGCCTTGACCGCGCCCGCCATCTCGATAGCGCCGGGGCTGTCGCCGTGGGTGCAGATGGAGTCGGCCTCGATGGTGAGGGTCGACCCGTCGACGGCTTCGAGGGTGCCCTCGGTGACCATCTGCACCATGCGGGCGGCCACCGCGTCGGCGTCATGCAGCACCGCCCCGTCCTGACCGCGGGGAGCGAGCGTGCCGTCGGGCATGTAGCCCCGATCGGCGAAGGCCTCGCGGACCGTGCGCAGGCCCGCCTGCTCGGCCAGGTCGAGGACGACGGCGTTCGGCAGTCCCATGAGCACGAGTTCGGGGTCGAACGCGACGAGGGCCTCGACGACAGCGGCGGCCTGCTTCTCGTGGTGAACGATGGTGTTGTAGAGGGCGCCGTGCGGCTTGACGTAGGTGATGCGGGTCCCGGCGATGCGCGCCATCCCCG
>JAUNTP010000268.1 GCA_030538585.1 Mobilicoccus sp.
ACCGTCGCCGTCATGGACCCATGATAGTCGTACTGCAGTGCGAATAGAAGGGTTTTGAGCAGTTAGTTTGAATGAGGTTCACGCGGCGGTACGGGGTGGTCTCGAGACGTCGCTTCGCTCCTCCTTCTCGGGTTGAGGAGCCCAGCGTCTCGTGCTCACGCGTTCGGGACCGGCCGGGTTGGTGTGCCTTGCTGTCGTCGCCGCCGGGTACGGAGGCGGTAGCAATCCCCACGTCGCCACCGCATGTGGCCCGGATCACCCTGCCGCACTTGCGGGGTCCTGCATGACTATGAGCGCCTGAGCAGCGGTCGGCCTCCCGCGCGTGCATCAACTGCCACTCCCCCGACGATCCGGTTGTTCATTCGCCTGCGAAAGCACCCGCGCGCCTCCTACCGTCAGCAGTACGTCCCCCACCGGTGAGTGCATGCCCTGCCGGCGGAGGGACCTCTCACAGCGCGCGGCACCGATCGGGAGGAGCCACCATGTCCGAGGCCTACGTCGGATCCGAGGTGGGACAGCTCAAGCGAGTCATCCTGCACCGTCCTGGACGCGAGCTGGCGCGTCTCACCCCCGACAACAAAGAACGGCTGCTGTTCGACGAGTTGCCCTGGGTGCCCCGGGCGCAGGAAGAGCACGACGAATTCGCCTCCGTGCTGCGCAGCCTCGGCGTCGAGGTGCTGCTGCTGGAGCAGCTCCTCACCGAGACCCTCGCCGTGCCCGAGGCACGCGACTTCGCCCTCACCCGCCTGCTCGATGAGGACGTGTTCGGCCCCGGCGCCATCGACCCCCTCACACAGCTGCTCTCCGACATGGACGACGCCACCCTCGCGGCCACCCTCATCGGCGGCCTGACCATCGCCGAGGCGCGCGAACACGCCAACGGCGCCACCCAGTCGGTGGTGCTGCGCGCCATGGCGCCGGGTGACTTCATCCTCGCCCCGCTGCCCAACCACCTCTTCACCCGCGACACCTCCTGCTGGGTGTACGGCGGGGTCTCGGTCAACGCCATGCGGATGGTCGCGCGAATCCGCGAGTCGATCAACTACGAGACCATCTACCGCTACCACCCCACCCTGTCGGCCTCCGAGTTCGGCCGGTGGGGCAGCGGTCTCGCCCCGAGCCAGGCCACCCTCGAAGGCGGCGACGTGCACGTCCTCGGCAAGGGCGCCGTCATGGTCGGGATCAGCGAACGTTCCTCGCCGCAAGCCGTGGAGCGGTTGGCGCAGCGGCTGTTCGCGGCGGGTGCCGCGCGGCGCGTCATCGGCCTGGAGATGCCGAAGTACCGCGCCGTCATGCACCTCGACACCGTCATGTCGATGGTCGATGAACGCTCCTTCACCTACTACGCCAACCTGCCGCTCATGCGCTCCTTCGTGCTGGAGCCCGACGACACCCCGTTGGGGTTCCGGGTCAGCGACCACGAACCGGAGGAGATGGGCAAGGTCATCGCCGACACCCTCGAGGTCGACGCGATCCGCACGTTCACCCCACCCATCGACTCCGCCCTCGCCGAGCGCGAGCAGTGGGACGACGGCTGCAACGTGCTGACCGTCCGCCCCGGCGTGGTCATCGCCTACGAACGCAACTTTCATTCCAACGCTCACCTGCGGGAACACGGCATCGAGGTGCACACCATCGCCGGTGGCGAACTCGGCCGCGGCCGTGGCGGCCCCCGCTGCATGAGCTGCCCCGTCGAACGAGAGGACATCTGATGGCTTTCACCCTGCGGCACCGCAACTTCCTCAAGGAACTCGACTTCACTCCCGCGGAGTGGACATTTCTGCTGAAGCTGTCGGCCGACCTCAAGGCCGCGAAGTACGCGGGCACCGAGCAGCCGCGTCTGCGGGGCAAGAACGTCGCCCTCATCTTCGAGAAGACCTCCACCCGCACCCGGTGCGCGTTCGAGGTGGCGGCCTACGACCAGGGCGCCGGCGTCACCTACCTGGAGCCGACCGGCAGCCAGATCGGGCACAAGGAGTCGATGAAAGACACCGCCCGCGTGCTGGGGAGGATGTACGACGGCATCGAGTACCGCGGCAGCAAGCAGCACCTCGTCGAGACCCTCGGCGAGTTCGCGGGCGTGCCGGTGTGGAACGGCCTCACCGATGAGTGGCACCCCACGCAGATGCTCGCCGACCAGCTCACGATGATCGAGCACAGCGACAAGCCGCTCTCGCAGATCGCGTTCGCCTACCTCGGCGACGCCCGCAACAACGTGGGTAACTCGCTGCTCATCTCGGGGGCGATGGCGGGCATGGACGTGCGCATGGTGGCGCCTGCCTCTCTGCAGAACGACGACGAGATCGTGGCCCAGGCCAAGGAGATCGCCGAGAAGACCGGTGCCCGCATCACCATCACCGACGACGTGGCCGCCGGGGTCAAGGACGCCGACTTCCTCTACACCGACGTGTGGGTCTCCATGGGTGAGCCCAAGGAGGTGTGGGACGAGCGCATCGGCCTGCTGAAGGACTACCAGGTCAACGCCGAGACGATGGCGGCCACGGGCAACCCGGCGACGAAGTTCATGCACTGCCTGCCGGCGTTCCACGACCGCAACACCAAGGTCGGCGAGGACATCTTCCAGGCGACCGGCATGGAGGCTCTCGAGGTCACCGACGAGGTGTTCGAATCCGACGCCTCCATCGTGTTCGACCAGGCGGAGAACCGGATGCACACGATCAAGGCCGTCATGGTCGCGACGCTGGGCGACTGACGACGGGGAGGCCGTAGGTAGGGACCCGGGCGCAGCCCCGGTCCCTGCCGGAGGCCGAGATGAGGAAGTCGCCCCAAACAATGCTGCGACTGAAGGAGACGTAGTAGTGAGAATCGTGGTGGCCCTGGGCGGCAATGCCCTGTTGGAGCGTGGTCAGAAGCCGGATGCGGCGACGCAGATCGCGAATGCGGAGACGGCGATGGCGTCGTTGGCGCCGTTGGCGGAGGAGCATGAGCTCGTCATTACGCACGGTAACGGCCCTCAGGTGGGGGTGTTGGCGTTGCAGAGTGCGCGTGATCCGGGTTTGTCGCGGCCGTATGCGTTGGACTCGATCGGCGCGCAGACGCAGGGGATGATCGGGTACTGGTTGCTGCAGTCGTTGCAGAACAATCTGCCGGGGCGGCAGGTGACCTCGATCGTCAACCAGACTCTCGTGATGGCGAACGATCCGGCGTTCGCCGACCCGACGAAGTTCGTGGGCGAGGTGTACACCCAGGAGGAGGCCGAGGCCAA
>JAUNTP010000269.1 GCA_030538585.1 Mobilicoccus sp.
TGCTGACCTCGCCGCCGGTCGCGTCGACGGCAAGGGCGTCCTTCATCGGGTACAGCAGGTTGTCGCGACCCTCGGCGGCCCGCTTGAGCTCGCCGAGCGCCTGGTCGACTGCTCCCTGGTCGCGGCCGGCGCGCAGCTTGGCGAGGTGCTCGTGCTGGTCGGCCTCGATGGCCGGGTCGACGCGCAGCGGCTCGTACTTCTCTTCTTCGTCGATCGTGTACTTGTTGAGGCCGACGACGGTGCGCTCACCGGTGTCGATCTTGAGCTGCTGGGCGTAGGCGGAGCGCTCGATCTCCTGCTTCTGGAAGCCCTGCTCGATGGCGGCTGCGGCCCCACCCTTGTCGTCGACGGCCTCGATGAGCTCGAGGATCTGAGCCTCCAGGTCGTCGGTGAGGGACTCGACGACGTAGCTGCCCGCGAACGGGTCGACGGTCTTGCACACGTCGGTCTCGTACGCGATGACCTGCTGGGTGCGCAGCGCCAGGCGTGCCGCCTTCTGCGTGGGCAGCGCGATGGCCTCGTCGAAGGAGTTGGTGTGCAGCGACTGCGTGCCGCCGAGCACCGCCGCCAGACCCTGCAGCGAGACGCGGATGAGGTTGACCTCCGGCTGCTGGGCGGTGAGCTGCACGCCCGCGGTCTGAGTGTGGAAGCGCAGCATCTGGCTCTTGGGGTTCTTGGCGCCGAACTCCTCCTTCATGATGCGCGCCCAGATGCGGCGGGCCGCACGGAACTTGGCGACCTCCTCCAGCAGCGTGGTGCGGGCGACGAAGAAGAACGACAGGCGCGGCGCGAAGGTGTCGACGTCGAGCCCCGCGGCCTGCGCGGCCTTGACGTACTCCTTGGCGTTCGCGAGCGTGAACGCCACCTCCTGCGCGGGCGTCGCCCCCGCCTCGGCCATGTGGTAGCCGGAGATGGAGATGGTGTTCCAGCGCGGCATCTCCTTGCTGCAGTACGCGAAGATGTCGCTGATGAGCCGCAGCGACTCCTGCGGCGGGTAGATGTAGGTGCCGCGAGCGATGTACTCCTTGAGCACGTCGTTCTGAATGGTGCCCGTGAGCTTGGTCGAGTCGACCCCCTGCTCGGCGGCGACGAGCTGGTACATGAGCAACAGCGTCGAGGCCGGCGCGTTGATCGTCATCGACGTCGAGATCTCACCGAGCGGCAGTCCGTCGAACAGGGTGCGCATGTCGTCGACGGAATCGACGGCGACACCGACCTTGCCGACCTCGCCGGAGGCGAGCGGCGCGTCGGAGTCGTACCCCATCTGGGTGGGCAGGTCGAACGCGACCGAGAGGCCGCCGGTGCCCGCGGCGACGAGCTGCTTGTAGCGCTCGTTGGATTCCTTAGCGGTGCCGAAGCCCGCGTACTGCCGCATCGTCCACGGCCGGCCCGTGTACATCGAGGGGTACACGCCGCGGGTGAACGGGTAGGACCCCGGCTCCCCCAAGCGGGTATCGGGCTCGAAGCCCTGCAGGTCGGCGGCCGAGTAGACCGCCCGCATCTCCAAGTCGGACTCGGTACGTGCCGTGGATTCACCCATGGGTCCAGGGTAGTCCTGGCGGGGGTGCGCCGGGGGGCTCGAAGCTGTGCGAGGACCTAGGTCCCCGACCGCTCACGCGCCCCCGCCGCGAGCTGCGCCGGCCCGAAAACGCAGCCAGTACGAGAGCAGCAACGCCACCAGCAGCCCGCCCACGACGACCTGCCCCATCGCCTCCACACCGGTGACGACCGCCACGAGGAACGCGAGCGCACACAGCACGACGGCGTCGGTGAACGCCTCGGCGCGAGCGCTGAGCTCCGGGTCGGCGCGCAGCCCCGGGTGGGTGCGCCGCAACCGACGTCGGTAGCGGGCGACCGCGAGCTTGAACGCGAGACCGGCGAGCGTGAGCATCACGCCCGCGAGAACGACGCCCATGCGGGGCTCCTGTCGGGGAGGGGGTGAGCCGGGACCCGCGTGCGCAGGTCAGGTGAGGTCGGTGCGCGGGTCAGGTGAGGTCGGTGCGCCCGTCGGCCTTGAGCCGGTCGACGACGCTCTTGACGTGCTGCGCCCGCTCCCGCGTGGTGACGAGGAGGGCGTCGGGGGTGTCGACGACGACGACGTCGGGCAGACCGACGACGGAGATGAGCCGGTCGGTGCGCGAGGCGACGATGCCGGTCGCGTCGAGCGCGACGACGTCGGCCGGCCCCACCGTGCGCATGCCCTCGCCGGGGTCGTCCAGCAGGCCCGCGAGGGAGTGGAAGTCGCCCACGTCGTCCCACGGGAAGTCGCAGCGCACCACGGCGACCTTGCCCGCGTCGGCGGCCGGTTCGGCGACGGCGTGGTCGATGGCGATGCGCTCCAGGGACTCCCACTCCTGCTCGATCAGCTCGGGCTGCGCGGCGATGCGACGCACCCCCGCGGCGAGCTCGGGGTGCCACTGAGCGAGGAGGTCGAGCAGCACCGTCGCTTTGACGACGAACATGCCGGCGTTCCAGCGGTACTCGCCGCTGTCGAGGTAGCCGGTGGCGGTGAGCGCGTCGGGCTTCTCGACGAACTCCGCGGCGGCGCGCGCGTGCGGTGCGGCGTCGATGCCGAGGGAGTCCGCCTCGCGGATGTACCCGAACCCGGTGGCCGGGTAGGTGGGCTCGATGCCGAGGGTGACGACGTAGCCCTCCCGGGCGACGGCGATGGCTTCGCCGACGAGCGCTCGGAAACGGTCCTCGTCACCGATGACGTGGTCGGCGGCGAACGAGCCGATGACGGCCTCGGGGTCACGACGCTCGATGACGGCTGCGGCCCAACCGATCGCGGCCATGGAATCCCGCGGCGCGGGCTCGGCGAGGACGTGCTCGGCCGGCACGTGCGGGAGCTGCTCGGCGACCGCGTCAGCGTGCCGAGCGCCCGTGACGACGACGAGGCGACCGCCCGCGAGCGGCTCGAGCCTGTCCGCGGTGGCCTGCAGCAGGCTACGACCGGTACCGAGAAGGTCATGGAGGAATTTCGGCGAACCGGCGCGCGACAGCGGCCACAACCGCGTCCCTGCTCCCCCAGCAGGGATCACGCACCAGAAGTCATCCGACGAGGTGATCATGACGGTCACGGTAGCGAACTCGGACGACCGTCTCGATACCGACCACGGGCCACGGGATACAACGGCCGCGAGGCGACCTCTCTCACCCCCCGCCCGGTGGGGGGGGAGGCGCGCAGCCCCCCGGGGGGGGGGGGCGCGGGGCGCGGGGAC
>JAUNTP010000270.1 GCA_030538585.1 Mobilicoccus sp.
TACATCCTGTCCAAGGACGAGGGTGGCCGTCACACGCCGTTCTACGACAACTACCGTCCGCAGTTCTACTTCCGGACCACGGACGTCACCGGTGTCGTGCACCTCCCCGAGGGCACCGAGATGGTCATGCCGGGCGACAACACCGACATGAAGGTCGACCTCATCCAGCCGATCGCGATGGAAGAGGGCCTCAAGTTCGCCATCCGTGAGGGTGGCCGTACGGTCGGCGCCGGCCGCGTCACCAAGATCCTCAAGTGATCTGACGCACCAGTAGCACCGCGAAGGGCGAGCACCACCCGAGAGGGTGGGGCCCGCCCTTCGCCGTTGGCTGAGCGAAGCGACGTCTCGACTGACGCAACCACCCCTCCCGTTGGTTGAGGAGGAGCGCAGCGACGTCTCGAAACCACCAGCGCTGGACGCCACCCCCCCGTTGGTTGAGGAGGAGCGCAGCGACGTCTCGAAACCACCATGCCCTATCGCCGTCACGTGGGCCGTCGTCTCGTGACACGCGCTTTGCCGGCTCCTCCTTCACGAGGCCCTCTGGTCTCGGGTCTGGTGGTGGCGTTCATTCAGCGCGTGCGAACCAGGTCTGGGGCGGTCGTGAGCTCATCGCTCCCTCCCACGGTCCCCGGCTCGAACGCAATTTCGACGTTGTCGATACGAGGGCCGATATCATCGCAGCAGGTCAGAGCCTTGACCTCCCATCTGAGAGTCATCGACAACGTCGAAACTGCGTTCCCTGCGAGCACACCACCCGGACTCGACGACCAGAGCCGTCACGCGATCCAGCAGCCACACGGCCATGGCGCTCTCACGCCGTCACGTGGACGGTGGTCTCGAGACAGTCGCTTCGCTGGCTCCTTCTCGGATCGAGGAGGGAGCGATGCGACCGTCGCGAGATCGAGCAACGGAGGTCGCCCCATCCTGCTCTGGGGCTTTCCCGTCTCCGGTCCCCGTTGTACCTCGCGCTGGCGCTGGAGGCGCCACTGCCGCTCAGCGCCGTGCTGTTCGGCGGCGCGCTGCTCTACGCCGTCGTTGCCGTGTTCGCCGGCCTGTCCCGGCCGCTACGGCGCCCGGCGAGCGGCTGACGGCTGCGGGTGCGGGGTCTTCACAGACTGGCCTGTCATCGTGGCAGGTATGAGTGGATCACGGCTGGCGGGAGTGGTCGTGGCCCTCGCCGTGCTGCTCGGCGGGTGGGCCGCGGTCGACGCCATGCGTACCGACGCGGGAGAGTCCAGCGCTGAGACCACCGAGGCCGCTGAGTTGACCGCGCCGACGCCCGTCGAGCCCGACCCCACACCGACACGCACCTCGTCAGTCGATATCCCTGAACGCCTCGTCGACGACGCGACCTGGGTGGAGCGCGAGGGGGAGACCGCCCTCAAGGTCGACCCCGCCGACCGGCTGCGCGAGGCCGTCGACCCGCGCATCCACGACGAGGCGTGGAACCGCGTCGTCAAGGCCGTCCCCGACGCCGACACCCCCGGCATGCGCGAACAGTTCCTCTGCCACGCGGCGTTCGCCTCGTCCAAGGACGCCTGGTTCCTCGAACCCCGCCGCCCCGACGTCGGCTACTGGGAGACCGTGCGCGCGGGCTGTAACCCCGGCGACGTCATCGACGTCGGCTGAGCCTCACGCCTGCCGCGGCGACTACGGTGGGGTGAGACAGATCAACCTGAGAGTCCATCCCCGCCCCAAGGAGTCCCGATGGAGTTCGGCACGTACGAAACCCTCACCGTCGAGCAGCAGGGCGAGGCCCTCGTCGTCGCGGTCGACCGGCCCAAGGCCATGAACGCACTCGCCGGCCAGGTCATCGAAGACCTGTGGGCCCTGACCGACGCCCTGCAGAGCGTGGGGGAGCAGGGGGAGTGGCCGATCCGTGGCGTCGTCATCACAGGAGCGGGTGAGAAGGCGTTCGTCGCGGGCGCCGACATCCGCGAGATGATGGACATGAGCCCCGAGCAGGGCGAGACGTACAGCCGCCGCATGCAGGACGTGACGCTGCGCCTGGAGGCCCTGCCCGTGCCGGTCATCGCGGCGGTCAACGGGTTCGCGCTCGGTGGCGGGTGTGAGCTCGCGATGGCATGCGACTTCATCTACGCCGCGGAGAACGCGAAGTTCGGCCAGCCCGAGGTCAACCTGGGCGTCATCCCCGGTTTCGGCGGGTCCAAGCGCCTCACCGACCGGGTCGGCATCGGCATGGCGCGCGAGCTCATCTACACCGGACGCCTCATCGGCGCGCAGGAGGCGTACCGCATCGGGCTCGTCAACCGGGTCTGCCCCGACGCCGCGGCCGTGCTGCAGGCGGCGCTGGAGACCATCGGCGAGATGGGCCAGAAGTCGGCCGTCGCGATCAGCGCGGCGAAGACGCTCATGAACGATGTCGCGAGCGGCACCGTCGCCGACGGCCTCGACGCGGAGGCGAGCGCGTTCAAGCGGGCCTTCGTCACTGAAGACCGAGCCGAGGGCATGCGTGCCTTCCTCGCCAAGGAGAAGCCCGCCTTCCCCGGCCGCTGAGGCGAGAGACAGCACCGTTCGGCAAGAAACTCACCTGGCGAACAGAGACTCACCGTCGACGGTGAGCCTTTCTGGCTCAGGTGTGCCTGCCTCGCTCGGGTGAGCTTCTGTCACGATGGTGAGCACCTCTCCCCGGGCGACGATTTGGATTGAGCGGGCTTGTCTGTCAGGATAGGTGGGTTGCTTGACGGCGACACAGTGCAGGATGCCCCACGTCGGTGCGTCCGCCTGTGATGCCGTCCCTCGCGAGAGGTGACTAGCACGTGGATCCGTCCACGAACTGGAGCCCTCTTGCGTACCTCAAGACCAGCTCCGGTTCTCGGCCGGACGCGGGCCCCGAGGAAAGAGAGCATGGCACAGCCATGCCCTCGATCATCAGGTCAGGCGCGACACGCCCGACCGCGGGGGCCGGAGGCCGACGAAGCGGATCCGTAGTGGAACGACCAGGAAGAGAGACGTACAGCGATGGCGGGACAGAAGATCCGCATCCGGTTGAAGTCGTACGACCACGAGGTCATCGACTCTTCGGCGCGCAAGATCGTCGACACCGTGACCCGTGCGGGCGCGACGGTGGTGGGCCCGGTGCCGCTGCCGACGGAGAAGAACGTCTTCGTCGTCATCCGGTCGCCCCACAAGTACAAGGACAGCCGCGAGCACTTCGAGATGCGC
>JAUNTP010000271.1 GCA_030538585.1 Mobilicoccus sp.
CGCGACCTCCGCGAAAAGGCCGCCTACGGGCCCGCCCAGTCGCGGTTCAAGGTGTACATCATCGACGAGGCGCACATGGTCACCCCGCAAGGCTTCAACGCGCTGCTCAAAATCGTCGAAGAACCCCCCGAGCACGTGAAGTTCGTCTTCGCCACGACCGAGCCCGAAAAGGTCATCGGCACCATCCGCTCCCGCACCCACCACTACCCGTTCCGCCTCGTGCCCCCGGCGCGGCTGCAGGACTACCTCGAAGAGCTCTGCCGCCGCGAGAACGTGCAGGTCGAGCCAGGCGTTCTGTCGTTCGTGGTGCGGGCCGGGGGCGGGTCGGTGCGTGACTCCCTCTCGGTCCTCGATCAGCTCATCGCCGGCTCCGACGACGCCGGACTCACCTACGCAGGTGCCGCGGCGCTGCTCGGCTTCACCGAGGGCGAACTCCTCGACGCCTGCGTCGACGCCATCGCCGCCGGTGACGGGGCCGGGGTGTTCCGGCAGGTCGACCGCATCATCGAGACCGGGCAAGATCCGCGGCGGTTCGTCGAGGATCTCCTCGAACGGTTCCGCGACCTCATCGTCATCGCCGCCCTCACCCACTCCGCCGACAGCGCCGACGACGTCAGCCTGTCCGCCGTTCTGCGCGGCCTGCCCGTCGACCAGATCACCCGTATGCGCCAACAGGCCGGCGCGTTCGGGGCGGGGCAGCTCTCCTTCGCTGCTGACGTCATCAACGCCGGACTCACCGAGATGACCGGCGCCACCTCACCCAGGCTCCAACTCGAACTCCTCTGCGCCCGGCTGCTCCTGCCCGCCGGGGCCGGTGAACACGGGTACGCCGCGCGCATCGACCGCCTCGAACGCCGCCTCGACGTCGGCGGCGGCATGGCCGCGCCCGCCCTCCCGGCCGAGGGGCACGCGCCCGGCGGGCACCGCACGCCTGCACAAGACCGGCCCGGCCCAGAGGCCCGGTCGCGCGACGATCGCGCTGAACAGAGGCCATCGCCCGACCGCGGTCACGAGCGTGACACCGCCGGTGCCGACGCCGAATCCACTGAGCCACAACGTCAGGACCGACCAGGCTCTGACCGCACCGCTCAGCGGGGTGCACCCGGTAGGCCCGGTGGGCCCGCCGCCTCCGACGGGCCCGGTGGGCCCGCCGACGCCGGTGCCACCCAGCAGCCCGGCTCGTCACAATCCGGTGCGTCCCAGGCTGGCAGGACGCACCCCGGCTCGTCACACCCCGCGGAGGAAGCCCCGGGCACGCCCTCGGCACCTCGCCCGCCCTCCGGCCCGCGGGGCGGCGTCGACACCGAGATGGTGCGCCGCAACTGGCCCGACGTCCTGCAGCGGATCTATGGCATCCGCCGCGTGACCTGGACGTTCCTCTCCGAACACGCCCAGGTCCTGGACTACGACGGCACCCGCGTCCTCCTCGGCCTGTCCACCAAGGGACTCGCGACGACGTTCCGCAACGGCCCCCACAGCGAGGTCGTGCGTCAAGCGCTCAGCGAGGCGCTCGGCGTCGACGCCAAGGTCGAAGGCATCCCCGCCGACGACGCACCCGCCGCCTTCGCAGGCCGCGGGCCTGGCTCCGTCCCGCCCACCGCCGATCGCTCGGCCCGCCCCGAGCCGCCAGCACCCACGCCGCCTGCCCCCGGCGCGCGTGGGGGAGCGGGAGAAGACCCTGCAGCCCGACCCGCCGCGGCTCCTCCGTCCTCGCGTGGGGGAGCGGGGCAGGATCCTCACGCCCGACCCGCCTCGCGGACCCAGGACGACGCGCCGACCCGCCCGACCACGGACGGCCAAGGCCAGGCTGGTCGTGAGCGCACCGCGTCGAGCGGCCGGTCGCAGGCCGGGTGGAGCGACGACGGCCCCCCGCCGAGCGATGACGACGTGCCACCCGACGAGGAGTCCCTCCCGCCGGATCTCGGTGGGCACCGTCAGCCACGTCGCGGCGACCAGCGCGACACCGCCCCCACCACCCCGACGCCTCCCGAACCCGTCGCGGGCGCAGCACAATCGACACCGCCACAGGCAGAAGCGTCCGCCGGCGTCGCGGGACAGCCGGAGCCGGCGCAGCGACCCGCAAGGCCTCCACGTGGCGCAGCCCAGGCCCGTGAGGCCCTGCGGTCCGCGCGTGAGCGGGCCTCGCACCCCCATGACGGGGACGGTGCTGCCCGCGGTCGCGTCACCCACGACGACGAGGTCAGCGTCGACGACGAGGACATCGCCGACGCCGGAGCCGTCGGCCAACCCGTCATCGCCGACGTCCTCGGAGGCGTCGTCATCGCCGAAGAAGACAGCTGATCACGCGGGCCGCGAGCACCGTGGTGTGCCGTCGCACATAGGCGACAACCCGTCATCGCCGACGTGCCCACTGCCGTCTGCATCTCCCAATAAGGCAGCTGGTCACGCTGGCACGAGCACGATGCGTGCCTTCGCCGAGACCGTCGGTTTGAACCGACGGCCTCGGCGGGGCGGGCCTAGTTCTGACGGTGGCGGCGGGGTGGCCGTAGAGTTCACCGCAGCCCGACCCCCGCCGATCGGAGAGCCGTGTTCTACCGCGCCGCGCGCACCATGTTCAACCCCTTCATGCGGACCGTGCTGCGCCCCGACATCCGCGGCGTCGAGCACATCCCCATGACCGGGGCCTGCATCTTCGCGAGCAACCACATCTCCTTCTTCGACAGCATCGCCATCCCCGCCGCGTCCCCGCGGCAGATCGCCTTCCTCGCCAAGAAGGAGTACTTCACCGGCACCGGCCCCCGCGGCATGCTCAACAAGGCGTTCTTCACCGCAGCCGGCACCATCCCCGTCGACCGTGACGAAACCCGCGCCGCGCAACAGTCCCTCGTGCTCGCCCTCGAGGTCCTCTCTGAGGGTGGCGCGTTCGGCATCTACCCCGAAGGGACGCGCTCCCGCGACGGCCGTCTGTACCGCGGTCACACCGGGCTCGGTCACCTCGTGCTCCAGTCCGGGGCTCCCGTCGTGCCCGTCGGGGTCAAGGGCACCGAGAAGATCCAGCCCCAGGGGTCACGGTTCATCCGCCCGGCCAAGGTGTCGATCACGTTCGGTGAACCCCTCGACCTCGCCACGAAGTACGAGGGTGTCCCCACCGGCAAAGCGCGCCGCCTCATCACCGACGAGGTCATGGATGCCATCCACGCCCTCACCGGCCAAGAAC
>JAUNTP010000272.1 GCA_030538585.1 Mobilicoccus sp.
CCCAGCGCCGCGCCGACGCCCTGGTGACCATGGGCAGCCACGCCACCAAGCCCGACGCGGGCACGCCGGGCACCGGCAGCAAGGCCCGCGTGACCGTGACCATCCAGTACGGCGACCTGCTTCGCGACGTCCACGCCGACGCCCCGGACGCTGAGGACCCCTGCTGCGACACCGACGCAGGCACCGCGGGGGCAGCGTTCGGAATCCGCACCAACACCCACAGCGCGAGCAATGGTCGCGGCTACGCCACCACTGGATTCGGCAGCGTGATCTCCCCCACCGAAGCACGCCTGCTCGCGTGTGACGCGCAGATCATCCCCATCGTGCTCGGAAGTCAGGGCGAGATCCTCGACCAGGGCCGCGCGCACCGCACCGTCACCCCCGCCCAGATCGCGGCGCTGCACGCCCGAGATGGCGGATGTTCTTTCCCTGGCTGCTCCATGCCGCCGACATGGTGCGACGCGCACCACCTCGTCCACTGGATCAATGGGGGCTGCTCCGACATGTGCAACCTGGCCCTGCTGTGTCGCCACCATCACACGGTGGTCCACCGCCACGACCTCACGGCAGTGGTCACCGACGCGGGTGTCCGATGGCAACGGAGCAACGGCGACCCCATCAGCATCAGACCCCGTTGGGGCTGACCCCTGCCCACCGGCAGCCCCTGCATCCCCTCCCGCCGTTGGTCGATCACCGCCCCGGCTGAGACACTGGGCGGATCATGTCCGCACTGCTTCCTCCGCTACGCCTCGGGCCGCTGACGATCCCTACGCCGGTCGTCCTCGCGCCCATGGCCGGCATCACCAACCGCGCCTTCCGCCGCCTGTGCCGTGAGTTCGGTGAGGCTGCCGGTGTGGGGGAGTCCGGGCGGTGCCTGTACGTCAGCGAGATGATCACCTCCCGCGCGCTCGTCGAGCGGACCCCCGAGTCGATGCGGCTCATCACGCACGACCCGGAGGAGAATCCGCGCAGCGTGCAGCTCTACGGCGTCGACCCGGCCACGGTGCGCGCCGCGGTACGACTGCTGGTGAGCGAGAACCGCGCCGATCACATCGACCTCAACTTCGGCTGCCCCGTCCCCAAGGTCACCCGCAAAGGTGGGGGGTCGGCGCTGCCGTGGAAGACCGAGTTGTTCCGCGGCATCGTCGCCGGCGCCGTCGAGGAGGCGAGCCCGTACGGGGTGCCCGTCACCGTCAAGATGCGCAAAGGCATCGACGAGGATCACCTCACCTACCTCGACGCCGGGCGCATCGCCCGTGACCACGGCGCCGCCGCCGTGGCGCTGCACGGGCGCACCGCGGCGCAGTCCTACTCCGGTCAGGCGGACTGGACGGCCATCGCGCGTCTGCGCGAGACTCTTCCCGACGTGCCGGTGCTCGGCAACGGCGACATCTGGTCGGCCGAGGACGCGGTCGACATGGTGCGCCGTACCGGAGTCGACGGCGTCGTCGTCGGCCGCGGCTGCCTCGGACGGCCGTGGCTGTTCGCCGACCTCGTCGCCGCGTTCGGGGGCCGGCACTCCCGGACCCGACCGACGCTCGGGGAGGTGGGCGCCACCTTGCGGCGCCACGCCGTCTACCTCACCGACTTCTACGAGGGCGACGAAGGTCGCGCCTGCCGCGACATCCGCAAGCACATCGCCTGGTACCTCAAGGGGTTTCCTGCCGGTCACGACATCCGCCACCGACTGGCCCTCGTCGATGGCCTCGCCGACATCGACGCGCTCGTCGCCGACCTGCCGGCTGACGCGCCGTGGCCGGGTGCGCCCGCCGAGGGGCCGCGGGGCCGCGCCGGATCACCGCGTCAGGTGGCGCTGCCCGACGGGTGGCTGGACACCCGGGAGCTCACGGGTGAATCGGCGCGCATCGTCGCCCAGGCCGAACTCTCCGTCTCCGGAGGCTGAGGCCGAACCCCCCCCGCGCGCCTGCACCGCAGGTGCTCACAGCTCGATGCGCCGCTCGCCCTCGACGATCGGACGGTTGGTGTCGGTGATCCAGTCCGACCATGACCCGATGTAGACGGGGGTGCCGTCACCGAGCTTGGCGGCGGCGATGGCGAGGGCCACGTGCGAGGCCTGCACCCCCGAACCGCAGTACGTCGCCACCGGCCGCTCACCGTCGACACCGACCTCGCCCAGGAGGTGGCGCAGCTCGTCGGTGGGCAGGAACTTCCCCTCGTCGTCGGTCAGGGAGCGGGCGGGGAGGTTGACGGCGCCCGGGATGTGGCCGGCGACGGGGTCGATGATCTCGTTCTCGCCCCGGAACCGGTCGGCCGGGCGGCAGTCCAGCAAGAGACCCTGCTCGGCGAACATCGTGGCCTCGGCAGCGCCGAGCACGAGGGAGTTGCCGCGGCGCACCGAGAAGTCACCCTCCTCGACGAGCCGGATTCCTGATTCGAGGGGGTACCGCTGCGCCTTCCATTGCGCGATGCCCCCGTCGAGGACCTGCACGTCGTACTTGCCGAAGTGACGCAGGAGCCACCAGCATCGCGCTGCCGCGAGGGAGCCGCTGTCGTCGTAGCAGACGACCGGGCGGTCGTTGTCGACGCCGCACTCGGCCATGTCGAGCTCGAAGTCGTCGACGGTGGGCATGGGGTGACGACCGCCGATACCGGTGGTGGTGCGCTCGCCGGAGAGGTCACGTTCGAGGTCGACGAAGACGGCACCCGGCAGGTGCGCCTGCAGGTAGGCGTCGTAGCCGTCGTCCGCGCCGAGGGACCACCGCACGTCGAGCAGCAGCGGAGCCTCGCTGGGGCGAGTGCGCAACCATTCGTGGAGCTCGCTCGGAGAGATGAGGGGATGACGGTCCATGAGGCGAACCTTACGAGAGCAGAAGCGATACGTGGCGCGCCGTTCCGCACCTGTGGACGGAGTCTCCGCGCGTCGGGACTCTACAGTGCCAGGGTGACCGGTTACGACCACGCCGACCGTGCCCGCTGGGTCGGTGAGGACCCCACGCACAAGAGCGCGCACCGGGACGACTTCGCCCGGGATCGCGCTCGGCTGCTGCATTCGTCCGCCCTCCGGCGGCTGGGAGCGAAGACGCAGGTCATGGAGCCGGGCACCGACGATTTCGTGCGCAACCGGCTGACGCACTCCCTCGAGGTCGCCCAGATCGGGCGGGAGCTGGGGGGCGCCCTCGGGTGTTCACCCGACGTCGTCGACACCGCGT
>JAUNTP010000273.1 GCA_030538585.1 Mobilicoccus sp.
GCCTTCTCCAGGGCTCGCAGGCCGGGGGTCGTCTTGCGGGTGTCGCAGATACGCGTGGGCGTCCCGGCCACGGCCTCGACGAGCTGGGCCGTGGCCGTGGCGACCCCCGAGAGGTGGCAGAGGAGGTTGAGGGCGACGCGCTCGCCCGTCAGCAGGACCGACACCGGGCCGGTGACGACGGCGATCTCGTCGCCGGGGGCGACTCGGCTTCCGTCAGGTCGACGGACGGTCGCCTCGACCGTCGGGTCGAGCAGGCGCCAGGCGAGCAACGCGGCGGGCAGGCCTGCGACGACGCCGTCGTCGCGGCTGACGAGGGCGACAGTGCCGACGAGGTCGGCGGGGACGGTGGCCGCCGTGGTGAGGTCACCGGCGCGGCCGAGGTCCTCGGCGAGGGCGGCCCGCACCACGGGCTCGACGAGCAGCAGCGGGACGGTGTCGGTCATCAGGCACTCCGTTCGAGGTGGACGCCGGCGTGGGCGAGGCTCACCGTGGTGTGGCGCGGACGGGCGGCATCGGGGTGGTCGAGGCGCCGGTGTGCGCCGCGGCTCTCGCTACGGTCGAGGGCCGCCTGCACGAGCAATGACGCCACGAGGCGGGCGTCGGCGCTGCCCGGGACGTGCGGTCGAGCGAACTCGTCGGCGGCTCGGCGCAGCGCATCCCCGTGCCGGTACAGGCCCGCCGCGTCCTCCAACAGGCGACGGTCGGCCCACGTCGGCGCCGCAGGCTCGACCTCCTCGCTGGTCACCGGGGCGACGGGCGAGGCCGAGACGGACCACCCCGATCTTCCGGCGAGGCGGGCGACGACGCTGCTCGCGACCTCTCGGGCGCAGACGAGCGCTTCGAGGAGGCTGTTGCTCGCGAGTCGATTCGCGCCATGGAGTCCGGTGCTCGCCACCTCACCGACGGCCCAGAGGCCGCGCACGTCGGTGCGTCCCTGCTCGTCCACGAGCAGACCTCCCATGTGATAGTGCGCGGCGGGACGCACCGGGAGCCGATCCCGCGCCGGGTCCAGGCCCGCGGCGACGGCTGCGGCGTGCACGCGCGGGAATCGGGCAGCGAAGTGCGCGCGCAGCTCCTCCGGGCCACCTGGCACGTCGAGAAACACCTCGTCTCCGTCTGCGAGGGCGTCCCATACCGCGCGTGCCACGACGTCGCGGCCGGCGAGCGGGTCACCCAGCGGTGTTCCGTCGCCGCGGACGAGGACGACGCCCTCGCCGCGCACCGCCTCGCTGACCAGCGGCATCGGGTCGAGCCCCACAGCCAGGGCCGTCGGGTGGAACTGCACGAGCTCGAGGTCCCGCACCCGGGCACCGGCCCGCAGGCCGAGGGCGAGGCCCGATCCCCAGGAGCTCAACGGGTTGGTCGTGTGCGCGAACAGTCCGCCGATGCCGCCGGTCGCGAGGACCACGGCGTCGGCACCGAGGCTCTCCGGGGTGCCGGTGCCCGGTCCGTGCTGCGCGACCACACGGGCACCTCGGATCGTGCCCGCGCCGAGGAGGGTGGTGACCCGCGCCCGGCGCAGCGTGACACGCGGGTGGGCCAGAGCAGCGTCCGCGACCGCGCGCAGGATCTCGGCGCCGCTGCCGTCACCGTCGGCGTGGACGATGCGGTGGCGTCCGTGCGCACCCTCCAACCCGAGCCGCAGCGCGCCGTCGCTGTCCGTGTCGAGCCGCGCGCCGAGGGCGAGCAGGGCGGCGACGACATCCGGACCGGCCGCGGTGATGCGCGTGGCTACGTCGGGGTGGGTGAGGCCGGCGCCCGCGGCGATCGTGTCCGCTGCGTGCCGCGCGGGGGAGTCGTGCGGTCCGACTGCTGCGGCGAGACCGCCCTGCGCGAGGGCGCTGCTCGTCCCGGCCGCAGGGTCGGGCTCGGGGGTGCAGACCGTCACGTCGGCGCCCTGCTCGGCGAGGCGTAGCGCCGTCGCGAGACCCGCGAGCCCCGACCCGACGACGAGGACGTCGGTGCTCACAGCGCCAACATCCGATCGACGGCGAGCCGGGCCCGCTCGGCGACCTCGGGCTCGACGGTGACCTCGTGGGTGAGGGTCTCCAGGCTGCGGCGGATCTTCGCGAGGGTGTTGCGCTTCATGTGCGGGCACAGATTGCACGGGCGGATCATGTCGACGCCGGGATTCATCGCCGCGAGGTTGTCGCTCATCGAGCACTCGGTGATGAGGGCGAGCTTCGCGGGCTGCCGGCTCTCGACGTAATCCTGCATCTGGGCCGTCGACCCGGAGAAGTCGGCCGCCGCGACGACCTCGGGCGAGCACTCGGGGTGCGTGATGACGACGACACCCGGGTGCCCGTCACGGATGTGCTCGATGTCGCGGGGAGTGAACCGCTCGTGCACCTCGCAACGCCCGGGGTGGGTGACGACGTCGATGCCGGAGATCGCCGAGATGTTCTTGGCGAGGTATTCGTCGGGGATCATGATGGCCCGCTCGACGCCCCACTCCTTCGTCACGTGCCGCAGCACGGCGACGGCGTTGCCGGACGTGCAGCAGTAGTCGGACTCGGCCTTCACCGCGGCCGAGGTGTTGACGTAGGTGACGACCGGCAGGCCGGGGTGGGCCGCGCGCAGATCCCGCACGTCCTGGGCGGTGATGCTCTCGGCGAGGGAGCAGCCCGCCTGGAGGTCAGGCACGATGACCGTCGCCTCGGGGTTGAGCAGCTTGGCCGTCTCGGCCATGAAGTGCACCCCGGCGAGGAGGATGACGTCGGCCTCCACCTCCTGGGCCTTGCGAGCCAGGGCGAGGGAGTCGCCCACGATGTCGGCGACCCCGTGAAAGATCTCCGGCGTCTGGTAGTTGTGCGCCAGCACGACGGCGTTCTTCTCGGCCTTGAGGGCCTCGATGGCGTCGATGTCGTCGGCGAAACCGGCCCACTCGACCTCCGGGACGACACCGGCGACGCGGTCGTAGGCGAGGTCGCTCGGACGGCGACCGATGCTGATGGGGGTCACGACTGCCTCCTCGACGGTTATGAGCACAGTGAGCATAACTCGTAATACTCACTATGAACATTGGGCGTCCCGTCGCGTCGCCCCACCCCGTCGGCCGAGGAGGCACCCCCGTCGGTCACGCCAAGGGAAGGTGGTCTCGAGACGGTCGCTTCGCTCCCTCCTCGACCAACGGGTGGTGCGGCGGTCTCGAGAGGGTCG
>JAUNTP010000274.1 GCA_030538585.1 Mobilicoccus sp.
CTCCGCGACCAACGGGGGTGTCCTCAGTCGCCGCGACTGAGGGGCAACTTCGTGCCGGCCGCGTAACGCTCCAGTTCGACCTCACGGCGGAACCGGTAGAGCTTGGCCGGTCGCCCACCCGTGCCGGACTCGGTGGCGCCGGTCGCCTCCACCAACTGCTGGGCCTGGACGAGTCGGCGGAAGTTCTGGGTGTGCAGCTCCGTCCCGGCGATGTGCTCGACGCAGGTCTGGAGCTGCCCCAACGTGAACTGGGGCGGGACCAGCTCGAACACCACGGGTCGGTACTGGATCTTGGCGCGCAGCCGCGACACCCCCGTGGCGAGGATGCGTCGATGATCGTGCAGCATCCGAGCGCCCACGCCCTCACCACCGGACTCCGCTGTCAGCCCCGCCTCGTGCAGCAACTGGTAGCGCTGCAGGGCGAGTTCGCTCACCCCGCTGAACGCCGCGTCGACGCGCGCCTGCCGGTCGGCCCGCACGGCAGAGCTCGCCCCGGCCGCCGCCCAGTGGCGCAGACGCCGCCCCAGATCATCGGCGAGGGCCCGCGCGTCGGGGTCGCGACGGTCCTCCCAGGGGAGGAACTCCGACCAGGGGCGCCATGCGTACCCGGAGTGGGAGGTCGCACCGATGCGGGTCAGGCCGAGATAGCTCACCGACAGCAGGTGATGGTGCGACCCGACCCGCTCCCGATCGGCGAAGGTGTACAGCTGCTCGACGTACCCGAGCTCCACCCCGGTCTGGGCTTCGACCCAGGCGCGCAGGCTCGTCTGCAGGCTGCGGTGCTCGGCCCGCAGCGGCCCGCTCGGCAGGCGCGGCACGCCCCCGGGGGCACCCACGGTGAGGACGGCCGGTCCGTGCGGCCCCACCGCCACGACCACGGCGACCAGCTCGCTCGCGACGAGGTCGGCGCGGGGAGAGCTCACCGGGACTCTCCCGCGCAGGCGGGGTGCGGGGCCAGACTGGAACGCGCGGGGGTCACGCCCGCATCGTAAGCGGCGGATGTAACGTCGCGAGGCGCTCCACCCAAGAAGGGGTGTGAACATCGACGAGATCGGCACCGACGCCGACGCCTTCGAGGCGTTCTACCGCGAGCACGTGGAGCATGTGCAGCGGTTCATCGCACGACGAATCGACGACCCGTACACCGCAGCGGATCTGACGAGCGACGTGTTCGTGGCCGTGATCGACTCGGCCGCCACCTACACACCCGACCGCGGCTCACCCCGCGGGTGGCTCTACGGCATCGCCCGCAACCTCGTGGCCGCCGAGCGCCGCCGCGCCGCCCGTGCGAGCCATCTGGGGCGCCGCGCTGCAGGCCGCCGCCAGCTGCAACCCGACGCCCTGGAACGGGCTGCCGAACGTCTGGACGCCGAGCGAGACGCCCGCGCCCTGATGCGGCGCATCGAGACCCTTCCCGAGCGGCTGCGTGCCGTCGTCGAGCTCGTCGCCGTCGACGGTCTGCCGCTCACCGAGGCCGCCGCCGTGCTGGGCATCACGCCCGGCGCCGCGCGCGTGCGCCTCCACCGGGCCCGCACCGCGCTGGCCCTGCCCACCAGCATTCCCGTGGACCTCATCAGTGAAGGGGGCCGGCCATGAACCGCCAGCTCGACAGCTTCCAGACCGAACTCCTCGATGACCTTCGCTCCCGCATCGAGGAGCGCGCCGACAGTACCGACAGCACCGGAGGTCGGCCCGTAGATCGCCCACGCCGGCTGTCGCGACCTCTCGTCGCGGCGGCGATCGCGGGGCTCGCCGTCGTCGGCTCCACCCTCGCGGTGCTGACGGCGACGCCCGAACCCGCCTACGCGGTGGGCACCGGTCCGGGTGACCGCGTCACCGTGCAGGTCAACCGCCTCGAAGACGCCGCCGGTCTCGAACGCGAGCTCGCCGCGCTCGGTGTCATGGCGCACATCGAGTACCGCCCGGACGGGACGCTCTGCGCCCCCGGCCGTGCCGCCCTCGCCGCGGAGGGCGTCGGCCCGCAGGTCACCGAGTTCGGGTTCGGCGATGACGGCGTGCACATCACGTTCGAGCGTGGCCAGGCCGACTCGGAGGCCATGATCCTGCTGACCGCCACTCGCAGCGGTGACCTCACGGCAGCCCAGTTCGACGTCGTCACCGGCCCCATCGCGCCGTGCACTCCGGTGCCGGCAGCGTGACAGACCACAACACGCGACGAGCGTCGACCCACCGCCGAGACCGTCGGTTTGAACCGACGGTTTCGGCGGGCAGGGTCAGGAGTCTGGGCCGCCTGCCGCGCTGCCGACGGTGACGAAGTCGATGAGCTCTTCGACTCGGCCGAGGAGTTCGGGCTGCAGGTCCGCGTAGCTGCGGACGGTGCCGAGGATCCGCTTCCAGCCGTGCGCGACGTCGGCCTGCGTGTCGTGCGGCCACCCCAGGTGGGCGAGGATGCCGTGCTTCCACGACGTGCCGCGCGGGATCGTCGGCCATTGGTCCATGCCGAGGCGTTCGGGGCGTACCGACTGCCACACGTCGACGTAGGGGTGGCCGACGATGCACACGTGCGCCGCGTACGGCCGCACGGCGCGTGCCTCCTCGACGATGCGCCACTCCTTCGTGCCGGGCACGAGGTGGTCGACGAGCACCCCCATGCGGCGCTGCGCCGTGGGGGCGAAATCGCGGACCAAGCCGGCGAGGTCGTCGATGCCGTCGAGCATCTCGACGACGACGCCCTCGACGCGCAGGTCGTCGCCCCACACCTTCTCGACGAGCTCGGCGTCGTGGCGACCCTCGACGAACAGGCGGGAGGCGCGGGCGGTGCGGGCCGGGGTGCGCCCGACGGCGACCGAGCCGCTCGCCGTCCGTGAGGCCGCCTGTTTCGCTGCGGCCAGCTGCTCCCGGGCGCGCGCCGTCGGTGCCGTGAGCACCACGGGCTTGCCGTCGACCAGGAACCCCGGCCCGAGCGGGAACCCTTTGACGCGGCCGCGCCGGTCCTCCAGGTGCACGACCTGCACCCCACCCGCCTTCTCGACGGTGACGACGGCGCCCACCCAGCCGGTCTCGGCGTCCTCGACGACCAGGCCCGTCTCGGCCTCGATCGAGGTGGACCGACCCCGCTTGGGGACCTTCCAGTCACCGGCGAGGACATCGCGGCCGTAACGATCGTTCATCGGAGCATCGTAGACTTG
>JAUNTP010000043.1 GCA_030538585.1 Mobilicoccus sp.
GCACGGTCGCGGGCGCCGGCTCGGTGCTGCGCACCGACGTCGTCGAGGACGACCACCTCGTCCTCGACGCCATCAAACGCACCCTCAAGCGCCCCTACGCCGGGGAGACCTACGCGACGATGCTGCCGATGGTGCGCAAGAACGTCGCCTACCTCGCCCAGCTGGAGGCGTTGGAATCGTGGTACCGCCACGCCCGCGCCCCGTTCTTCGCGGCACAGGAGTTCGGTGACCTCGTCCTCGACGGGGCGCTCGCGGCCATCACCTCGGCCCGTCGCGAGCGGGCGTCGCGGCTGGTCAAGCTCGCGGCGAAGCTGCCGGGCGCGAACGAGACACAGCAGCGCACGAGCGCCGCGATGGCCGACGTCGTCGCCGTGTTCGGGCAGGTCACGGCACCTCCGGAGACCCTGGCGGCCGAGCTGCGGAGCCGGGCCGAGGCCGGCACGGGCTACCTCGCGTCGATCCACGCCCTGGAGGACAAGCACGTCGCCACCACGAAGACGTGGCTGCAAGAGGTCGTCGACAGCGCCTACGGCACGGCCGTGGAGATCCTCCCTGACCTCGCCGACTGAGCGCGTCAGTCCAGCTCGCGGATGACCCGTGCCGGGTTGCCGACGGCGAGGACGTTCGCCGGCAGGTCCTTCGTCACGACGGACCCGGCACCGACGACCGTGCTCTCGCCGATGGTGACGCCGGGGCAGACGATCACGCCGCCGCCGAGCCACACGTTGTCGCCGATGGTGATGGGCTCGGCCCACTCCCACTTGTCCCGGCGCGGCTGCGCCTCGAGCGGGTGCATCGGGGGCAGGAGCTGCACGTTCGTCGCGATCTGCACGTCACGCCCGATGGTGATGCGGGCGCAGTCGAGCGCGACGAGCCCGTTGTTGACGAACGTGCCCTCACCGATCGAGATGTTGACGCCGTAGTCGACGAACAGCGGCGGGCGCACCGTGACGTTCTCGCCCACCTCCCCGAGCAGGTCCTCAAGGAGCTGCCGTCGGCGGTCGGTCTCGGTGTGCGTGGTGGCGTTGTACTGCTCCTGCAGCGCCATCGCCCGGCCGTGCGCCGCGGTGAGCTCGGGGTGGTCGGCGAGGTACCGCTCACCCGAGCGCAGAACGTCCATCATCGAACGGTCGTCATCAGTCATGACCACCACCTTGCCCCATCGGGACCGGGCCTCAGTAGGTGGGCTTGTCCGGCTCGATGTCGCGGACCCAGGCGAGCACGCCGCCGGTCAGGTGGGAGACCCGCTCGTAGCCCGCATCGAGGAGCGCCTGCCCTGCCTTCTCCGAGCGGACGCCGCTGCGGCAGTGCAGCACGATGTCCTTCTCCCGCGGCAGGCTGGTGGCGCCGCTCATGAGAGTGTCGAGGGGGACGAGTTCGGCGCCGTCGATGGCGACGATGTCGTACTCCTGCGGCTCGCGGACGTCGATGACGAGCAGCTCCTCCTCGCCGCGGCCCTCGCTGCGGGCGGCCAGCCGGTCGGCCAGCTCGCGGGGGGTGACTTCGGGGACGGACATGTCGGTCTCCACCTTCTCGGGGGCATCGGGCAGGCCGCACGAGGCGCTGTAGTCGCGGGCCCTCGTGCTCAGGTCGGTGATCTTCTCGCGGGAGGGGTCCGGGCGCACGGTGATCTCACGCCACGTCGCGGCGAGCGCGTCGTGGATGAGCAGGCGCCCGATGAGGGTGCGGCCGCGGCCGGTGATGAGCTTGATCGCCTCGGCAGCCATCGCGGCCCCGATCGCGCCCGGCAGGACGCCGACGACACCGGCCTCGGCGCAGGACGGGACCAGCCGGGGGTCGGGCGGGTCGGGAAAGACGTCGCGGTAGACGGGGCCGACGCCGCTCCAGAACGTCGAGACCTGCCCGTCGAACCGCAGGATCGAGCCCCACACGCACGGGACGCCGAGGATCTCGCAGGTGTCAGCCACGAGGTAGCGGGTGGCGAAGTTGTCGGCGCCGTCGAGCACGAGGTCGTAGCCGCGGGCGAGGTCGAGGGCGTTCTCGGGGGTGAGACGCACCTGGTGCGGGATCACCTCGACGAGCGGGTTCACGCGGGCAACCGCGTCTTTCGCGGACGCGACCTTCGGACGGCCGAGGTCGTCGGTGCCGTGGATGACCTGACGTTGCAGGTTGGACTCGTCGACGACGTCGTCGTCGACGACCCCGATGGTGCCGACGCCTGCCGCTGCGAGGTACAGCAACGTGGGCGAGCCGAGCCCACCGGCGCCGACGACGAGCACGCGCGCGTTCTTGAGGCGCCGCTGTCCCTCCTCGCCGACGTCGGCCAGCAGGAGGTGGCGGGCGTACCGGCGCCGCTCGGGCAGGGTCAGCTCGGGGGCGGGCTCGACGAGCGGCTTCACAGGTCGGGCCGATCGCTCATCGGGGAGGAGGCGAGCGCGTGCTCCCGGCGCGGGATGCGCCCGGCGCGGCGGGCGAGGTAGCCGGACTCGACGGCCCGCGCGAACGCCGACGCCATCATCACCGGATCCTGCGCCCGGGTGACGGCGGTCGCGAGCAGCACGGCGTCACACCCGAGTTCCATCGCGAGCGCTGCCTCGGAGGCGGTGCCGATCCCGGCGTCGAGCACGACCGGCACGTTCGCCCGCGACACGATCATGGCGATGTTGTGCGGGTTGAGGATGCCGAGCCCGGTCCCGATGGGGGCGCCGAGCGGCATGACGGCGCTCGCGCCGAGCTCCTCCAGTCGCAGCGCCAGCACCGGGTCGTCGTTGGTGTACACGAACACCGTGAACCCCTTGGCGACGAGCTGCTCCGTCGCCTCGGCCAGTTCGAGCGGGTCGGGCAGCAGGGTGCGGTCGTCGGCGATGACCTCGAGCTTGACCCAGTTCGTCTCGAGGGCCTCCCGGCCGAGTTCGGCGGTGAGCACGGCCTCCCGGGCGGTGTAGCAACCGGCGGTGTTGGGCAGGATCGCGATGTCGAGGCGCCGCAGCAGCTCGAACAACGACCCGGCAGCTTTCGGGTTGTACCGACGCAAGGCGACCGTCGTCAACGCGGTCTTCGAGGCCTGGAGCGCCTCACCGAGCACCTCCAGGCTGCTCAGGCCGCCGGTGCCCATGATGAGGCGGGAGTCCAGGGACACCCCGTCGATGACGAGCGGGTCGATGGGCGTAGAGACAGCGCTCATCCGCCCTGCACCGCCGTCACGAACTCGTACCGGTCGCCGTCGGCGAGCGCCGTATAGGCCCATGCGCCCCGCGGAATCACCTCACCGTCGCGGGCCAGCGCGACGCCGAGCCCTTCGCCGGTGTCGGTGCGGCCGTCGTCGGCGACGCTGCGCCCCGTGACGAGGGCCACGAGGTCGCGGCACGTCGATCCGTCAGGCATCGTGCGCCGTTCGTCGTTGACGGTGATGGTGAGGTCGCCGAGGTCGCTCACGGCTTGTCCTTCCGATCGGTGCTGAAACGGTGCGGGTCGATGGTGCGGGCCAGGTCGAGGAGGTCGTCGTCGCCGTCGTGCGGGGTATCGGCGCGGGATCGGACGAGTGCGGCGACGATGTCGGCCGCCACCGCAGAGAGCAGGATGCCGTGGCGAAAGAAGCCGGCTGCGACGATGACGCCCGGTGCGGTCTCGCCGAGGAGCGGCGCGTTGTCGGGGGTGCCGGGGCGGGCACGGGCGACGACGTCGTCGATGCCGAACTCGCGGATCGCCGGCATGAGCTGGATGGCGTCGGCGAGAAGATCGTGCACCCCACCGGCGCTGACGTGCGCGGCGTCGTCCTCGCGGGAGGTCGCGCCGAGCAGGACCCGGCCGTCGCCGCGGGGAATGATGTAGACGGGCCGTCCGGCGACCGGGCCGCGCACGGTGTGGGTGAGCATCGAGGCGAGCTGGTCGGGGGCGCGCAGCCGCAGCACCTCCCCGTACACGGGTCGCAGGATCGCGCCCAGGTCGATCCCCAGACCGTCCGGCAGCGGGCCGAGGCCGGGGGCAGCGACGACGACGTCGGCCTCCAAGGTGGTCGTGGGGGTGCGGACGCTCGGCGGCTCGCCGGGCACGACCTCCTCGCAGGGCTCCTCGACGATCTCCACGCCCCGGGCACGCAGGCCGGTCAGCAGGGCGGCGGCGAGGGTGCGCGGGTCGACCTGGTGATCGTCGGGGGCGAGGTACGCGCAGGTCACGCGGCCGAGGAGGGGTTCGATGCGGCGCGCTTCGCGGGTGGTGATCTGTTCGCTGTGCAGCCCGAGCCGCACGGCGAGCTCGTGGAGTGCAGCGAGGTAGCCGCGGTCGGCGGCGTCGGCGCCGACGATGAGGGTGCCGGAGGTGACGTACCCCGTGGCGACGTCGGGCGGCAGGTGGGCGGCGAGGTCGTTGACGAATCCCGGGTAGCGATCGGCGGAGGCGAGCAGCAGCGCCGTGAGGTCGTCCTCGCCGTGATAGGCCTCGGCGACGGGCGTGAGCATGCCCCCGGCGGCATGCGTCGCACCCTGGGCGGGCGCGGGGTCGCAGACGGTGACGTCGTGGCCGTCGCCGACGAGGCGCCACGCGGTGGCCAGCCCGATGATTCCGGCACCGATGACGATGACGCGCATGGCCCTCCCTTCGACGGCATGACCCGCATCAGGTGCGAGCGGTCGGCGACGAGCATCGCCCTCTCAGCCCCTGGCGGAGGCTCCCGCGGCAGTGATCACCTAGCCTACCGAGGTATGTCGACCGTGCCTGCCGCCGCCCAACATCGTCTCGCCACCGCACGCCTGTATCTGTGTACCGACTCGCGTGCCGAGCGCGGTGACCTGCGGGACTTCGTCCGCGCGTGTTTCGCGGGGGGCGTGGACATCATCCAGATCCGCGAGAAGGGCATCGAGGCGGCGCAGGAGTTGGCGGCGCTCGCGATCGTCGCGGAGGAGGCGCACCAGGCGGGGGCGCTGGTGTCGGCGAACGACCGTGCCGACGTGGCGACCCTCGCCGGGGTGGACGTGCTGCACGTCGGGCAGGACGACCTGAGGCCTGAGCAGGTGCGTCGCCTCGCGCCGGAGGTGGCGGTGGGGTTGTCGACGCACGACGAGCAGCAGCTCGTCGCCGCGATCGAGCACCCGGAGGTCGACTACTTCTGCGTGGGCCCGGTGTGGCCGACGCCGACCAAACCGGGCCGCCCAGGAGTGGGGCTCGACCTCATCCGTCGCGCCGCGGAGTCGACTACGGACAAGCCGTGGTTCGCCATCGGCGGCATCTCCCACGAGACGATCGAGCAGGTTGTCGAGGCGGGCGCCACCCGCGTGGTGGTGGTGCGCGACCTCACCGAGGCCGACGACCCAGAAGAAGCAGCCCGCCGCCTGCGCTCGTTCCTGCCCAGGTAGGCAGCTCACCCACCCCCGCCGCCGCCGTTGGTCGAGGAGCGAAGCGTCTCGAGACCCCCGTACCGTCACCACGTCAGCCTGAGGTGGTTTCGAGACGTCGCTCCGCTCCTCCTCAACCAACGGGAGGGGGCTGGTTTCTCGTGACCTCGCTGCGCTCCTCCTCAACCAACCGGGGGTGTGCCGGCGCTCGGTTGCCAGGCCCTCAACGGTTGCTGCGGACCAGGCGGGCTACCGCGTCGCTGACCTCTTGCAGCTTGATTTCTTGCTCGGTGCCGCCCTCACGGGCGGCGTCGACGACGCAGTGGTGCATGTGCTCATCCAACAGGCCGAGCGCGACCGA
Organism: Mobilicoccus sp.; assembly: GCA_030538585.1. Taxonomy (GTDB): domain Bacteria; phylum Actinomycetota; class Actinomycetes; order Actinomycetales; family Dermatophilaceae; genus Mobilicoccus. The sequence continues at coordinate 5,653 of JAUNTP010000043.1, forward strand.
CTGCAGCGCGCTCGTCGCGGCCGAGACCTGGGTGAGGATGTCGATGCAGTAGCGGTCGTCCTCGACCATCTTCGCGATGCCCCGCACCTGCCCCTCGATGCGCTTGAGGCGCGCGAGGTGGGCGTCCTTGTTGTCGCTGTAGCCGTGAGCCATGTCGATTCCCTTCTTCACGCCGACGGGGTGATCGGCGCGAACCGACGCAGCCGCAGGCTGTTCATGACGACGAACACGGACGAGAACGCCATCGCGGCACCCGCGATCATCGGCGTCAGGAACCCGAGAGCCGCCAGCGGCAACGCCGCCACGTTGTAGGCGAACGCCCAGAACAGGTTGCCCTTGATGGTGCGCAGCGTCCGCCGCGAGATGCGGATCGCGTCGGCCGCCACCCGCAGGTCGCCGCGCACGAGGGTGAGATCGGAGGCCTCGATCGCCGCGTCCGTCCCCGTGCCCATCGCCAGACCCAGGTCGGCCTGAGCGAGCGCCGCCGCGTCGTTGACACCGTCACCGACCATCGCGACGACCGTGCCCTCGCTCTGCAGGCGCTGGACGACCGCCACCTTGTCCTCGGGCATAACGCCGGCGATGACCTCGTCGATGCCGACCTCCTCGGCGACGGCCCGCGCGACGCGCTCGTGATCACCGGTGAGCAGGATCGGGGTGAGGCCGAGATCCCGCAAGTGCCGGATCGCCTCGGCGCTCGTGTCCTTGATCGCGTCCGCGACGACGAGCACACCGCGCGCGGCGCCGTTCCATCCGACCACGACCGCAGTCGCGCCGGTGTCCTGCGCCTTCGCCATCGCGTCGTTGACCTCGGTCGGGATCGACCAACCGTGCTCCGTGAGCAGCGTCGGGCGTCCGGCCAGCACCTCGCCGTAGCCCTCGACGTGACCGCGCACCCCGCGGCCGGGAACGTTCTCGAAGTCGGTGCCCGGTGCGAGATCGCCACGCTCCTTCGCGCCGCGCGTGACCGCGCGGGCGATCGGGTGCTCGGAGGCGTCCTCGAGGCTGCCCGCAACTCGCAGCACGTCCTCGTCGCTCACGCCGGGGGCGGGGACGACGTCACGCAGCGTCATGACGCCCGTGGTCACCGTGCCGGTCTTGTCGAGCACGATCACCTCGACCTTGCGGGTCGATTCGAGGACCTCCGGGCCCTTGATGAGGATGCCGAGCTGCGCCCCGCGACCGGTGCCGACGAGCAGCGCCATCGGTGTGGCCAGCCCCAACGCGCAGGGGCACGCGATGATGAGCACCGCCACGGCCGCGGTGAACGCGGCGTTCGCGCCTTCCCCGAGGGCGAACCACGTGATGAGCGTGCCGAGGGCCAGCACGAGCACGATCGGCACGAAGATGCCGGAGATCCGGTCGGCGAGGCGCGCGATCTCCGCCTTGCCGCTCTGCGCGTCCTCGACGAGCTTGGCCATGCGGGAGAGCTGGGTGTCGGCGCCGACGCGGGTGGCGCGCACGACGAGCCGGCCGCCCGCGTTGACCGTTGCGCCGGTGACCGCGTCGCCCTCGCCGACGTCGATCGGCACGGACTCGCCCGTGAGCATCGACTCATCGACGGCCGAGCGGCCCGAGGTGACGACGCCGTCGGTGGCGATCGTCTCGCCGGGGCGGACGACGAAGGAGTCGCCGACGCTCAGCTCCTCGACCGCGATGCGCACCTCGGCGCCGTCGCGCAGGATCGCGACGTCTTTGGCGCCCATGCTGAACAGCGCCCGCAGGGCCGCGCCGGCGGTGCGCCGCGAGCGGGCCTCGAAGTACCGGCCGGCCAGCAGGAAGACCGTGATGCCGACGGCGGCCTCGAAGTAGATGTTGTGGTCGCCGTGACCGCGGGAGATGCCGAACTCGAACTCGTGCCGCAGGCCCGGCATCCCGGCCATGCCGAAGAACAGGGCGTACAACGACCAGCCGAACGCGGCGAGGGTCCCGATCGAGATGAGCGTGTCCATCGTCGCCGCACCGTGGCGCAGGTTGGTGACGAACGCCTTGTGGAAGGGCCACCCGCCCCACACGATGACCGGCGCAGCGAGAGTGAGGGAGAGCCACTGCCAGTGCAGGAACTGCAGCGGCGGGATCATCGCCATCGCGATGACCGGCACGCTGAGCACGGTGCTGATGATCAGGCGCTGACGCAGCGAGGTCAGGTGTGCGTCCTCGGGGGAAGCGTGCTGCACCAGGCTGCCGCCGTCCTCCCCCGCGGACGCAGCCTCGCCGGCGGGGCGACGCTGCGCGGGCGGCGGCGGAAGAGTGGCACCGTAGCCGGCCTGCTCGATGGTCTCGACGAGCTTCTCGGGGGTGACGTCGCCACCGGCGACGTAGTGGACTTTCGCCTTCTCCGTCGCGTAGTTGACGCTCGCCTCCACCCCGTCGAGCTTGTTGAGCTTGCGCTGGATGCGGTTGGCGCACGAGGCACACGTCATGCCGGTGACGGTGAGCTCCAGCTCCTGCGGATCGCGCAGGTCGGTGTCGGTGGTCATCGAGAACCTCCAGGGAGAGCGAGCGGCGCCGAGACCGTCGGTTCGAACCGACGGTCTCGGCGAGAACACGGATCAGGCGAGGGTGTAGCCGGCTTCGGTGACCGCGGCCTCGATGTCGGCGCGGTCGATGTCGGCGTCGCTCGTGACCTCGACGCGGCCCGATTCGAGGTCGACCTCGACGGCGCCGACGCCCTCGATCTCGCCGATCTCCTCCTTGACACTCGCGACGCAGTGGCCGCAGGTCATGCCGGTGACGGTGTAGGTGGCAGTAGCCATGTCGTGACTCCCTGACGTGTCGATGAGGGTGACGGTCACCCCGCACAACACCCTACCCCCGGAGGGTATTCCTCACGGAGACGGGCGCCGCTAAAACCGCATGATGCGGTCCTCAGCGAACTCGGGTCGACCCTCCGCCAGCGCCACGGTCACGGTCAGTGCGCCCATCGACCTCATCGAACGTGTCGCTGTCGTCGGCCTCGTCCACCTCGTCGCCCTCGGAGTCCTCCGGCGGCGCGGTGGCCGTGGCGCCGCGGCGCCGGTAGTAGCGGGTGGCGGCCGACTCGGTCTCACGCCGCGAGGTTGGCATGGTCCGGGTGACCGACCGGACCATGTACAGCCACGACAGCCCGAACCCCAGCAGGAACGACAGGACGAGGAACAGGCCGGTCATCGTCGGGCCTCCGCTGCGCGCTCTCGTCCGGGTCGATCGTCGACGTCGTCGTCACGTTCGGCCGCGAGCGCGTCCTCGATGGCCTCGCGCGGGGATCGGGCCGGGACGTAGCGCCCCGCGACCAGCCACGCCACGAGCATGCCGGCGAGGAACGCCATGACGTACCAGAACCATGTCGTCAGGAAGTCGATGAGGTCCACGTGGCTCTCCTTCAGGACGCGTTGATCTCGACGCGACGGTTGGCGGCACGGCCCGCGTCGGTGTCGTTGTCGGCGACTGGGCGTGTCGATCCGTAGCCGCGGGCGGTGAGCACGTCGCCGGAGACGCCGGCCTCCATGAGCACCGCTCGGACCGACTCGGCGCGCTCTTGCGACAGGCGGGTGTTGAGGCTGGAGGGTCCGGTGGAGTCGGTGTGACCGGCGACCTCGACGGCGCTGTACGGGCACTGCGCGATGATGCGCCCCAGCTCGGTGAGGCGGACCCGGGAGGTGTCGTCGACCTCGACCCCTTCGAGGGCGAACGTGACCGGCTGGGCGGTGAGCTGGGCCGACACGTCGCTGCGGAGCTGCTCACACTCGGGACTCAGCGGCTCGGCCGCGGCCGCCGCGGCGGGGGCGCCACCGGGCAGTTCGAGGCGATCGACGAGCCGCATGCCGGGGTAGGACTGGCCGGCGGCGAACACGGCCGCGGTGGCGGTCTGCTGATCGGGTGCGCGCCCCGACAGGGTCACCGTGCCGCGATCGACCGCGACCCCGAAGTCGTCGATACCGCGCCCGGCGGCGAGGATCGTGCCGATGCCCGTGACGGGGGGAGCATCGGAGTTCTCATCGACGGTGATGTCGTCGACGACGCGCACACCGTCGGAGGACGCCCGCACCCCCTCCAGGAGTGCGGAGCGGCCGGAGCCGTCGGCGACACGACCGGTCACCGTGCGGCGACCGTCGCTCGTCGTCACGGTGAGGCGATCACCCACCGGCGCCGGCTCCTGCGAGGCGGGGGCCTCCTGTGCCGCCTGACCCGAGCGCGGGTCGCTGGTGCTCGTCGCAGGGTCGGACCAGTAGAGGCCGGCGAGGGCGAGCAGCAGAGGGATGAGCAGGGCGGCGCCGAGCAACCAGCCCCCCGGGCCCCGCCGGTATCGCCCCGTCACGGTCGCTGCCGTCGCACCACTCGTGCGCGCCACGTGGCTCTCCCTCCCCTGCGCCCGACCGGCCGCAGGCCGCCAGCCTATGCGCTGATCCGGACGGTCGACCAGCTCACGTGGGGCCGCGTCGAGCCGACGGATGTCGCGAGACGCACAAGCGGTGCGCCGCACACTACCCCGGGGTAAGGATTCCCTCACGACGTGATCCACGTCACGATGGAGACATGTTCACTCTCGAAGACCTCGACCTGGCCGACGACCTCGCCTACATCCGGGGTCACGCCTCCCGCTACCTCCCGCAGGATCTCGCGCAAGACGGCCGCCGCCCCGGCGACGTCGTGGCGCCATCTACCGGCGGTGATGCACCGGACTCCACCGAGGACGAGTTCGCCAACTGAGCGCGAGCACACCTCGGCGGCGCCGACGGGCGTCGCCCGTGACTCCACGGCCCGGGTGACCGCTCGGCGCAAGAAACGGCCGGTCACCTTCGAGACGGCGTGGGGCGGGAGTGGGCACTGGGCCCAGGGGCGACGATGCGTCGTCGGATCCCTCCTCAGTCCACCGGAGCACCCATGGACCCAGTCGGCCTTTTCGGCATCGTCGCCTCGCTCGGCCTGCTGATCTTCTTCGCCTACCGCGGCATCAACGTCATCATCCTCGCGCCGCTGTGCGCGCTTTTCGCGACCCTGCTGGCGGGGGCGCCCCTGCTCGCCACGTACACCGAAGTGTTCATGCCCGCCCTGGGCCGGTTCGCCGTCACCTACTTCCCCCTGTTCCTGCTCGGGGCGATCTTCGGCAAGCTCATGGACGACTCGGGCGCCGCACGCCGCATCGCCGGGTCGATCGTCGACCGCATCGGTGCTCAGCGCGCTCTGCTCGCCATCATCTTGTCGTGCGCGATCCTCACCTACGGCGGCGTGTCCCTCTTCGTCGTCGCGTTCGCGGTGTTCCCCATCGCCGCCGCCCTGTTCCGCGAGGCGCACGTACCGAAGCGCCTCATCCCGGCCGCGATCGCGCTCGGGTCGTTCACGTTCACGATGACGGCCCTGCCCGGCACCCCCGCGATCCAGAACGCGATCCCTGCGCCCTACTTCGGTACGAACGCCTTTGCTGCACCGGGGCTGGGCACCATCGCCGGTCTCATCATGTTCTTCGGCGGCCTGTTCTGGCTGAACTGGCGCGCCAAGCGTGCCGAAGCAGCCGGTGAAGGCTACGACGACGGGCCGCTCATGTCGCCGCCGGACAAGACCGGGCGCAAGACCCGCGACACCCTGGCCGCCGGTGAGGCCCACCCCGACTCCGACACCCACCACGGTCTGGAGTCCAGCCCTGACTCGGACCGCGAGGGCGCCCCTGCCCCCGGCGCCACCGCCGTGGCCACGGAGGAGCGCGGGGGCATGCCGACGTGGCTCGCCTACGTTCCGGTGTTCATCGTCATCGGCATCAACTGGGTCATGGTCAACCTCGTCTTCCCGGCCATGGACACGAGCTACCTCGCCGAGGAGCGTTACCGCGAGCGCACCCTCGCCGACGTGCAGGGCATCTGGGGCATCATCGTCGCGCTCATCGTCGCGATCCTCTTCATGCTCGTCGTGCACTACAAGCGGTACGCCGACACGAAGAAGTCGATGAACGAGGGCACGATGGGGTCGCTGCTCCCCATCTTCAACACGGCCTCGGAGGTCGGGTACGGCGCCGTCATCGCCGCGCTGCCGGCGTTCCTCATCATTCGTGACGGGGTGCTCGGCATCAGCGAGAACCCGCTCATCTCGACGTCCGTGGCGGTCAACGTGCTCGCCGGTATCACCGGGTCGGCCTCCGGCGGTATGTCGATCGCGCTCGAAGCGCTCGGCGCCGACCTCGCCGCGCAGGCCCAAGCTCAAGGCATCGCCATGGAGCTCATGCACCGTGTCACCGCCCTGTCCTCCGGCGGTATGGACGCCCTGCCGCACAACGGCGCCGTCATCACCCTGCTGGCGGTCTGCGGTCTGACGCACCGCCAGTCCTACTCCGACATCGGCATGGTCGCCGTCGTCATCCCGGTCGCCTCGATCATCACCGTGATCATCCTCGGCACCCTCTTCGGCTCCTTCTGAGCCGCGCACCTCACCACAACGCCGAAGCGCCCGGGAGGATCTCCCGGGCGCTTCGGTGTCGAGCGGACGACGGGACTCGAACCCGCGACCCTCACCTTGGCAAGGTGATGCTCTACCAACTGAGCCACGTCCGCCTGCTGCATGAGCAGGGGACCGAGCGTAGCGGATCCGGGTCGCACTGCCCAACGGACGGGACAGGACCGGCCGTTGAGCGGTGTCGCCTACGTCTTCTCTGCCTCAGTCGGCGACCCAGTAGTCCGGGTACTCCAGCCCCTCGGGCGCCTGGCGGTAGATCTTGCTGCGGATCTCGCGCTCGCGGGCGATGACGTCGGACTGCGTGTCGCCGGTGAGCCACATCTGCATGACCATCGCACCCGCTGCGGTCATGTCGGCGTCGGTGAGCGTGTCCCCCTCGGCACGGGTGTGCCGGATGAGGACGCCCGCCTCCTCGAGTTCACGCACGTAGTCGTAGTCGATGATGTCGGTCAGCGCTCCGGTGACCGTGGAGGTGATGAGGGCGATGAGGGTGAAACACCTGGTTTCGCCGTCGCGCCACATCTGCCACGGGGTGCGCCCAGGGAGCTTGGCGCCGGTGCGGGCGAGCTCGAGGTTGTCGCCGTAGAGGCTCGCGCCGAAGGAGTACTCGTAGTTGTAGTGATAGCTGTGCGCCGCGCGCGGGTTGATCTCGGTGAGCGCGATCGTGCCGTCCTGCATAATCCAGAATTCGAGGTTGAAGAACTGCCCGACGTAGCCGAGGTCGCGCATGCGCCCCATGTAATCCTCGACCCACGCCTCGATCTGGTCGGCCTTCTCCGTCGTGATCGAGATCGGCGGGGTGATGTAGCCCAGTGCCGCGTGGTTGGAGAAGTAGACCTCCTCCGTGAGCGCGTAGTGGACGATCTCGCCGTCGGCGGTGATGTAGCCCTCGTAGCAGTACTCGATGCAGGTCTGCATGTCGACCATGTGCTCGCCGATGAAGGGCGGGATCGACGGCGGCAGCTCGTCCTCCATGTCGGCCGTGTAGGCCGCGTTGTCGGCGGCGATGTTGGCCTGGAGCGCGGTGTCGGCGCGGTAGTCGGCGAGGACGGAGCGCAGGGAGTCGGCGTCCTTGATCTTGTAGATGCCGCGGCCGAGTGACAGCGAGGTGTTCTTGAGCATGAAAGGCCACTCGGCAACCCGCTCGATGATCTCGTCGTCGGACTCGACGCTCGGGTCGATCGCGATGAACCAGAAGGGGTCGGCCTCCAGCGTGCGCATGAGGTACTTGTTCATGCAGTAGAGAAAGGCCTGACGCCGCGGGGCGACGTTGCCGAGCCGCTCGTTGATGAGAATGTGGTGAAAGGCGTCCTTCTGCGCGTACCCCGCGACCGCCTCGATTCCCTTCTCACGGCAGACCTCGGCGATCGCGTCCATCCGCGGCGCCGACCAGCCTTCGGGATTGAGTTCGTGGACGTCGTAGGTCTCGCTGAGCTTCTCGATCGCCTGCGCCATGTAGGGCTGCGGGCCGAGGAAACCCACACTCGTCTTGCCGGTCATCGCGTCACCTTTCGCCATTCACCATCCACCCGTCAGCCTTCGCTGAGGTGGTCCGTCACCATCCTCCTCCGGTGGGGCGACGATCATCGGCGCAGGGGTGGACGTGAGCTGGCGACGAGGTGAACTCGGGCTGGCGAGAGACCCACACCCCGCAGGTTGCGGGACTCAAGTCCCTCGATCCGAGCGCCGTCGTCGGTGAGCATGAGAGCACGGCGAGACGCGGGGAGACGTCATGGCGGTCGCATCCATCACGGAACGAGGCACCACGAGTGCGCGGATACCCACGTGGCTGCTCAAGGTGGTGATGGCGGGTAGCGGCCTGCTGTGGGCGTTCTTCGCGGTCGTTCACCTGTGGGGCAACCTCAAGATCTACGCGGGCGCAGAGAGCTTCGACTCCTACGCGCACTGGCTGCGGGAGGTCGGCTACCCGCTCGTCCCCCACGAAGGGGTCCTCTGGGCGTTGCGGATCGCGCTCGTCGTCGCGCTCGTCGCCCACATCTGGGCCGCGTGGGTGCTCACCGCGCGCTCGCGCCGCGCGCGCGGACCGGTCAAGGCCCGTCGCCGAGGTGCCATGGCCTGGAACGCCGCCGCGATGCTGCCGACCGGGGTGATCCTCCTCGTCTTCCTGGTCATCCACGTGCTCGACCTCACGCTCGGGACGCCGCCCGTGGGCCCCGACGGCTTCGTTCACGGCTCCGCGTACGCCAACCTCGTCGCGAGCTTCTCCCGGCCGTGGGCGGCGATCACCTACGTCGTCGCGATGCTCGCCATCGCCGTGCACGTCGCCCATGGCACCGTGCTCGCCGCGAACGACCTCGGCGCGCAAGGCCGCGGCCTGCGCACGCTCATGGCCGCGATCGGCGGGATCGCGGCCCTCGCGCTGCTGCTCGGCAACGCGAGCATCCCCATCGCCGTGCAGATCGGAGCGCTGTCATGACCGCCCGCATCGACCGCATCGCCAGAGGCCCCGACCTCGACGGCCGCATCCCCGCCGGCGACCCGGCGACCGCGTGGGCGCGGCGCCGCGCCGAGTACCGGCTTGTCGGGCCCCTCAACCGGCGCAAGTTCACCGTCGCCGTCGTCGGCACCGGCCTCGCCGGGTCGGGTGCCGCCGCGGCGCTGGCCGAACTCGGCTACGACGTGCAGGTGTTCACGATCCACGACGCCGCCCGCCGCGCTCACAGCGTCGCCGCCCAGGGCGGCATCAACTCCGCCCGCGCCCGCAAGGTCGACGGGGACTCCCTGCACCGATTCGTCGTCGACACCGTCAAAGGCGGCGACTTCCGCGGCCGGGAGGCCGAGGCGTTCCGGCTCGGGGAGGAGTCGGTGCGCGTCATCGACCACTTCTCGGCCATCGGCGCGCCGTTCGCGCGCGAGTACGGCGGCAGCCTCGCCACCCGCAGTTTCGGCGGCGTGCAGGTGTCGCGCACCTACTACACGCGCGGGCAGACCGGGCAGCAGGTGCAGATCGCGGGCGCCCAAGCCCTGCAACGACAGGTCGGCCTGGGCCGGGCCACGCTGCACACGCGCGCCGAGATGCTCGACCTCATCGTCGAGGACGGCCGGGCGCGCGGCGTCGTCAGCCGCGACCTTGTCACCGGCGCGATCACGCCGCACCCCGCCCACGCCGTCGTCCTCGCCACGGGCGGGTACGGCAGCGTCTACTTTCACTCCACCCTCGCCGTGAACTGCAACGCGAGCGCCGCGTGGCGGGCTCACCGGCACGGGGCGCTGCTCGCCTACCCGAGCATGGTCCAGTTCCACCCCACCGCGCTGCCCGTGAGCTCGGACTGGCAGGCCAAGACCATCCTCATGAGCGAGTCTCTGCGCAACGACGGCCGCATCTGGGTGCCCGCCCGCCCCGGCGACGACCGACCCGCGAACGACATTCCCGAGGACGAGCGCGACTACTACCTGGAGCGCATGTACCCGAGCTACGCCAACCTCGCCCCGCGCGACATCTCCTCCCGCGCCGCCACCGAACGCATCCGGGCCGGGCACGGCGTCGGCCCCTTGAAGAACAGCGTCTACCTCGACTTCCGCGACTCCCTGGGCCGTCTCGGGCGGGCCGAGATCGCGAGCCGCTACGGCAACCTCTTCACGATGTACGCCCACGCCACCGGCGAGGACCCCTACGCCGAGCCGATGCGGATCGCGCCCGGCGCCCACTTCACGATGGGCGGGCTGTGGAGCGACTACGACCTCATGACGAGCATCCCGGGGCTGTTCGTCGGCGGCGAGGCCGGCTGGGCCTACCACGGGGCCAACCGGCTCGGCGCGAACTCGCTGCTCTCGGCGAGCGTCGACGGCTGGTTCACCCTGCCCTACTCGGTGCCTAACTACCTCGCCCCGCAGCTCGGCGAGGCGCTGCCGACGCCGGATGCGGCGCCGGTGCGTGAGGCGATCGGCCGCGTCGAGGAGCGGGTCTCCGCGCTGCTCGCGGTGGGTGGCAGCCAGGCACCGGCGACGTTCCATCGGCGACTCGGGGGGATTCTCTACCAGGGGTGCGGCGTGACCCGTAGCGACGCAGGTCTACGCGAGGCCATCACGGCGGTGCGGGAGTTGCGGGCGGAGTTCTGGCGTGATGTGCGCGTCAGCGGCACCGGCGCCCAGTTCAACCAGGTGCTCGAACAGGCGGGCCGGGTCGCCGACTTTCTCGAACTGGCCGAGCTCATGTGCGTCGACGCCCTGGACCGCACGGAAAGTTGCGGCGCCCACTTCCGCGTCGAGCACCAGGACGCCGGGGAGGCCCGCCGCGACGACGAACACTGGCGCTTCGCCTCCGCGTGGGGCACCAGCGGCGAGCGCGACGACCCGACGTTCACGAGGCACGCCGAGCCGTTGGAGTTCTCGGCCGTGCCGCTCGCGACGAGGAGCTACACATGAGCGGTGAAACGACGAGCGTGACAGCGGGCATGAGGCTCACGTTGCGGATTCACCGCCAGGCCGGGCCGGAGGCTGCGGGTGAGTGGGTCGAGTACGACGTCGAGGGGTTGGCGCCGCAGATGAGCCTGCTCGACGCGCTCGACCTGCTCAACGCGCGGTTGGTGGAGTCCGGGGACGACCCGGTGAGTGTGGAGTCGGATTGCCGGGAGGGCATCTGCGGGTGTTGCGGAATCACGGTCGATGGCCGTCCGCACGGCCCGGAGGCGAACACGCCCACCTGCCACCAACGGTTGTCCTCGTTTGACGACGGCGCCACGGTGGTGCTCGAACCGCTGCGCTCGGGCGCGTTCCCGGTGATTCGTGACCTCGTCGTCGATCGCTCGGCGTTGGATCGGATCATCGCTGCCGGTGGGTTCGTCTCTCTCGACGCGGGCACGGCTCCCGACGCCGACGCAGTCCCGACGACCCACGACGTCGCCGAGGCCGCCCTCGACATGGCGGCCTGTATCGGGTGCGGCGCGTGCGTCGCCGCGTGCCCGAACGGTGCCGCGCACCTGTTCGCCGGATCCAAGCTCGCCCACCTCGCGCTGCTGCCACACGGGGCGCTCGAGCGCACCGCCCGCGCGTCGGCCGTCTCAGCGCGCTTGGACGCCGAGTTCGGCCACTGCTCCCTCTACGGCGCGTGCGCGCAGGTGTGCCCGGCGGGCATCCCCCTCACCGCGGTCGCGGCAGTCCCGAAGCAGCGCCTGCTCTCCCTCTTCCGCCGTCGCCCGGCGGGCTGACCTGCACCGCCACCCGGACAACGTCCCGCCTCGGCGCGGACGCAGAACGCGGCGACGTCACCGCAGATGATCGGTGACCCAGCGAAGCATCTCGCTCAGCGCTTGGGCGTCGACTGTGCCGGTGCGGCGCTCCAATCGGTCACGGGACACTGCGCGAACCTGCTCCGTCATGGCCCACGACGGCCGATCGAGACCGTGCGGACCGAGGAGTTCGACGTGCGAAACCCACCCTCGGTCACGGGTCGTGACGGGCAGGACGATGACCAGCGGCGTCACGACCTCATGAAAGTCCTGCCCGCTGATGATGACCACCGGACGGCGTCCGCGCTGCTCACGTCCGACAGCCGGGTTGGGCGCGGCCCACCACACCTCGCCCTGTGCCGGGGTCACGACCACGCGTCGCTCTGCCAGTCGGCGACATCCTCCAGATACGCCGCGTCGGGGGGCCGCCGCCCCATCTGCCGCCGCAACGACGCGTACCGATCGCGACGCTCCTGCTCGTCGAGCAGACTCTCGACGTGCTGACTCATCGTGCGGCCGTGATCGGCTGCCTGGGCCTTCAGCCGATCACGAATCCTCTCATCGAGTTTGATCGTCGTGGTCATACTTTGAGTATGACCCGCGGGTCGCGTGGTGTGAAGGGGATGCTCTCGTGTCCGACGGTCCGCCTGTCGTGAGACTGCACGGACACCAATGGCGACAGATCATCGCACCCTCTGAGGAGAGAATCCCGCTGACCTGCGGTGACGGTCGCGGGGAGGCCTCGGGCGAGTGTGATCTGTCGTCATTCGTGTCGCCTTCGGCTGGGCCGGGCACAGATGCGACGGCTCGTGGATGGCCCGGGGCGTTTCGTAGACTGGTCGGATGGTCAGTCCCGCTTCGAGTCACTGGGTGAGCCGCCTGCCCGACGAGCAACTCGTGCGGGTGGCGGGCGGGCCGACCTTTACCCGCGGCATGTCCCACCACAAGCGCGGCCACCTCGAACGGCTCGACTGGGCCGACGACGACTCCCTGCACGGGTTCATCCGGATCGTCGACCACACCGCCGCGAGCACCCAGGACTACACCACCACGGTGCGCCCCGACGAGGCTCGCTCGGGCACCCCCACGTGGAGCGCCACCTGCACGTGCCGGGTGGGCACCAACTGCTCCCACGCCGTCGCTACCCTCCTCGGCGCCCGCGCCATGGTCCGCGACCTCGACACCGCCGATCTGGCGACCGGTGACGCCGGCGACACCGACTGGGAACGCCGCCTGTTGGCCCTCACCGGCGCCGTCATCGCTGAGCCCCTGCCCGGAGGTGGGGACACCGACGTCCTCGCGCTGGAGTTCTCGGCGCGCCCCGGCACCGAGGTGACGATGCGGCCCCGCCGCCTCACTCCCGGCGGCACGTGGACCGGGCAGGGTGCTGGATGGTCAGACCTGCGCGAACCTCACCGCCGCATCGACGAGACCCAACGTGTCGCGCTCGCCGCCATCGACCGCGCCCACCCGGTCGCCCTCTCCCGCTTCGACGGCCCCAGCCAGACCCTCTCCCTCGAAACGATCGGCCTCGAACTGTGGCCGCTGCTGCGTCGCGTCGTCGCGACGGGGGTGCGACTCATCGCCGCCGACGGCCGCGAGGTGGTGCTCACCTCCTCCGACCTCACCGTCGCCCTCCACCTCGACTCCACCGACGACGACGGGCTCGTGCTGCGCCCCAGCGCGTACGACGGTGACGAGCTCCTCGACGGGGTGCTGCGCCCCATCGGCGACCCGGCGCACGGCATCACCGTCGCGGGCGCGCACCGGTTCGTCATCGGCCCCGTCAGCGACCCCCTCGTCGCCACGGCCCGCGGCCTCATGCTCGACCCGCGCCCGCTGCGCATCCCCCGCGAGGACGCCGTCCGGTTCTTCACCGAGCACCTGCCCGGCCTGCGCCGTGCCCTGCCGGTGCGCACCTCGGCCACGGTCCGCATCCCCGAGGTCGAGCCGCCACGGCTGCGCCTCGTCGCCACCTACCGGGAGGCGCACACGACGTGGCTGGAATGGTCGTGGGTGTACCCCGTCGGTGATTCCGTGCAGGTCATCCCCCTCGCAGACCACTCGGCTCGCGGCCTGCGGCACCTCGCCGCCGAACAGAAGGTCCTCGATCATCTCGCCACCGGCCCGCTCGGCGACCGGCCCGGGCTGCTGCCCACCATCGCCGGCAAGCCAAGGCTCACCTCCCCGGTGTCTCTCGTGGGCATGGGTGCCGCGACGTTCACCGAGCACGTGCTGCCGTGGCTGGAGACCGCCGAGGACGTCGAGGTGGTCGTCAACGGCCCCGTTCCCGAGTACGGCCCGGCCGTCAGCGACCCCGTCGTGCACCTCGCCGTCGACGAACGCCCCGGAGAGAGCGACTGGTTCGACCTCGACCTGTCGATCACCGTCGACGGCGAGCACGTCGGGGTCTCCGAGGTGATTCGGGCCCTGGTGCGCGGCGACGAGCGGCTGCTGCTCGCCTCCGGCACGTACTTCTCGCTCGACACCCCCGCCTTGGACCGGCTGCGCGAACTCATCGAGGAGTCCCGGGCGCTCATCGACCCCGAGTCCGGCGCGCTGCGGGTCTCGATCTACCACGTCGGGCTCTTCGACCAACTGGCGGCGCTCGGGGTCGTCGAACGGCAGGCGGCCCGCTTCGCCGAGCGTGTCGAGGCGCTGCGGACCGCGCTCACCCCCGATGCGGTCGCCGCCGCCGCGCATGTGCCCGAGGGGTTGACCGCGACGCTGCGCTCCTACCAGGCCGAAGGGCTGCGTTGGGCCGCGACCCTGTGGGACGCGGGCCTGGGCGGCATCCTCGCCGACGACATGGGTCTCGGTAAGACGGTGCAGGTCATCGCCCTGTTGCAGCGCGCCCGCGAGCGCGGCGACCTCGACGGGCCCGTCCTCGTGGTCGCGCCCACCAGCGTCGTCGGGGCGTGGGCCGAGCAGCTCACCGCGTTCGCGCCCGACCTGCGCGTCGCCGCCCTCACCGAGACCGAATCTCGCCGCGCGAAGAACGGCGACCTCCCCCTGGCCGCGCTCGCGGCCGAACACGACGTCGTCCTCACCTCCTACACCCTGGTGCGACTCGGGGAGGACGCCTACACCGACATCGCGTGGCGGGCGCTCATCCTCGACGAGGCCCAGTTCGTCAAGAACTTCCGCGCGAAGACCTACCAAGTCGTGCGGCGCATCGACCGGCCCTTCACCCTGGCGATGACGGGCACCCCGCTCGAGAACTCCCTCATGGACCTCTGGTCGCTGCTGTCGCTCACCGCGCCCGCGCTGTACCCGATGCCGCACGACTTCTCGGTCGACTACCGCACCCCCATCGAGGTCGAAGGCGACCGGGTGCGCCTTGCCGGCCTGCGCCGCACGATCGCGCCGTTCGTGCTGCGCCGCACCAAGGAGGCCGTCGCCACCGACCTGCCGCCGAAGCAGGAGCAGACGCTCGTCGTGCCGATGAACCCGGCGCACCGGCGCGTCTACGACCGCCACCTCCAGCGCGAACGTCAGCGGGTCATGGGCCTACTGACGGACTTCGGCAAGAACCAGGTCGCCGTGCTCTCCGCGCTGACGACGCTGCGACAGATGGCTCTCTCCCCCTCTCTACTCGATACCGAATACGGCCATATCGAGCCCAGCAAAGTGGAGGTGCTCGTCGAGCACCTCACCGAGCTCGCCGCCGAAGGACACCGGGCGCTCGTGTTCAGCCAGTTCACGCGTTACCTCACGCAGGTGCGCGACGCACTCGAAGCGGCCGGCGTCTCGACGGAGTACCTCGACGGCAGCACCCGCGACCGGCAGGCCCGCATCGACGCGTTCCGCAGTGGGGACGCGACCGCGTTCTGCATCTCGCTCAAGGCGGGCGGGTTCGGCATCACTCTCACCGAGGCCGACTACGTGTACATGCTCGACCCGTGGTGGAACCCCGCCGCCGAGGCCCAGGCCGTCGACCGCACCCACCGCATCGGGCAGGACCGCCCCGTCATGGTCTACCGCCTCGTCGCCGCCGACTCCATCGAGGAGAAGGTCCGCGACCTCCAGGCCCGCAAGCGAGACCTGTTCGCCAAGGTCGTCGACGAGGGAGAGGCGTTCTCCTCCGTGCTCACCCCCGACGACCTCCGTGCCCTGCTGGCCTGACCCCACCCCCGTTGGTCGATCTCGCGACGGTCGCTGCGCTCCCTCCTCGATCCAAGGAGGAGGAGCCCACCCCCCCGTTGGTCGAGGAGGAGCGAAGCGACGTCCCGAGACCACCTCGGCTGATCGCTGGAGCGAGACCCGGGGAGGCGGATACCACGATCAAGACAGATGGTCTCGAGACAGTCGCTAGCGCTCCTTCCTCGACCAACGGGGGCGGGCGACGGTGCCGGGGTGGGGGCGAGTTCGGCTCTCCTGGACGGTCGTTCACCTGCGACGATGTGCGCCTCCCGGAACACCGAGGCCGTTGTTGCTCGTTATCGTGGGTGAGTGTCGGCGCCTGCCGGCACCCGGCCCGCATCGAATCCGCGGCCGTCCGCACCACCCCGGACGACCGCGGCGGCACTGTCGCCGCGTTCGTCCGTGATCAGGAGGACGAGCATGACCGTGACCGAGTACACCGACCAGGTGGACGCCCTCACCCCGGAGACCCTGCAGGAGTTGTGCGGATTGCCCGCGCCCGTCGTGTCCATCTATCTCCCGACGAGGCGTGACAACGCTGACCCGCACGCCGACGCGCTCCGCCTGCGTGGGCTGATCGACGAGGCCGCCGGCAAGCTGGCCGAGCTCGACACGGTCGCCCCGACCGAGGATCAGCGCATCGTCGCGCCGCTGCGGGAGTTGGCGGAAGATCGGCACTTCTGGAGCGAGCAGGCCGACTCCCTCGCCCTCATCGCCTGGTCGGGCGGTCACCGCATCTTCCGCCTCGCCGCCACCACCCACGAGCAGGCTCACGTCGGGGCCCTGCCGCACCTGGCGCCGCTAGTGCCGGTGGCGTTCGGCGACGAGGTGTTCTATCTGCTCGCGGTCAGCCGCAACGCCGTCCGACTCTTCACCGGGCGCCGCGATTCACTGCACCAGCTCGACCTCGGTCCCATCCCCGATTCCTTGGAGAACATCGAGCGTCAGCACGAGCAGGAGCACGAGCTCCAGCACCAGGGGGAGCCGCGCGGCGGCGGGGGTGTGGCGACGTTCCACGGTCACGGCGGCACCGACGTGTCGGAGGTGATGGTCGACAAGTTCGTTCTCGAAGTGGCCACGGGTCTGCGCAGCCGCATCGGCTCGAAGACGACCCAGCCGGTGGTGCTGGCGGCCGTCGCCGAGTATCTGCCGAAGTTCCAGGCCACCGGTCTGCTGCCGACCCTCGTCGACGACGTCGCCGCCGGTAACCCCGACCAGCTCTCGGCCGCTGACCTGCTGGAGAAGGCGTGGCCCGTGGTCGAGGAAGCCGTCGCAGCCCCTGCAGCCCGCTACACCGAGGCCGTCGCCGAACGCCGCGGGGCGGGCACCGCGGTGGTCGACCCGGCCGAGATCGCCCGGATGGGGACCGAGGGTCGTATCGGCACCCTCCTGCTGCGGACGGGCGCCGAACTCGACGACCACGAGGTCGCTCGCCTCGACGACGCCGTGTGCAGCGCCCTCACCACGTCGGCGGAGATCCACGCCGTGCGTGACCTTCCCGAGAACGCCCCCTACGCCGCCCTGCTGCGCTGGTGAACCCCGCTGGGGCCCCGTGCCGATGGCGCGGAGGCCCCGGCGGGCCACCGGTCCGCACGTTCCGTACCGCAATGTCAGGGCACCGGCCCGGATGCCCTCATGTCCATCTCGGCGCCCACCTCGTCGACGAGGGTTCGCACGCAGCGGTCAAGCGTCTCGTTCGACGGGGTCGGCTGCGGG
>JAUNTP010000044.1:0-12879 GCA_030538585.1 Mobilicoccus sp.
AGGAGCTCGTCAACAGTCATCGACCCGGACAGTTCGATCCTGGTCAGTGCGGCCGTCGACGAGGGCCCATCCACCGCCGGCGGCACGACGTCGGCCGACGACACCGTCGGCACGACGCGGGCCACAGCTTTGTTGTGACGTGTCACCGTGTACGTCTCGCCGGCGGCGACGTCGTCCAGCATCCGCGTGGGGTTCTGGCGGAGCTCGCCCACCGAGATCGTCTTCATGCCACAAGCCTAGAGACAAATATCTACGTTTGTCTACGCCTCTTCAGGGCCGCTTCTCACCCACACCCCACCCCTCTCGCCCACCGCACACGACTGCGCCCGGCCTCCCCGAGTGGGGTGGCCGGGCGCAGTGCGCTGGTCAGCGTGAGGTCACTTGAGGGTGACGGTGGCGCCGGCGCCCTCCAGGGCAGCCTTGGCCTTCTCCGCGTCTTCCTTCTTCGCACCCTCGAGGACGGGCTTGGGGGCGCCGTCGACGAGGTCCTTGGCCTCCTTGAGGCCGAGGCTCGTGAGCGCGCGAACCTCCTTGATGACCTGGATCTTCTTGTCGCCGGCGGCCTCGAGAATGACGTCGAACTCGTCCTTCTCCTCCGCGGCGGGGGCGTCGCCGCCACCAGCCGGGGCGCCCGCAGCCGCGACCGCGACCGGAGCCGCAGCGGTGACCTCGAACTTGTCCTCGAACGCCTTCACGAACTCGGAGAGCTCGATGAGGGTCATCTCTTCGAAAACGCCGAGGAGCTCCTCGGTGGACATCTTCGCCATGATTGGCTTCCTTCCTTGCTTACTGCCGTGAGTGGCTGAACGGTGAATGTGCGGCCTGAATCAGGCCTCGTCGCCACCCTCGGCGACGTCTGCGGCGGCCTCGGCGGGGGCAGCCCCACCGGTCTGCTCGACCTTCGCCCGAAGGGCGTCGATCACGCGCGCCGTCTGCGACAACGGAGCGGCGAACAGCGACACGGCCTGGTTGAGCTTGCCCTTCATCGCGCCGGCAGCCTTCGCCAGCAGGACCTCGCGGGACTCGAGGTCGGCAAGCTTCGTGATCTCCTCAGCGGTCAAGGGCTTGCCGTCGAGGACGCCGCCCTTGATGACGAGAAGAGGGTTGGCCTTGCTGAAGTCACGCAGCACCTTCGCCGCCTCCACCGGGTCACCGGTGACGAAGGCGATGGCCGACGGGCCGACGAGCTCGCCCTCGAAGGCCGTGACACCGGCCTCCTTGGCAGCAAGCTCGGTGAGCGTGTTCTTCGTGACCGAGTACGAGCCGTTCGGGCGCAGCTGCGAGCGGAGCTCGGCGAGCTGAGCCACGGTCAGGCCGCGGTACTCGGTCAGCACGGCCGCGCCCGAGCCGCGGAACTTCTCCGTGAGCTCGGCGATGGCTGCCTGCTTCGCGGGCGTTGCCATAGGGCCTCCTTAAGGTGATGCCGGCACCCAAGGACCCCGAAGACGACGAAAGCTCCCGTGCGCAGGGCAGCGGGAGCACATGGCAGAACACGTCTGCGATCTGATCTCGGCCTGCGCTGGACGCCCCGCAATCGGGGACCTTCGGTCGATCGGCTCACGCCTCTCGACGACCGGCGGTCATGGGTCTTGTCCGACTGTACGTGCCCGAAGTGAGCGCGACCAAATCGGCAAGTGGACACCGTGGCACGATGACCCCCGTGCACCCCCGCATCACCGTCGTCCCCGGCCTCGGCGTACGCGACTACCTCGTCGACGCCCTCATGGAAGGGCGACGCCACGGCCTCGACATCGACCTCCTCCGCCCGCCCGGGTCCGGCCGGCGGCGGTCACTCACGGACTTCGGGATGAAGGTGGGGCGCGACCTGCCCCCTGTCGACCTGCTCGTCGGGTTCTCGGCCGGCGTCTTCGTCGCCGCGGCCGCCGCCGCCCACACCCCGGCCTCGGTGGGCGCCCTCGTCCTCATCGGCCCCGTGGAGGCCGCGACCTGGCGAGAACTCGCCCGACGCTGGATGCGTGCCGGGCTCCGCGAACCCGGCCACCTCATCCGCCAACAAGCACGCGAGTGGGTGAGCACACCGCCACCGCGTCTGATGCGCGCAATGCGTTCGACCCGGCACACCGACCTCGAACGGCTCCTCGACGACGTCACCTGCCCGGTCCACGTGATCCGCGGCGAACACGACGACCTCAGCACCGACACCTACGCCCGCCAGCTCGCCCGCCACGGCGGCCGCGTCCTCGTCGTCCCCCACGCCAACCACTCCTGGCCCTACCAGGACCCCGACGGGTTCGTCGCCGCCCTGCGCACCCTCCTCGCGTCGACCGAGCCCACCTGACCTCCCCCTCGGTTGGTCGAGGAGGAGCGAAGCGACGTCTCGACATCCTGCGTTGGTCGAGGAGGAGCGAAGCGACGTCTCGAGACATCGGTGACGTCATCTCTCACCTCACCAGTGGTCTCGAGACGCTCGCTGGCGCTCGCTCCTCGACCAACTGCGGGGAACGGCTCGCCCCGCGGGCCGTCGGGGGGAGGGTGTGCTTGCTCCTTCTGTGCGGGGGCGCCCCGGACGTCGACTCACTCAGTCGCTAGGTTCGGATGCGTTCCCACACCAGCAGAGGAGAGCCCCCATGCCCGAACTCTTCATCGGCGGGCGGTGGACCGACGCCGTCGCCGGCGGTACCCGGACCATCACCTGCCCCGCCGACGGGTCGACCGTCGGGGTCGTGAGCGAGGCTGACGCTCAGGACGTCTCGCTCGCCGTAGCCGCCGCCAAGGAGGCGTTCGAGACCGGCCCGTGGCCGAGCACGCCCTCCCCCGAGCGCGCGGCTCTGCTGTTGCAGCTGGCCGACCGGCTCGAGGCCGAGAAGGAGCACGTCGCCACGCTCGAGGCGAAGGACACGGGCAAGCGCATCGTCGAGGCCCGCATCGACATGGACGACATCATCAACGTCTTCCGCCACTTCGCCGCCCTCGCCCAGGCCGACGCGGGGCGGGTCGTCGACACCGGGATGCCGGATGTCGCGAGCCGCATCGTCCACGAACCGGTGGGCGTGTGCGCGCTCATCACCCCGTGGAACTTTCCGCTGCTGCAGACGGCGTGGAAGGTCGCCCCGGCCCTCGCCGCAGGCAACACGTTCGTGCTCAAGCCGAGCGAACTGACGCCTCACACGTCGATCTGGCTCGTCAAGACCCTCAGCGAGCTGGGGCTGCCCGACGGCGTCGCGAACCTCGTCCTCGGCGATGGGGCCGTCGTCGGCGCCGCGATGACCGAGCACGACGACGTCGACCTCGTCTCCTTCACCGGTGGCCTCGCGACCGGGCAGAAGATCGGCCAGGCGGCCGCGGCCGGGATCAAGCGGATCGCGCTCGAACTCGGCGGCAAGAACCCCAACGTCCTCTTCGCCGACGCCGACCTGCCTGCCGCGATCGACAACGCCCTCACCGCGATCTTCCTCGACTCCGGTCAAGTGTGTTCGGCCGGTGCCCGGCTCGTGGTCGAGGAGTCGATCCGCGACGAGGTCGTCGACGAGCTGGTGCGCCGGGCGCAGCTCATTCGTCTGGGCGGCCCGTTCGATGAGGACGCCGAGACCGGCCCTCTCATCAGCGAGGGCCATCGCACCAAGGTGCACGCCTACGTGGAGCGCGCGATCGAGCAGGGCGCGGTGCTGCGCTGCGGCGGGCAGATCCCTACCGAGGGCGACCTGGCGGACGGGTGGTTCTACCCGCCGACCATCCTCGACCGGTGCACCGCCGACATGGACGCCGTCCACGACGAGTCGTTCGGGCCGGTCCTCACCGTGGAGACGTTTTCCGGTGACACCGACGACGAGTGCGAAGACGCCGCCGTCGCCATCGCCAACGACACCGAGTACGGCCTCGCCGGGGCCGTGTGGACCCAGAACGCGGGCCGCGCCGAGCGTGTCGCCCGCCGGATGCGCCACGGCACCATCTGGATCAACGACTACCACCCGTACGTGCCGCAGGCCGAGTGGGGCGGCATGAAGCGCTCCGGCATCGGCCGCGAACTCGGCCTCGCCGGGCTGGAGGAGTACCGAGAGACCAAGCACATCTGGCACAACACCCGCCCCGCCCCCGCCGACTGGTTCGCCGGCCGCGACGCCTGAACACGACACTCCCGAGAACAGAGGAGCACCACATGACCACCACCTATGACTACGTCATCGTCGGAGGGGGCTCGGCCGGGTCCGCCCTCGCCAACCGGCTCAGCGCCGACCCGAACACCTCCGTTTTGGTGTTGGAGGCCGGGCGCGCCGACTTCGCGTTCGACCCGCTGATCCACATGCCCGCCGCGCTGCCCTTCCCGATGGGCAACCCGCTCTACGACTGGAAGTACGAGACCGAACCCGAGCCGTACATGGGTGGGCGCCGCCTCGCGCACGCCCGCGGCAAAGTGCTCGGAGGCTCCTCCAGCATCAACGGGATGATCTTCCAGCGCGGCAACGCCCTCGACTACGAGCGGTGGGCCGCCGACCCCGGCATGGAGAACTGGGACTACGCCTCCTGCCTGCCCTACTTCAAGCGCATGGAGACCACCACCGCCGGCGCCGACGCGTGGCGCGGCGGCTCCGGCCCCCTCGTCCTCGAACGCGGGCCCGCCACCAACCCGCTGTTCGGCGCGTTCTTCGAGGCCGTGCAGGAGGCTGGCTACCCCCTCACCGACGACGTCAACGGCTACCGCCAAGAGGGCTTCGGCCAGTTCGACCGCAACGTCCACCAGGGCCACCGCCTGTCGGCCTCCCGCGCCTACCTCAAGCCGATCCGCAAGCGCAAGAACCTCACCATCGAGACCCTCGCGCACGTCATGGGCCTGCGCACCCAGGGCAACCGCGTCGTGGGCGTCGACTACCTGCGCGCCGGTCGCGCCCGCCGCAGCGTCGCCGCCGGTGAGGTCATCCTCTGCGGTGGCGCGTTCAACTCCCCGCAGCTCCTGCAGCTCACCGGCATCGGCGCCGCCGACGAGCTGTCGGCCCTCGGCATCACTCCCCTCGCCGACCTGCCCGGCGTCGGCGCCAACCTCCAGGACCACCTCGAGGTGTACGTGCAGCACTCCTGCACCCAGCCCGTCTCCCTCGGTCCGTGGTTCAGCAACTGGAAGGCGCCCCGCATCGGCGCCGAATGGCTGCTCGGCAAGGGCATCGGCACGAGCAACCACTTCGAGGCCGGCGGGTTCATCCGCAGCAACGACGAGGTCGCCTACCCCAACCTCATGTTCCACTTCCTCCCCATCGCGGTGCGCTACGACGGCAGCGCCGTCGCGAGCGAACACGGCTACCAGGTGCACATCGGCCCGATGTACTCCGACTGCCGCGGCACCCTGAAGATCCGCAGCACCGACCCGCGCGAGCACCCGGCGATCCAGTTCAACTACCTCTCCACCGAGAACGACCGCCGCGAATGGGTCGAGATGGTGCGCGCCGCGCGCACGATCTTCGAGCAGCCCGCGTTCGCGGCGTTCAGCGGCGGAGAGATCTCCCCCGGTCCCGAGGTCGAGACCGACCAGGAGATCCTCGACTGGGTCGCCCGCGACGCCGAGACCGCCCTGCACCCCTCGTGCACGGCCAAGATGGGCACCGACGACATGAGCGTCATCGACCCCCAGTCCATGCGCGTCCACGGCGTCGAGGGGCTGCGCGTCGTCGACGCCTCCGTGTTCCCGTACGTCACCAACGGCAACATCTACGCCCCGGTCATGATGGTCGCCGAGAAGGCCGCCGACCTCATCCTCGGCAACACGCCCCTGCCGCCTGCGACCGACGTCCCGTTCTACCGGCACGGCCAGGGGATGCCGCTCTACCCCGAAGGCGACCCCCGCAACCACGCCTGGAACGCTCGCACCGAGCTGCCGAGCGCCGCCCAGGCCAACCAACGCACGGTCGCGTTGCGCGACCGCGACGGCGGGATTCCCGCATGAGCTCCGCCCCCGCATCACCGTCCGTCGGCTCCCGCGACGGCATGCGCGACGACGCCGCCACCCGCGGCGGCCGTCTCAACCCCATCGTCTTCTGGGGATCCGTGATCGGCGTCCTGCTCGTCGCCATCTGGGCGATGATCGCCCCCGAGCAGGCCGCCGACGTCATCGGCGTCGCCGTCGGATGGACCACCGGGTGGCTCGGCTGGTTCTACATCGCTCTCGCCACCGCGGTGCTCGTGTTCGTCATCGTCGTCGGGTTCTCCCGCTACGGCTCCATCAAACTCGGGCCCGACCACTCGACGCCGCAGTTCAGCACGTTCTCATGGGCGGCGATGCTGTTCGCCGCGGGCATCGGCACCGACCTCATGTTCTTCTCCGTCGCCGAACCCGTGACGCAGTACCTCGCCCCGCCCGTCGGCGACGGCGAGACCGTGCAGGCCGCCGTCGACGGTGTCACCTGGACCCTGTTCCACTACGGCATCAGCGGGTGGGGCATGTACTGCCTCATGGGCATGGCCCTCGGGTTCTTCGCCTACCGGCGCGGCCTCCCCCTCGCGGTCCGCTCGGCGCTCTACCCCATCGCCGGGCGCCGCATCGACGGGGGCCTCGGCGACGCCGTCGACACCGCCGCCATGCTGGGCACCATCTTCGGTGTCGCGACCTCACTCGGCATCGGCGTCGTGCAGCTCAACTTCGGCCTGTCGATCATGTTCGGCGTCGAGGAGGGCATCCCCGTCCAGACCGGCCTCGTCGTCCTCGCCGTCGCCATGGCCACCGTCTCGGCCGTCTCCGGTGTCGACAAGGGCATCCGCATCCTGTCCCAGCTCAACGTGCTGCTCGCCATCGGGCTGGCGCTGTGGGTGCTGCTCGTGGAAGACACGCAGTTCCTCCTCAACGCCATCGTCATGAACGTCGGCGCCTACGTCTCCAGCTTTCCCGGCCTGACGATGGAGACCTTCGCCTACGACCGGCCCGACGAGTGGATGGCCGGCTGGACCCTGTTCTTCTGGGCGTGGTGGATCGCGTGGGCCTCGTTCGTCGGCATGTTCCTCGCCCGCATCAGCCAGGGCCGCACCATCCGCCAGTTCGTCGTCGGCACCCTCATCATCCCGTTCACCTACATCGTCATGTGGGTGACGATCTTCGGCAACGCCGCCATCGCCCGCGTCCGCGACGGCGACACCGCCTTCGGTCAGTTGACGATGGACTTTCCCGAACGCGGCTTCTACACCCTGCTGCTCGACTACCCCGGCGCGTTCTTCCTCGTCGGGCTGTCGACGTTCGTCGGCCTGCTGTTCTACGTGACGTCCGCCGACTCCGGCGCCCTCGTCATGGCCAACCTCTCCACCCACCGCGACACCCCCGAACAGGACGCCGCCTCGTGGGTGCGCATCGTGTGGGCCGTGGTCACCGGCGTGCTCACCATCGCGATGCTCAGCGTCGACGGCATCCCCGCCCTGCAGAACGCGACCGTCATCATGGGGTTGCCGTTCGGGGTGGTCATGCTGCTCGTCATGGTGGGGTTGTGGCGGGCGCTGCGGGTCGAGGGCCTGCGCGTCGACGGCCGCCACCACCCCGTGCCGCTGCGTGGCGCCGCGACCGACGGCGCCGGCGCGCGCGAATGGAAGGCGCGCATCAGCCGCGCGCTCGACGTCACGTCCACCGACGAGGCGAGCAGCTATCTGGCGCGGGTCGTCAAACCGGCGCTGCGCGACGTCGCCGCCGAGTTGTGCGAGCGCGGCGTGGAGGCTGCGGTCGTCGTCGACGGGGACGGCGACCGCCCACGCGCGGTCGAGCTGCGGACCGACGCCCACGAGCACACCTTCGTGTACGGCGTCGTCATCGACCGCGTGCCCGCGCCGGCGTTCGGTGGACGCATGCAGAAGCAGCGCGACACCCACGCCCGTCTCGGCGTCCACCTCGCCGCCGGCGGCCAGGGCTACGACATCATGGGCTACACCCGAGCACAGGTGATCCACGACGTCCTCGACCAGTACGAGGACCACCTCGAGTTCCTCAGGCTGGACGACGGCGCACCCACGACCTGACGCCCCACCCTGGACGCGACAGCGCCCGCCCCCGTCAAAGGGGAGCGGGCGCTGTCGCCTGCGCCCTCAGCTCGGGTCAACAGGGTCGATGACCGCCAACCCGACGCGGAGGGCCGCTGCACGCATGCCGGTGTCGTGCGTGGCCACAGTGACCTCATCACCGATGAGGAGCGCGCTGGCCAGATGGAGCGCGTCCAGGGTCTTCACGTGGGGCTCGATGGACTCGGCGACGGCGTGGGTCTCCCGCGTGATATCGAGCAGGCCCACGCGATCCAGCAGAGGGGTCGCCTCGAAGAGCGGCCGCTCCTCACGACGGAGGACGCGGATCACTTCCGTGCGGAGCAGCCGCGACGACACGAAGTCGACGCCGGGAGCACCCATCCAGGCCGTGAGACGCTCGCGTTCGGGAACGTCGAGGATGGTGCGCAGCGCGACGGAGGAGTCGAGGTAGACAATGGCCATCCGTCAATGGTCTCCGCGCATTTCATCGATCAGAGCGTCGACCTGCTCGCCGGTGTAGGACGGGCCCCCCGGGTGATCAGGCCACGGCGCCGGTTCACGTGTCGGTGGGGTATAGCGACCCTCTCGGGCGAGACGCACCAGCACGTCGTCACGCGAACGGAATGCGCTGATACGCCACCGCGGCACCCCACGCTCGGTAACGACGACGTCTTTCTCCGCACTCACCTGATCCAGCACGGCCGCCGTGTGCTGGTTCAGATCACGCTTGCTCACACCGCCCATACCCCGAGCGTACTACCAGTGTCAGACACAGGCGAGGAGCAACCGAACGCGACAGCGCCCGCCCCCGGTGAAGGGAGGCGGGCGCTGCTCGCGTCAGAGGAAGAAGGCTCAGGCCTCCTCGGCCTCCGTCATGAGGTTGCGGGTGCGGTTCTGGTCCAGGGGGATGCCGGGGCCCATCGTCGTGCTCATCGTGGCCTTGGTGATGTAGCGGCCCTTGCTCGCCGACGGCTTCAGACGCAGGATCTCCTCCAGCGCCGCGCCGTAGTTCTCCACGAGCTTCTGCTCGTCGAAGCTGGCCTTGCCGATGATGAAGTGCAGGTTGGAGTGCTTGTCGACGCGGAACTCGATCTTTCCGCCCTTGATGTCGGACACGGCCTTCGCCACATCCATCGTCACGGTGCCGGTCTTCGGGTTCGGCATAAGGCCACGCGGACCGAGGACCTTACCGAGGCGGCCGACCTTACCCATCAGGTCGGGCGTCGCGACGACGGCGTCGAAGTCGAGCCAGCCACCCTGAACCTTCTCGAGCATGTCGTCGGACCCGACGAAGTCGGCGCCGGCCTCACGAGCGGCGTCCGCGTTCGCGCCGTTGGCGAACACGAGGACGCGGGCGGTCTTACCCGTACCGTGCGGCAGGTTGACCGTGCCACGCACCATCTGGTCGGCCTTACGCGGGTCGACACCGAGACGGAACGCCACCTCGACGGTCGAGTCGTACTTCGTCGTCGCCGACTCCTTCGCGAGACGCACAGCCTCGAGAGGGGCGTACAGACGGCTGCGGTCGATCTTCTCGGCCGACGCGCGGTAGGACTTGCTGCGCATGTGCTGCTCCTGACGTGTTGTCGAAATACTGGGCACCACGAACGCTCGCGATGCCGTCGGAGTCGTGGTCCACCGGGCCGCGCACGGGCCCTGCCACAAGGATCAAGTCTGCCATACGAGCCCAGAAACCCCGAAACCGCCGGTGAACCGACGGTTTCGGGGACGGGAGGCACTGCGCTTCGTACCGGTGGTTTCGAGACGCTTCGCTCCTCAACCAACGGGGGCGCCGCCTATCGTCAGCCGACGGTGTTCGATGCGCCGGCTTCCTCGACTCGCTTCGCTCGCCTATCGTCAGCCGACGGTGATACCCATGCTCCGGGCCGTCCCCGCGATGATCTTCTTCGCCTGCTCGATGTCGTGGGCGTTGAGGTCGGCCATCTTCTGCTCGGCGATCTCACGCACCTGGTCGTCGGTCAGGTTGGCGACCTTCGTCTTGTGCGGCTCGCCCGAACCCTTGGCGACACCCGCCGCCTTCTTGATGAGCTCCGCAGCCGGCGGGGTCTTGGTGATGAACGTGAACGAGCGGTCCTCGTACACCGTGATCTCGACCGGGATGACGTTGCCGCGCTGGGACTCCGTCGCGGCGTTGTACGCCTTGACGAACTCCATGATGTTGACACCGTGCTGACCCAGCGCCGGACCGACCGGCGGAGCCGGCGTCGCCGCACCCGCCTGGATCTGCAGCTTGATGTACCCGGAAACCTTCTTCTTGGGAGGCATGGCCGTCCCTCACTTTCTGTTCGTGGGCCCACGCCTGGGGCGATGACCCGGTTGCCATGAGCAGCCCGTAGGCCACCCTTGTGTCATCGGCCGGCGAACACCGGACCGACAGTTGGGAGGATCAGATCTTCGCGACCTGATTGAAGCCCAACTCGACCGGCGTCTCCCGGCCGAAGATGGACACGAGCACCTTGAGTTTGCTCTGCTCGGGCAGGATCTCCGAAATCGTCGCGGGCAGGGTCTCGAACGGACCCTCCATGACGGTGACGGACTCCCCCACCTCGAAGTCGATGACCGGAGCCGGACCCGACGCCGCCGCACTCGACGGACGGCTCGCCGCCGCAGGTGCCGCCGCAGCCGCGGCCTGCTCGACCTGCGGGGCCAGCATCGACAGGACCTCATCGAGGCTCAGTGGCACCGGCTGGTGAGCGTTGCCCACGAACCCGGTGACACCCGGGGTGTGACGCACCGCGCCCCAGCTTTCGTCGGTGAGGTCGAGACGCACCAGAACGTACCCGGGCATCCGCACCCGACGCACCGTCTTCTTCTGGCCGTTCTTGATCTCGGTGACCTGCTCCATCGGCACCTCGGCCTGGAAGATGTACTCCTCCATGTTCAGCGAGGTGACACGCTGCTCGAGGTTCTGCTTCACGCGGTTCTCATACCCCGCGTAGGAGTGGATGACGTACCAGTCGCCAGGCAGGAACCTCAGCTCCTGACGCAGCGCCTCCACCGGGTCCTCGTCCGCCTCCTCGGCGTCCACCGCGGCGTCGTCAGCAGAGACGTCGCCAACCTCGTCGCTCGCACTCACGTCGTCGGCTGCCGACTCGTCGGCGCTCTCGTCCTGCTGAACCGACTCGTCGACCTCAACCGACTCGTCGACGCCCTCGGTGTCGACGTCGCCACCCTGCTCCTCGAACGGGGGCTCGGTCGACGACACCTCGACACCCTCCTCGGGCGTCTCGGGCTGCTGCTCCGCATCGGTCACGGGCGAACTCACTTCCTCACAGCGGCCGGTCGCGCAGATGCTGCGGGCCGCGTCGTCTCGGACGGTAGGGCGGTACGGACGGTCAGGTGGTGCCGGCGAAAACCCAGGCCACGACGCGGGTGAAGATCGCGTCCAGACCCATCACGTACACCATGACCATGCTCACGAAGGCGATGACGACGATCGTGTACGTCGTCAGCTCCTTACGCGTGGGCCGAACGACCTTACGGATCTCGTCCAGAACCTGGCTGAAGAACAGCACGATCGACGAGAAGAACCGCGTGACCGGGTTGCCACCCTGTGGGCGTCGTTCTCGCGCGGACGACGTCGTCGCCGTCGAGCCCTGCTCGCTCACCTGTGCCTCATCTCCTGGGGGTCTGCGCCACCCGCGTGATGCACGTGTCGGCGAGGCCCCTTCGTTCGACGTTCTTCCGGTACTCGCAGGGCAAGAGGGACTCGAACCCCCAACCGCTGGTTTTGGAGACCAGTGCTCTACCAATTGAGCTATTGCCCTACGGATGAGAGGCAGCACGCAGTCGCGCACCGATGCTCACCCAGACGGAGAGCATACGGGAGAACGGCGCCCCGATGCCAACCGGCCACGCCCGCAGGCCCCTCCGCCTGCAGTGATGCCGCGTCGGGGCGGACCGGCGCGTCTGTGACACTGGAGAGCGTGAGGCCACTGCTCGCGCTCCCCAAAGCGCATCTGCACCTGCACTTCACCGGGTCGATGAGGTTCGCGACGCTGACCGACCTCGCCGAGCAGGAGGGAGTGCGCCTGCCCGGCGCGCTCGTGCGCGACTGGCCGCCGGACCTCACCGCCGCCGACGACCGCGGCTGGTTCCGCTTCCAACGCCTCTACGACGCCGCCCGCGCCTGCGTTCGCACCGAGGACGCGATGCGCCGCCTCGTCGCCGAAGCCGCCGCCGACGACGCCGTCGAAGGCTCACGCTGGCTGGAGATCCAAGTCGATCCGACCAGCTACGCCCCCCACGTCGGCGGGCTGCAGGCTGCCCTGGAGATCGTCCTCGACGAGGCGCGCCGCATCACCGAGTCCGGCGAGATCGGCGTCGGTGTCGTCGTGGCCGCCAGCCGAGTCCGTCACCCTCTCGACGCGCGCACCCTTGCCCGCCTCGCCGCCCGGTACGCCGGCGACGGCCCCGGCGAGGTCGTCGGGTTCGGTCTCTCCAACGACGAACGCCGCGGCCACGTCGAGGAGTTCGAGGGCGCGTTCCGCATCGCCCGCAAGGCCGACCTCGCCATCGTGCCGCACGGCGGCGAACTTCTCGGCGCCGACGCCGTCCGCGCCACCCTCGACTCCGCGCGACCCGACCGCATCGGTCACGGCGTCCGCAGCATCGAGGACCCCGCCGTACTCGCCGACGTCGTCGAGCGCGGCGTCACCCTCGAAGTGTGCCCCGGCAGCAACGTCGCCCTCGGTGTCTACGACACCCCGTATGAGGTGCCGCTGCGAGACCTCATCGACGCCGGGGCGCAGATCGCGTTGGGCGCCGACGACCCCCTCCTCTTCGGCTCACGCCTCGCCGACCAATACGAAACCGCCCGCCACGTCCACGGCCTCGACGACGAGGTCATCGCCGACCTCGCCCGCGCGTCCATCCGCGGGAGCCGGGCACCGGAGTCCATCAAGACGACGGCGCTCA